>JAFRQC010000051.1 GCA_017428805.1 Prevotella sp. | reverse complement strand
CGGTATTGAATAAAATGCGTATTTTTGCAGCATTATTATGAATAGTAAGGTAACTATCATAGCAGGTCCCTGCGTCATCGAGTCGGCAGAGTTGCTCGACACGGTGGCACGTAAGTTGGTGGAAATCAACGCCAAACTGGGTACAGACATCATTTTCAAGGCTTCGTTTGACAAGGCCAACCGCACCAGCATCCACTCGTTCCGAGGCCCGGGTCTGGAGCGCGGACTGGCGATGCTGAATGACATCAAAACGAAATATGGTCTGTGTGTGCTCACGGACATCCATGAGTCG
Organism: Prevotella sp.; assembly: GCA_017428805.1. Next base: position 43,229 of record JAFRQC010000051.1, on the reverse strand, counting down.
TGGCAGGCACAGCCCGTAGGTGAGGTCTGCGACGTGTTGCAGATTCCAGCCTTCCTCTGCCGCCAGACCGACCTGCTTGTGGCTGCCGCCAAGACGGGGCGAACGCTGAATATCAAGAAGGCACAGTTCCTCTCAGGGCGCGATATGTGGTTTCCTGTGGAGAAAGCCCGAGAGGCCGGCGCCAAGGAGGTGTGGCTCACGGAGCGTGGCAATATGATGGGCTACAACAACCTCGTCGTCGATTTCCGCAACATCCCGGACATGCTCGAGATTGTGCCGACAGTCATCATGGACTGCACCCACAGCGTGCAGCGTCCAGGCGGGGCTGGTGACAAGACGGGCGGCGACCGTCGCTTCGTACCCCAGATGGCCCTCGCCGCCAAAGCCTTCGGAGCCACAGGCTTCTTCTTCGAGGTACACCCCGATCCGGACAAGGGCCTCAGCGATGCTGCCAATATGCTGGAACTCGACAAGCTCGAGCCATTAGTCGCGCAGCTCATAAAATCATAAATCGTAAATCCGTAAATCGTAAATAAATTGACCGCAAGAGATTACGCCATACAGTGTTTCAAGGACGAGGCAGCAGCCGTGCTCGGACTGATTGAGAAGCTCGATGAGAAATTCGAGCAGGCGGTCGAACTGATGTACGACTGCAAGGGCAAGATCATCGTCACTGGCGTGGGAAAGAGCGGACATATCGGTGCGAAGATTGCCGCCACCCTCTCCTCTACAGGCACACCCTCGTTCTTCATCAACCCGTTGGACGTGTTCCACGGTGACCTGGGCGTGATGACGTCCGACGACGTAGTGCTCGCCATCTCTAACTCCGGTCAGACCGACGAGCTGCTGCGCTTCATCCCGATGGTGCTCCATATGCACATACCCATCATCGGTATGAGCGGCCATCCCGACTCACTGCTGGCGAAATACTCCACCTGCCACCTGAACGTAGGCGTGGAGAAAGAGGCGTGTCCGCTGAACCTCGCTCCCACCAGCTCGACGATGGCACAGCTTGCGATGGGCGATGCCATCGCCATTGCCCTCATCGAGAAGCGCAACTTCCAGCCCAGGGACTTCGCACAGTTCCATCCGGGCGGTGAACTCGGTAAGCGTCTACTCACCACCGCTCAGGACGTGATGTTCAAGGAAGACCTGCCTGTCTTGCCCCCTGAGATGCATCTGGGCGAGGCCATCATCCTCGTAAGTAAAGGCAAGCTCGGACTAGGCATCGCGATGGTCGACGGCAAGATCGAAGGCCTCATCACCGACGGTGATATCCGTCGTGCGATGGAGAAATGGCAGGCAGAATTCTTCGACCGTACTGTCAGTGACATTATGACGCGTACACCCAAGACCGTCAAGGCAGACACGAAGATCACGGAGATACAAAGGATTATGAACAAATATAAAGTGCACTCTGTGCTGGTCGTTGACGGCGACAACCACTTGCTGGGCGTCGTAGACCACTACTCGTGCATGGTATAAATTAAAGTGTAAAATTTGCTACCGCAATGAAGATAAAGAAACTACTGATCGGAATGATGCTGGCATTGCCGCTTGTGGCAGTGACGGTTTTGCAGAGGCTGCCGTTGAATGCGGCACCGGGCGACTACCTGTTCAAGACTCTGGACGCACGTGAGGGACTCACCTCCAGTCAGGTGAACTGTATCCTCAAAGACTCACGTGGATACGTCTGGTTCGGAACGCCTGCGGGTCTGTACCGTTTCGACGGCTACACCTTCCGCAACTTCCAGAGCGACTCACAGGACGGCTCGTCGCTGAACGACAGCTACATCAACACCATCCAGGAGATGCTCGACGGCAACCTGCTTGTCGAGACCTCGTCGGGCTACTGCATCTATCATCCGCAGACGGAGACCTTCGAGCGCGAAATGAAGCAGACCTTCGCCCGTATGGGTATCGAGACCATCCCCAGCATCGTCTACATCGACCGTCACAAGAACCTCTGGGGCGCTATCCCCAACAAGGGTGTCGTGTGTTACAATCAGCAACAGCAGCTGCTCTATGAGTTCGGCTATACCAACGACGCTCAGGGCATTCCTCAGGGTGTGGTTTGCTCAATCAGTGAGTGCCGGGACGGCGCTGTCATCGTGTATGACGACGGTAAGCTCGTGTGCTGCGACGTGATGCACCAGCAGCATACCGTCTGGGCAACGGAGGGACTGGAACAGCTGAAGAACCGCCGTACGAAGTCGCTGCGTGCCTTTGCTGACCAGCAGGACAACATCTGGCTCTACGGACAGGGTACGCTGTATATGTACAACAAGAGTGCCAACCTGTGGGACACCAACATCGGTCCCTCGCTCGGACTGACCGGCTATGGTGTTGACCGCAACATCAACGGTATGACCGGCGACCGCTCAGGTAACATCTGGATCGGTTCTGACCAGCTCGGACTGTTGAAGATGGACGTCAATACGCATGCTGTGGAGAGCGTCAAGCCCCGTAACATCAACACAAACCCCGGAGAGATCGACAAGATCAGCATCCAAAGTGTATACGTAGACGATACCGACCTGCTGTGGGTAGGTACGGAGAAGTCGGGTGTGGCCTACTGCGGACAGTATATCTACCGTTTCGGTGCCCGTCACATCGGCGACATCACCGCCATCACACAGGATGCCAACGGTACCATCTGGTATGGTACCAGCGACAAGGGTGTCATCGGCTACGAGGGTAATCTGGCCAGTATGAAGGTATCGTGTCTCGCCACCACCCAGGACGGCAGCCTCTGGATCGGTTCGAAGCGTAACGGTCTGACCCGTGTGAAGAACGGCGTGTCGAAGATCTACTCGCTGGCAACGGACAGTTCTGCCACTCTCATCGACGACCATATCAACGCCCTCTGCACGGATAAGATCGGTAACCTGTGGATCGCCACCAACGGCGGTATGCAGGTGTACAACCCCAAGATGGACACGTTCTCCTCGTACACCCGTGAGAACGGCAAACTGACGACGAATAACATCACCTGTCTGTTCTACAATAAGAACGGTAAGACCAACGACCTCTACGTAGGAACGGCTGAAGGTCTGCTCATCCTGAATCTCTCGACGACGGAAAGGACAATGCTCACTGGTAACAAGTCGAACCTGAAGTCGTTTACTAACAACTTCATCACGCAGGTGATACAAGACTCCCGAGGACTCCTCTGGATCGGTACGCGTGAAGGTTTGAACATCCTGAACCTCGAGAACGACTCGCTGAACTACCTGACGGAGAAACAGGGTCTGAGCAACAACAACGTCTGCGGTATCGCAGAAGACAAGAACCACAACATCTGGGTGACCACCAGCAGCGGTGTGAGCCGCATCGTTGTGCAGCGCAACCACGAAGAGGGAAGAAACAACTACGGCCTCTACAACTACACAACGGTTGACGGTCTGCAGAGCAACGAGTTCAATCCCGGTTCCATCATCACCCAGCAGGACGGCAACGTGCTGTTGGGCGGTCTCTACGGTGTGAACTGGGTGGTGGAGAAGGCCAACGACGACACCGACGCCCTTCCACGCGTGATGCTTACCCAGCTGTTCATCGGTGAAGAAGAGATCCTGACAGGTCACATGTACCAGGAGCGTATCGTGCTGCCACAGGCCCTCAACGAGACCAACAGACTTGAACTGGGACACAACCAGAATACATTTACCATCAAGTTCGCAGCCGGTAACTACAACCAGAGCGAACGCCTGCAGTTCATGTACTGGATGGAAGGCAAGGATGAAGACTGGCGCAACGGTAACGCTCTGACACACGGTGTCACCTTCCGCGACCTCCCCAGCGGCAAATATACACTGCACGTGAAGGCCGTCAGTGCGGAGGGTGCCGTCAGTAACCAGGAGCGCACACTCGAGATTACGATCGCCCGCCACTGGCTCCTGTCGTGGTGGATGATCCTGGCCTATGTCATCATCCTGCTCGTCATCATCTACTTCTGGCGCATCGGTATCAAGCAGCTGAGAGTCATCAAGGCCCGTAAGAAGGCTGTCATCCGTGAACTCGCCCTTCAGCGTGAGGAGATCAAGGCCGCCAGTGAGGATCTGCGTCAGCCGATGGCCCGTATGACCTCCATCATCGGCAACCTCTCTGAGAAGGAAAAGACACTCGAGGAGCGTGAGCAGCTCAACGCCCTCCACTCGCAGATGCTGCAGATCATCACCCGCGTGAGTGATATGCAGACCAGTCTGGAGCATCCGGAGGAACGTGCGAAGAACGCTGTCCACGACCGTCTGGAACTCAACGGACGCGGCGAGATCGAACTGCCCGACATCGCCACCGAGAGCCTCACCTCTGAGGTCACGATGTCAAGGGCTGCCCTCGACGCTCCGACGATGAAGTTCACCATCGTGATGATCGACGATAACGACGACTTCCTGAAGTTCGCCACCTCGCGCTTCAAATATGTCTACAATTTCTTCCCCTACAACAGCAGCGAAAAGGCAGCTGCCGACCTCGAGGAGATGCAGTGCGACCTCGTTGTCTGTAAGCAGGATATGCCCGGACTGACTGGTAGCGACCTCTGTAACCAGTTGAAGATGAACCCGAGGACGCAGAAGATCAAGTTCGTGCTGATGACCGAGGGTGTGCTGACACCGCAGGATATGCGGTCGCAGAACATCACGCTCTCTGCCGACGACTATCTCTCGAAGCCGTTCAACCTGCAGGATGCCACAATGCGCTTCAACAAGATCCTCGGTCTCGGTCCTATCGAGATGAACAGCAACCTCATCGAAGGCGCAGAGACCCGTATGCTCGAAGACCGCAACGCCAGTATGACAACGGCCACCGAGAGCATCGATATGGGCGAGATCAAGAAGAGCGACGACAACGATGAGATCATCGCCGCCGACGATCCGATGGCCCGTGTGGACACGAAAGTCATCAAGCGCAACGACACCCAGCTGGCCACCCAGCAGCCCGTCGTCGAGGAAGAGCCAGCGGAGCAGGAGACGCTGTCAGACTACTCGATGCTCGATGCGATGGACCAGCAGCTGTTGAAGAACATTGAACAGTACGTGATGCAGAACATGAGTCGCGGACAGATGAGTCTTGAAGAGATGGCCTCTGCGATGGGTATGGGACGCGTGCCTTTCTTCCACCGCGTGAGAAGCATCACCAACAAGACTCCGGCAGAACTCGTGCGCGACATGCGACTGAAGCATGCCTGCATCCTGCTGAAACGCACTAATATCAATATGAGTGAGTTGGCCACGAACATCGGTTTCCTAACCGCTGAGAACTTCATCAACATCTTCAGGGAGAAGTTCGGAATGACGCCGCTCGAATACAGACTGAAACACAGGAAATGACACAACTCAGACGATCAGCAGGAATCATCGCATTCCTGCTGATATCATTGTATACACATGCGGAGACCTGTGATTCGCTCATCGTCAGACAGATGAGCGAATATGGTATTCGTTTCACCAAAGGCAATGAGGTCAAACTGCTGATGTCGGGAAAGGAGAAGTTCGCAGACATGTTCGAAGCCATCCGCCAGGCGAAGAGCAGCGTACATCTGGAATACTTCAACTTCCGCAACGACTCCATCGCAGGTCTGCTCTTCGACATCCTCAGGGAGAAGAGAAAGGAAGGTGTGGAGGTGCGTGCCGTCTTCGACGGCTTCGGCAACGACTCGAACAACCAACCGCTGAAGAAAACACACCTCAAGGCACTCCACGAAGACAGCATCGAGATCTACGAGTTCGACCCCATCCGCTTCCCCTGGGTGAACCACATCTGGCCACGCGATCACCGTAAGATTGTGGTCATCGACGGGGAGATCGGCTACACGGGCGGTATGAATGTGGCCGACTACTATCTCGTGGGCACAGAACAGGTGGGCGAATGGCGCGATATGCACTGCCGCATCGAAGGCCCGGCGGTGAACGAGTTGCAGGATATCTTTATCCGTTTCTGGGAGAAACTGACGAAAGAGAAGCTGACGGACGAGAAGTACTTCCGTGGGACTGAGGCCGGTAATAAGATGGTGGGCATCGCCACCCGTGAGCCTCACACCACGAACAAGATTATGCGACAGTTCTACATCAGTGCCCTCGACAACGCCAAAGACTCCGTGAAAATCGTCAACCCCTACTTCTGCCCCACCTCATCCGTCATCAAGGCACTGAAGCGTTGTGCCGAACGGGGTGTGAAGATGGACATCATCATGTCGTCAAAATACGACGTGCCCCTGGTGCCCGATGTCGTGTATTACAATCTCCGCAAGCTGATGAAACGTGGAGCGAAGATCTGGCGATACCGCCCGGGGTTCCACCACTCGAAAATTATGATGGTCGATGGTAAGTATTGTACTGTCGGCAGTACCAACCTCGATGCCCGCAGCCTGCGCTTCGACTACGAGATCAACGCCCTCATCATCGACAAGGATGTGACTCGCCAGCTGGACGACAAGTTCATCGAGGACACGAAGAAATGCGACCTTCTGACGGAAGAAGAATACAAACGCAGCCGCAGCACCTGGAAACGGTTCCGAGGCTGGCTGGGACATCTGCTCACACCATTCCTATGAGGAACACAACCATATCCATCGCCAAAGGCATCGCCATCATCCTGATGGTCATCGCCCACGCAGAGGCCCCAGGATGGCTGTGCAGGTTCATCTTCGAGTTCCATATGCCCCTGTTCTTCATCACAGCCGGATACTTCTTCTCACTGAAATACCTCAACGACGAAGCGACATTCGTCAAGAAACGCGTGAAGGGACTTTATTGGCCGTTCGTCAAATGGGCCGTCTTTTTCCTCATCATTCACAACTGGATGTTCGACCTGGGCATCCTCAACGAGACCTTCGGCAACGAGGCAGGCGGCGTCACCCACCCCTACTCCTGGCACCAGATGCAGCAGAACCTGTGGACCATCGTCACCGCAATGGCCGGCTACGATGCATTCCTCTGTGGGGCGTTCTGGTTCTTCAGGGGACTGTTTGTCGCCAGCATCCTATACCTTATTATATATAAGGTGGCCTTAAAGCTTTTGCCCACACGGGCAAAAACATTAACGCCCTACCTCATCTGCCTGTTCATACTTCTGCTCTGCGGCTGGAAGACATACGAAGGTCTGCGCATCATCAATCTCGTTCAGGGCGGCTATCGCGATATGATGGGTTGTTTCTTCTTCGGTTGCGGATTCATCTTCCGCCAGTTCGTCGAGGAATACCATAAAGCCACAGCCCGCGTGTATATTTCTCTGCCTATGACGCTCGTCTGTGCGATTGTCGTCTTCCTGTTCTCAAAGTATCTGACGGCTAATATGAACTGGCGTTCCACCTATACGCAGTTCCTCTCACTGCCCGTGCCTGCCCTGCTGGGATTCCTTATGACCTACAACATCAGCCGCTGGATAGACCACACGAAAGGCTGGGTGAAGAAGTTCCTGGTGTATACCGGCGACCACACGCTGAACATCTTCATCTTCCACATCATCTCGTACAAGGTGGTGAGTCTGCTGAAAATCTGGTACTACGGCCTTGACCCGCGACAGATCGGCTGCCACATGGTCATACACGACTACTCGCAACAGGATCTCTTCTGGATACTCTACACCTTCGCCGGCGTAGGCATTCCTCTCTTGGAAACCTGGCTGAGTGAGTTGGTCAAAGCTCGTATCAGAGAATATAGAGCATCATCTGGATCTCAGGTTCAGTGATGCCCTTCGCACGAATCAGTTCCAATTCGTTTTCAATCATCGCCTCCTTCGACTCACCGCTCTCCATCAGATAACGGTGGAAACAGTCGGCAGCATCGTCGATATGTCCACTGAACCAAAGACAGAAACCGAAGTTCAGCAGATCGTCGGCAGCGGGTTTGTCGTCAGACAACAGCTGATTGTACAGTTTCTCCGCCTGTTCGTATTTGCCGTTGCTGGTGAGCGTCCAGGCCAGCACACGGTTCACGTTCGCATCGTCTTCCGTCTCGTAGTTCAGACGGAACAACAACCGTTCTGCCTCATCATACCGTTTCAGATTGGTCAGACAGACAGCCTTGTTCAGCAGATATGACTTCTTGTCGGGCTGCCGGGTCAGGAGCTTGTCATAGTTTTCCAATGCCTCCTGATAGGCACCCTCATTGAACAGAGCCCTTGCATAGCCGGCCAATGCCCGTTCGCTGTCAGGCTGCAACGCCAGTGCCTGGGCGTAATTCATCTTGGGCGCACGGCCCAGATAGGCCGACATCATATAATAATGGTAGTCTCGACGGTGCTCGCCATAATTATCGAGCATTGCCTCCGCCTCCGAGCGTCTGTTCCTCTTCAGCAGAAAGGCCGTCACCTCATTAAAGAAGGCTTCGACATGCGTCTGGCTGAACGTGTTCTTCGACAGGATGAGATAATCCAGATCCTCCGGGTCGAAGATGTTTCTGAAAGCATCGCGCTCCTTGAAGAGACGGAAGAAACGGTACAGGTCCTGCAGACTCATCCGACGGAAGAAGGCCGGTGTCACCATTTCCTCAGCGACGAACTCATAGAACACGGCCTCCTTGCTCTCCATAAACTCCATATATTGGGCCGGAATCCTGTTCACCACCTGCTCGAAAGCCAAGGCGAACGAATATTTGTCGCTGTTGCAGAAAGGTGCGCCACTGAGGACGGAATGGAGGAACCGGCTGTTCTTGAACTTCTCCGCGACTACAGACAGGTCGGGATGGTTGAAGTCGAAGGACACGAACCAGTTGGCCACTTCATTGAAGAAGGGGAACCGCTTCATCTGCGAGAAACCGCCGAAATAGATGTCTGAGCCTTGTTTCTGCATACTGACAATCTTCTGGAAGCTGGCCTCTACACGTTCGAGGTTCGCTTCGGCCTCGTCAGGATGCAGAATCTCGTTGAGTTCATCCTCAGGTGTCTCTTCTATCCCGTCTCGCGTCAGACGGAAGCCGCCCGGACGGTTCATCAGGGTGGGCATAATCTCCTTTTGGATGGTGGCGTGGTCACGCTCGGCATCGATACAGTAGATCAGCTGCTTCTGCAACTCAACTAGTTCCTGACAGCAGGTTTCATCCTCCAGCAGCTTCTCCACCAGTTCCTTCTGTTCCGGGTAGATGCTCTGTCCGATCCCGGTGTCAAGGGCGAAGGCCCAGCCCACGAGGGCTCGCTGGCGAACCGGTTCGTCGATGGCTTTCTGATAGAGATGCACCAGCAGACGGAACTTCGTGATATCGAAACAGTTGATCGCCGCCAGCATCACGGCGGTGACGATCAGTTGCTGGTCGCCGGTATCAACGGTGGGCGACAGCAGCATCTCCTCCATCACTGAGGAGAAACCGTCTGTCCACATACCGGAGGTGAGGATATAGTCGAACAATTCAACCATCGAACGATGGTGTCTGGCATAGAGTTCCTTGCGTTTGGGCTCAGCCGTATGGGGCGCTTCGAGTTCGAGCATCGCCACCTCTGAGACAAACGACTCCAGCTCCTCGCGGATATTCTGCGGTGCCCAGTCGCGGGCTGCCGTGTGTGACCGATAGTAGAGCGACGACAGCAACGACGTGTGACGGATGTCGTAGGAGTTGGCGATATTGGCGTAGAGCACATACATCCGCTTCAGCAGCGTGTCGTAGAGGTTGGGCAGCTGGGGGTCTTTGAATCCCCGGCGCCAGTAGTCGGCCATCAGCTGATAGTCAGACCTGATGGCGAAGAGACGGTCGGCATTGACCTGATGAGGATAGATGGCGAGGAAATTGTCCATCGCCGAAATAGCCTCGCCGAGGTTACGCCTCAGCAACTGGGTCAATATGAGGTTGAGTGCTTCGTTATGTACCATTTTTCACCCTTTCACTTTTTCACCTTTTCACCTTTCGAGAGCCATTGCTTTGCTTTCGCCACATCCTGCTCACGGGGCGCCTGCACGTGCTCGTAAGTCAAGGTATCAGGCAACTGACGCAACGCCTGCTCCGATAGTTTATAGTATTTCCTGATGATGTCGCTATAATGTTTCACGCCGAAGTGGTTCAGCGAGTCACAGGCCATATTGTAACCCTTGATCAGCACCTCACGCTGGCGCTGACGGTTGGGATGGCTCATCACGACGCTGTCTTCCACGATGACGCCCATCTGCATATCGAGCTGACGCGTGTCGAGCAGCACGTGGTGCTTCAGCAGCAGGGCCTGTGTCACCTGCGGTTGTGTCATCAACAGGGCATCCATCTCGTTGTTCTCCAGCATATCCAGCCTGACATTCACATCGTTTACTTGGATGCGGAACACGCGCTCCGTCTTCAGTTTCGCACTATCGACGGCGAGATCGCCCAACAGGTCAGTCACGGAGTAGCGCGTCATTGCCAGCATACGGTCGTCGAGATGCGACAGGTTCGTGATGCGCTGGTTACGGTTGCCGATGAGCAGCCAGTAGGCGTTCGTCGCCGTCACATATCCGATCGTCATATTCCTACTGACTCCTGACTCCTGTCTCCTGACTCCTTTCATCCGTTCTGCCCGGACGAGGTCTGAGACGGCCATCTCCACCCTGCCACGCTGCAGAGCGGTGTCGCAGTCCATCTGAGCCGTATAGCACTTCAGACGGATATCCACGATGGTATCGAACATCTCACGTTCTTCAGCCACATACAACGGCAGGCAGTCGAGCGTGGGCATCACGGCCACCTTCAAGGCCGCCGAGTCCTCGCGCAACTCCCGCGTCCGCTTCTCCTGCTTCAGACGTTTCGTCTCGTCATACGACTGTCCGCAGCCTATAATCAGCAGCGCGACCACCATTCCTATCAATAATTTCTTCATAATCGTGTGCAAAGGTACGACATTTTTTTGCAAATTCCAAAAAAAGTCGTAACTTTGCAATCAATATGGCAAAAGACAAGATAGCATACGTATGCTCCAACTGCGGCCAGGAGTCGCCGAAGTGGATCGGAAAATGTCCGGCTTGCGGACAGTGGAACACGTTTAAGGAGATCAAGGTATCTGCTTCCCCTCCTAAGTTAGGAGGGGTGTCCGCAGGACGGGGTGGTCTGAACAGCCGCTCCGCCCAATCGTCCGCCGCTGCCGTCGGGCGAGCCCTCCGGCTGAGCGAAATCTCCAACCACGATGATCCGCGCATCGACCTGCACGACGAGGAATTGAACCGCGTGCTTGGTGGCGGTCTCGTACCTGGCTCGATCGTGCTCCTCGGTGGAGAACCGGGCATCGGTAAGTCCACCCTCTCGTTGCAGACGATGCTCCATCTGCCAGAGAAACGCATCCTCTACGTCAGCGGTGAGGAGAGTGCCCACCAGCTGAAGATGCGCGCCAGCCGTTTGGGAGGCGATAACGACAATTTCCTCATCCTCTGCGAGAACTCCCTGGAGAACGTCTTTGAGCATATCAAGGACGTGCAGCCGGAACTGGTGGTCATCGACTCCATCCAGACGATGATGACGGAGGACGTTGAGTCATCCGCAGGTTCCATCGCCCAGGTCCGCGAATGCGCCTCGTCGCTGCTCCGCTTTGCCAAGACCAGCGGCGTGCCCGTCATCCTCATCGGTCACATCACGAAGGAGGGAACGCTCGCAGGCCCGAAGATCCTCGAGCACATTGTCGATACGGTGATCCAATTCGAGGGCGACCAGCACTATATGTACCGCATCCTACGCTCGATTAAGAACCGCTTCGGAAGCACCAGCGAATTAGGTATCTACGAGATGCAGCAGAACGGACTGCGACAGGTATCCAATCCCTCGGAACTGCTGCTGACACAAGATCACGACGGACTTTCCGGCATCGCCATCTCCTCTGCCATCGAGGGCGTCAGACCATTCCTCGTCGAAACACAGGCACTGGTATCCACCGCTGCCTACGGCACGCCCCAGCGCTCTGCCACCGGTTTCGACCAACGACGGCTGAATATGCTGCTGGCCGTACTCGAGAAGCGTGTCGGCTTCAAGCTGATGCAGAAGGATGTGTTTATCAACATCGCCGGCGGCTTGCGCGTGACCGATCTCGCGATGGACCTCTCTGTCATCGCCGCTGTCTTGTCGAGCAATGTCGACACCCCCATTGAGTCGGGCTGGTGTATGGCCGGCGAGGTGGGTCTCAGTGGCGAAGTGCGCCCCATCAACCGCATAGAACAAAGAATCGCCGAAGCCGAGAAGTTAGGCTTCAGCGATATGATCATTCCCAAATATAATCTTCAGGGCTTCGACGCGAAGAAGTTCCACATCCGCCTCCATCCCGTCCGCAAGGTCGAGGAAGCGCTCCGTGAACTCTTCGGATGAAATAGGCACGGATATTATTATTTGGCACGGATTACACGGCTTTTTCAAAGACGCGGTTTGCTGCCGCAGAAGTAATCGTTTCTCCCCCAGAGTAGGGGGAGATAGAGGGGGTCTGAGCAAGGGAAAAGTCTGAGGCGGAGGTTGAGGCGGATCAGCCCCCCCCTAGCCCCTCCTAACTTAAGAGGGGAAATAAATAGCCGTGTCTTTGAAAAAGCCGTGTAATCCGTGCCAAATAATTAATCCTCGTATTCCGTAGGATCGGCGATACCGGCTTCGAGGAGGGCTTCGTGGCGCTCGACGCAGGTGCCGCACTTGCCGCAATGACGCTCACCGCCCTTGTAGCAGCTCCACGTTTCAGCATAGTCGATGCCCAGTTCCTTCCCCCGGCGGGCGATGTCTGCCTTCGTCCAATGGGTGAACGGTGACAGCAGCCCCACATTCACATACGTTCCCGCCCTTGCGGCCTCATCGAAGGCTTTCACGAACTGCGGCGTACAGTCGGGATAGATAGTATGGTCGCCTGCGTGGTTCGCCATCATCACAAACTTCAGGTCGTTCGACTCCGCGATACCGACGGCTATCGACAACATAATGCCGTTGCGGAAGGGCACCACCGTCGATTTCATATTCTCGTCGGCATAGTGTCCCTCGGGAATCGCGTCGGCCCCTGCGAGCAGCGAACTCTTGAAATACTGGCCCATAAACTCCAGCGGGATGACGATATGCCGGATGCCCAGCCGCTCGCAGTGCAGACGGGCGAAGGGGATTTCACGGGCATTATGGTTCGAGCCATAGTCGAACGACACGGCCAGGGCGATGCGCTCCTGCTGGTCGTAAAGCAGTGTCACGGAATCCATGCCACCACTCAGGATTATCACTGTATCTTTCTTCATTTCGGCTGCAAAGGTACGAAAAAATCTGTTGATTTTGTCAACTCTGCCTTACATAATATAAATAGGTACGCAAAAAAATTATAAATGTTCCATGCGCAATGTGTATTGTTCGACGATTTTTACTAACTTTGCAGTCAGTTTCAACATTTTAGTAAATCAATAAATCGTAAATTGCATTATGACTATCAACGAATTCAACTTTGCCGGTAAGAAGGCAATCGTACGTGTAGACTTCAACGTACCCCTCGATGAGAATGGTAAGATCACTGACGACACCCGTATCCGTGGTGCCCTCCCCACCCTGAAGAAGATTCTTGCTGACGGTGGTGCCACCATCATCATGTCGCACATGGGTAAGCCCAAAGGAAAGGTGAACCCCAAACTGTCACTCGGTCAGATCCGCGAGGCTGTGGAGAAGGCTCTGGGCGTGCCCGTGGCATTCGCTCCCGACTGCGCCAAGGCTGCCGATGCTGCCAAAGCCCTGAAGATGGGTGAGGCTCTGCTGCTCGAGAACCTGCGCTACTATCCCGAGGAGGAAGGCAAGCCCGTGGGCATCGAGAAGACCGATCCCGCCTACGACGAGGCCAAGAAGGCCATGAAGGCCAGCCAGAAGGAGTTCGCCAAGACACTGGCCAGCTATGCTGACTGCTACGTGATGGACGCCTTCGGTACCGCTCATCGCAAGCACGCTTCCACCGCTGTCATCGCCGACTACTTCGACGCCAACAACAAGATGCTTGGTCTGCTGATGGAGAAGGAGGTTCAGGCTGTTGACAACGTGCTCTCGAACATCAAGCGCCCGTTTGTGGCCATCATGGGCGGCTCGAAGGTATCTTCTAAGATCGGTATCATCGAGAACCTGCTGGGCAAGGTAGACAAACTCATCCTCTGCGGTGGTATGACCTACACCTTCGCCAAGGCTCACAACGGTGAGATCGGCGACTCTATCGTGGAGCTCGACAAGCTGGATGTGGCTCTGGGCGTTGAGGAACTCGCCAAGAAGAACGGCGTGGAGCTCGTGCTCGGTTCTGACTGCACTGCCACCAACGGCCTCGACTTCGGTACGATGACCGTGAAGCCCGGCTCTGAGATCATCAACTGTCCTGCCAACAAGGTGCCCGCCGGTTTCGAGGGTGTCGATGCTGGTCCCGCTTCTCAGGAAGACTTCCGCAAGGCCATCAAGGGTGCCAAGACCATCCTCTGGAACGGTCCTGCCGGTGTGTTCGAGTGCGACGACTTCACTGCCGGTTCACGTGCCATCGGTGAGGCTATTGCCGAGGCTACGGCCGAGGGTGCCTTCTCGCTGATCGGCGGTGGCGACTCTGTGGCATGTGTCAACAAGTTCGGTCTCGCCGACAAGGTGAGCTACATCTCTACCGGCGGTGGTGCTCTGCTTGAGGCCATCGAGGGTAAGGTGCTTCCTGGCGTAGCTGCTATCAAGGGTGAGTAAACACATCACACTGATATTCACGTTCCTGCTGCTGGCAGCAATGCCGGCAGCAGGTTTTCATAAGATCTACGACCCGCAGGTGAAGTCGCTGCAGGTCGTGGTGAACCAGAATTGGCAGTCGCTGCCCGTCATGAAGCTCAACTCCGCCGACCGGCTGAACATCGGCTTCGACGAGCTCTCACATGACTACCACCGCTATGTCTGCCACATCGAACGCTGCGAGTACGACTGGACGACGGCCACCGAGGTGTTCGAGAGCGACTGGCTCAACGGCTTCAACGACCTGATCATCGACGACTATGAGCACTCCATCAACACGACCGTTCCCTACACCCACTACCACTTCTCGCTGCCCAACGAGCAATGCAAATTGACGATGAGCGGCAACTACCGTCTGCACATCATAGAAGACGGTGCTGACGAGGACGTGCTGACCGTGGAGTTTATGGTAACGGAACAGTCGATGCAGCTCGCCATGAGCGCCTCGACGAATACCGACATCGACCTCAACCAGAGCCACCAGCAGGTGACGATGGCGCTGAGCTTCCTGAACAAGCGCATCACGCACCCCGAGGAACAACTCCGCATGGTGCTGATGCAGAACGGCCGCGAGGACAACTGCCGCCGCAACGTACGCCCCTCGTTCGTCAACCAGACCGGCGTGGAGTGGAGCCACACGCTCGACTTCATCTTCGACGCGGGCAATGAGTACCGCAAGTACGAGATCCTCGATCCCAGCCACCCCACAATGGGCATCGACTACATCCGCTGGGACGGCGAGAACTATCAGGTGTTCCCCTTCGTCAACGAGCCCCGCCCGAACTACCTCTACGACGAGGATGCCGACGGCGCCTTCATCATCCGCAACAGCGACAATCTTCAGGTGGAGACCACCTGCGACTACGTGTGGGTGAACTACCGACTGAAATCCCAGCCCGGCCTCGACGGACGGATCATCATCGACGGCCGCTGGACAACGGAGGCTCCCGACACCTACCGCCTGACCTACGACGAGGACACGCAGATGTACACCGCCGCCATCCTGCAGAAACAGGGCTACTACTCGTATCAATACTTATTGGAAAACCCAGACGGCACGCGCCGTCCCCTGCCCTCTGAGGGCAATTTCTTCCAGACCGAGAACCGCTATCAGGCACTCGTCTATTTCAAGGAAGTCGGTGGAAGAACCTGGCATTTGGCCGTTTACAACCAAATCACCCTCAATTAATTCCTTCTGCGGAGATTGCTGTGCTGCCGGCGGTAGATCTCCGGCGTCATACGGTATTGGTGATAGAAGATGCCGATGAAATAGTTGGTCGACACGAAGCCGCACTCCTTCGCAATCTGCTCCAGATCCTTCTCCGTCATCGTCAGCATCTTCACTGCCTTCTTCAGCATCATCGACTTGGCCAGCGGACGGTGGCTCTTGAAGATATTGCCCAAGACGAGCTGATAGAACGGCTGCAGTTCCATCTCCGCTGCCGCACTGAGGTCGCGCATCGTCATTTTCTCCTTGTCTTTCTTCATCACCTTGGGGATGATCTTCTCCATCATGGCGATGAACTCCGGCGACAGGTCGTTCTGATGGATGGCCTGCTCATCGACGCCATACTCGTCGGGCACGGGCTCTAACAGCACGGTATCCTCCTTGCCGCAGCGCTCGGCGAAGTTCATGACCTGCCTGACGATGCCCTGCTCCTGCAGGTTACGCTTCGTGCGCATGCCGAGGTTCTTCATGAAATAGTAGGCGTTCAGGGCCAGCAACGCGAGTAGCAGCAGTCCGAAGAGTGCCATCACACCCGCAGTGCGCCACCAGGGCTCGTTCACGTTGATGATCCACGCGTATGGCTCCGAATCCCATTCGTCAGGAATCATCGAGGTCTGCACCTCAACGGTGTATGTTCCCGGCTGCAGAGCCGGCATGGGCAGGTGGAGGTTGCCGCGTGAATCCACCTTTCCGCCCGAGTTGGCTGTGGTCATCACGCGCCACGTGTCGTCCAGTCCGCCGATGCGCACGCGGTAGTACGTCTGCTGCGGACGGAAGTAGTTAAGCGCCGAGAAGGTCAGCGTCACCGAGTTCTGGTAGTAGCTCAGGTTGATCTCCGACGTGCGGGGGATGGCCTTCTCGAGTATCACCTTGCCGTCGAGTTTCTCGCCCTGATGCAGGTTGTTGCCGTTCACCATCACGCGCACGAGCTTCGGATAGATCTCATAGTTCACGCTCTTGTTGATGGTCTTCATCTGGGCGGGATTGAACTCTATCACGTGGTCGAGCATCTGCATGGCGATGGAGCCGTCAGCCAGCCGCATGGCCTTGCCGTTGACGAACGACTCGGCGGGAATGTTGTCCCACTGGCTGTAGCTGTTCATGTAGCGCATCTTATTGTCCTTGAACACCAGGCAGCTGATGCCGTAGCTCGTGCCCACCCAGATGTTGTGCGCGTCGTCCTCGATGATCGTGTGGATCACGTTGTTCAGCAGGCCGTCGGCCTTGGTATAGACCGTCGGCAGGTTATCCGCCTCGCTCTTGTAGAGGTGCAGTCCCGTCGAGGTGCCCACCCATATCCAGCCGCGTGAGTCCTGATAGACGCAGTTCGACTTCCGGCCGCGGAAGGTCGTCTGCGACTCGGGCTGGCTTTCCATCATCGAGGCGAGGTCGAGGGCCCGTCGGCTCTCCCAGCCATAGACCTTGAACGGTGTGGCGTAGGGCCGCGCATAGAGCAGTCCGCGCTTCTCGGTGCCGACCCAGAGTCCGCCCTGCTTGTCGAAGGCCATCATATTGATGTCCGTCAGCAGCTTCTGCCCGGTGGCCATCGTCAGCTCGCGGTAATGCGTCAGTTCCTCCGTATGCAGGTCGTAGGTGAAGTATCCGTAGGCCGAAGGCACGTAGAGCACGCTGTCCTTCTCGGCGATGTTGCTCAGGTAGTAGGGTGTCTTCAGGATGGTCTTCCACGCCTGCCGGTCGATGTCGAAGCGCATCAGGATGCCCGTGTTCTGTCCGTTGCGTATCTGATAGACGGTATTGCCAAGGGGTTTCACCACAGACGAGCTGCTGTAGGTCTTCGCATCAGCATCGCCGTAGGGCTGTCCGGAATACACTTTCTTGCCCGATTCGAGGTCGGTCACCTCCGTCAGTCCCGTGCTGTAGAAGAGCATCAGGTATCGCTCGCCGCAGAGCTCCATGTCCTGCAGGTTCTTGCCACTCTGCACGGGGTAGGTCTGCTTCGTCTCGACGTTGTAGAGGCCTCTGGCCGTCAGCAGCCACGGGATGTTCGTCTGGTCCACGAAGAGGTCAGTCACCTTGTCCTGGCAGCCGAACTCCTCCAACACGTCGTCCACCGAATCCACGAAGCGCTCGGTGGTCAGGTTCACGCACGTCACGCTGTGGGTGTCCTTCAGCCACAGGTGGTGGAAACGGTCGAAATAGAGGTGGTAGTTGCCAGTGTAGTTCGACAGGTGGTAGGTGTTCTCCCGGCTGGGGTCGATATAGGTGAAGTTGTTGCCGTCGAAGAAGTTGATCTGTCCCATCGTAGTGATGACCAGTCGTCCGGTCTTCGTGCAGTAGATGGTCTGCGCACTGTTGTCGGCCAGTCCGTTGGTGGCGTTATAGACGTAGAAGCGTGGCTCGTCAGCCTGCACCTGCAGCCCTACCGTCAGTGCAACGAGCAGCAGCATCAGCCGTGTCAGTAGAGACCTTCTATTCATGCGTTCATTCGGGTTTCAGCGTTCATATCGATTACTGACTGCAAAGTTACACATTATTTATATAATCACCAAAGGTTTTTCGCAAAAAAAAATGAAAAGCCGTTCTAACTCTCTTCGAGGGGGCAGATGGGGCTGTAAACTCCTATGATGCTTAGAAATAAATCCCTAATTCACAAGTAAAATGCAAAGTTGAATTAGGGATTTATTTTGCGTATTCCTAAGGATTTACCTCCCCATCCTCCCCCCTTTTCGGGTTGTCGCATTGCTGATGATAAGCGGTTTTACGCGAAGTTTAAAATGAAATTTCTTTATAGTTGTAAAATATCTGATTTGCGCTAAAACTTTACCCTGACTAAACCAGAACTTTAGTGGCACTAAAGTGGGACTTTAGTTAGGGTAAACTCAAACTTTAGTCCGTCTAAAGTCCGAGTCCCCATTTTAGGGCGTTTTCGGGCGGATTCCAACGATTACTCCTATTGTGAAAATTTTCAACAAACCAACAAAGCAAGAGTATGAGGGTCGTCGACCACGAAAATCCGCTGACCCGAAAACGTTCAGTCCGAAATAGAAAATCCCCTGTCCTTGTGAGACTGGGGATTTTACTTGCTTTTTGGTGATTCCGGCGGGATTCAAACCCACAACCTTCTGATCCGTAGTCAGATGCTCTATTCAGTTGAGCTACGGAACCGTTTTCCGTTTTGCGGGTGCAAAGGTACGAACTATTTTTGATTCCACCAAATAATTATCGGAATTTTTTCGAAAAATCTTCCTTTTGGGGGATTTTTGTCAGATAATCACCCGTGTTTTGTGGTAGTTTTCGCGAAATTCAGAGGGACTACAGCCCTTGCGCTTCTTGAAGATGCGGTTGAAATTGCTGAGGTTGTTGAAGCCGCAGCTATAGCCGATCTCGGCGACGGTGCGGTTGCTATCAACCAACTGTCGGCAGGCGTGGCCCAGACGAAGGTCGATGATGTACTCGCTGAGGTTGCGACCCGTGTGGAGCTTGAAGAAGCGGCTGAACGACGAGGTACTCATGCCGGCGATGTCAGCCAGCTGGGTGAGACGGATCTCGTCGCGGTAGTGGGCGTCGATGAAGGTCTTCACCTTATGCACGCGACGGCTGTCGCTGGGCATCTCGATCTTGGCGAAGCTCGTGGAGGAGAGCGAACGGGCACCCTCGCAGCGCGACAGCTCGTAGAGGATGGTGAGGAACTGCATGAAGGCGTAGAACCTGTCCTGGATGCTGCTGAGCGTGTCGAGCTCACGATAGACCTTCATGATAGCATCGAGGGGGAAGCAAAGGCCCTTCTGCGCCTCGATCATCATCTTCTTCATCGAGTTGAAGGGGTTGCGATCGAAGATGGTGCCCTCGCCGAAGTTGATGTCGAACTGGATGGTGATCTCGCGGATGTCGTCGCTCTTGCAGTCGCCCTGCTCCCAGACGTGTTCGAGGTCTGGACCGGTGATGAGCACGAGGTCGAAGTCGCCAATCACCTCGCTGGAGTCACCGACGATGCGGCGCACACCGGCGGCATGCTCGACGAAATTGAGCTCATAGACCTGATGATTGTGGATGGGATAGGTGAACTCCTTCTTCCGCCGGTCGGCGATGTAAAGGACGTCCTTGCCCATCAGGGGCGATATCTCGTGGATGATAGAACGGTCCATCAGTATTTCAGTTCCTTCAGGATCTCGGACATGCGCTGGACATTCTTGATCTGCATGGGCACCAGGGGCAGACGGAGCACGTTCTGGATGAAGCCCATCTCAGAGAGCATCGCCTTGACGCCGGCGGGATTGCCATCGACGAAGAGAAGCGAGAAGAGGTCGGTGAAACGGTGATGGATCTTGCGGGCAGGGTCGTACTCGCCGCGCATCTGCAGGCGGATCATCTTGGAGAACTCCTTCGGTATGGCATTGCCGATGACGGAGATGACGCCTACGGCACCGCAGCTGACCATCGGGAACGTGAGCGAGTCATCACCGGAGATGACGTCGAAGTCGCGCGGCTTGTTCTTGATGATCTCATCGACCTGTTCGAGGTTGCCGCTGGCTTCCTTGATGGCGACGATGTTCTGGCAGTCGCGGGCCAGGCGGACGGTGGTCTCAGCCTTGAGGTTAACACCCGTACGTCCAGGGACATTATAAAGTACCACGGGCAGCTGGGTGGCTGCGGCGATGGCCTTGAAGTGCTGGTAGAGACCTTCCTGCGAAGGTTTGTTGTAATAAGGGCAGACGCTGAGGATGCCGTTGATACCGCGGAAGTCGCCTGTCTGGAGTTCGTGGACGACGTCGGCAGTGTTGTTGCCGCCACAGCCCATGAGGATGGGCACACGACCGCGCACCTTTTCTACAACGAGATCCTTGATCTTCTGCTTTTCCTCACGGCTCAGCGTCGGTGTTTCGCCGGTGGTGGCGAGGATGCAAAGGAAGTCTGCGCCGTTGTCCAACTGGTAGTCGAGCAGCCGCATTAGGGCTTCGTAATCTACAGCGCCATCGGTCTTGAAGGGAGTAATGAGGGCGATACCCAGACCCCTGAAAATATTGTGTACCATACCGTCTTGTTTCAAAATCGGGTGCAAAGGTACAAATAAAAAATAAAAAATTGCAGCGTTTGCTGCAATTTTTTATTTATTGACCCTTAAAGAGGTCCTTAATGCCTCCCAAGGAGCCGAGCAGGTTGGTGGCCTCGTAGGGCAGATAGACGGTCTTGGTCTTGTCACCCTCGGCCAGTTCCTGCATCATCTGGATGTACTTCTGAGCCAGCAGGTAGTTGGCAGGATTGGTGGATTTGCCGACGGCCTCGGTGATGAGTTCGATGGCCTTTGCCTCAGCCTCCGCCTTACGGATACGAGCCTGTGCCTCACCCTCTGCCTCGAGGATAGCCTGCTGCTTGGCGGCCTCGGCCTTGTTGACGATAGCGGTCTTCTCACCTTCGGAGGCGAGAATCTCAGCGGCCTTCTGTCCCTCGGAGGTCAGGATCTGGGCACGCTTGTTACGCTCGGCCTGCATCTGCTTCTCCATAGCGGTGAGGACGGAGTCGGGCGGCGTGATGTCCTGCAGCTCCACACGGTTCACCTTGACGCCCCACTTGTCGGTGGCATCGTCGAGCACGGCGGAGAGTTTCTTGTTGATGGTGTCGCGCGAGGTCAGCGTCTCGTCGAGTTCGAGTTCACCGATGATGTTACGCAGGGTGGTCTGCGTCAGCTTCTCGATGGCGTTGGGCAGGTTGTTGATCTCGTAGGTGGCCTTGAAGGGATCGACGATCTGGAAATAGAGCAACGCGTTGATCTCCGTCTGCACGTTGTCCTTCGTGATCACGTTCTGCTTGGGGAAGTCGTAGACCTGTTCGCGGAGGTCGATGGTCGTAGAGTACTGGTAGCGGCCGTGGTTGAGCACGACGATCGACTTGGCGCGATCGATGAAGGGAATAATGATGTTGATGCCCGGACGCAGTGTGGCGTAGTAACGGCCGAGGCGCTCAACGATCTTGGTTTCCGACTGTGGGATGATCACAAGGGCCATCTTGGCGAAGAGAATCACCAGGATGACAATGGCAATTAATACATAAGTCATAATGTCCATAGTTTTATTTACGATTTACTGATTTACGATTTAATAGATTCGACGGTGATGATGGTGCTCTCGCGGGCGATGACGCGGACGTTCGTGCCTTCGGGAATGTCGGCAGACTCCTTGGTGACGGCCTTCCAGATGTCGCCGTCGATCTGCACACGCCCGAAGCCGTCAGCTTTGACAGTCTCCACTACCCTGCCCTGACGCCCCAGCAGCGCCTCGGCATTGCTCACGCGGTTGTCCTCACCCTTGCGGAGATAACGCTTGGCGAATGGTCGCACCCAAAAGAGGCTGATGAGGGTGAACACGGCGAAAGTGATCAGCTGTGAGTAGAAGCCCAGCCCGCAGGCAGCCGCAATGGCACCGAAGACGGCACCGATGGAGAAGCAGATGATGAAGAAATCACCAGCCGTGAGTTCCAGAATCAGACAGACAACGGCCACGACAGCCCACATCTGCCACAAGTGTTGCGCTAAGTAATCAATCATAATCCTTATTTATTTTAATGTTTAATGCCTATTCGTCCGCAAAGGTACGACAATTTTTTGAAAAATGCAATAAAACGGAAGATTCTTTCGTTATATATCCTGATGAGACATTCATTTGCACGATATCTGTGTCTGCTGGCGATGCTGTTTTTCAGCGCTGCCGGCTTTGCTGATGACTTCACGCTGAAAGGAAAAGTCGTCGACGAAGACGGTCAGGCACTGGAACTGGTGACCGTCTCGTGCCTGGCGCAGGGGAAGGTGGCAATGACTAATCTGAAGGGCGAATTCTCCATCAGTCTGAATAGTGCCGACTCGGTGGAGGTCAGGTTCTCGATGGTAGGTTACGGCCCGAGGAAGCGGGTATTCAGACGTCCGAAGGGCAAGATGACCGTGCAGATCGTGATGTATCCGATGGAAGCACTGCAGGAGATCACCGTCACGGAACGCCGGAGGCAGACCACCCAGACGGAACAACTCAACACGAAAGACCTGAAGATCGTACCGTCGATATCGAGCAACGCCGTCGAGGAGCTCATACAGCAGCAGGCAGGCGTATCGACACATAACGAACTATCATCACAATATAATGTGCGCGGCGGCTCGTTCGACGAGAACTCGGTGTATATCAACGGCGTGGAGATATACAGGCCTTTGCTCGTCAGCAGCGGACAACAGGAAGGTCTGTCTATCATCAATCCGGATATGGTGGAGAGCATCGGCTTCTCGACGGGTGGCTTCGCTGCGAAGTACGGCGATAAGATGTCGTCGGCACTGGACATCACCTACCGCAAACCCAAACGGATGGAAGGAACCATCACGGGCTCGCTGCTCGGCGCCACTGGCTATTTCGGCTACGGCAACAAGACTTTCGCGATGAGTCACGGCCTCCGGTACAAGACCAACAAGTATCTGTTAGGCTCCCTCGAAACAAGTGGAGAATATCAACCGAATTTCCTTGACTATCAGACATATATCAGCTACACACCCAACAAGAGATGGCAAGTGGATTTGATTGGATATATCTCTGAGAACCATTACAATTTTACGCCTGAGTCACGAGAGACCACGTTTGGCACATTCGCCGACGCGAAATCATTCAAGGTCTATTTCGACGGACAGGAAAAGGACGTGTTCCGCACCTACTTCGGCACCGCCTCCATCACCCGCTCGTTCGGAGACTCCACCAAGATCAAGTTCCTGACATCCGCCTTCCACACCAAGGAGAAAGAGACCTACGACATCATGGGACAATACTGGCTGGACGACGCGCAGTCGAGCGAGAATCTCGGCGTGGGAACCTATATGGAACACGCCCGGAACTACCTGACTGCCGACGTGGTGAGCTTCAAGCTGGTAGGCACGCACAAGACGCGCCACCACGACATCGAGGCTGGCATCACCTACAAGACCGAACACATCAAAGAGACATCGCGGGAATACGAGATGCGCGACTCCAGCGGCTATTCCATCCCACACACACCAGACCGTCTGGACCTGATCTACACGCTGTCGGCAAAGAACGACGTGAAGAGCCATCGCATCGAGGCCTACATACAGGACACCTATCATTTCAACAAGGGTGATAACTACTTCACGCTGAACTACGGCGTCAGACTCACCAACTGGTCATTCAACAAAGAGACCATCGTGTCGCCGAGAGCCTCGCTGGCCCTCGTACCCGCCTTCAACCGCGACTACACCTTCCGCTTCGCCACGGGACTCTATTACCAGGCACCGTTCTACAAGGAGATGCGCGACACGGTGACACAGAACGGAGTGACGCGGGCGGTACTCAATGAAAACATCAAGAGCCAACGCTCCCTGCAGTTCATCGTTGCAATGGATTACCGCTTCAAAATGCTCAATCGCTCCTTCAAGTTCTCGGCCGAAGCATACTTCAAGTCCTTGTCGAACCTTATCCCATACAACGTTCAGAATGTGAAGATTACGTACTTTGGAGAGAATATGTGTTCTGGCTATACCGCAGGGCTGGATCTGAAGCTTTACGGTGAATTTGTACCCGGGACAGATTCATGGCTCACATTCTCCTTGATGAGCGCTAAGCAGAAATACAACGGTCAGTGGATTCCCACCCCAACAGACCAGCGATATGCCATCAACCTCCATTTCACCGACTATTTCCCTGGTACCGACCGTTGGAAGATGACGCTCCGTCTGGCCTTTGCCGACGGCTTGCCCTTCGGTCCCCCACACCGTGGACTCGAACAGCAACAGTTCCGCGCACCAGCCTACAAGCGTGCTGACATCGGCATGAGTTTCAGGGCACTCAAGGATGGCAAGTCCGTCAAGAACATCTGGCTCGGACTGGACTGCCTGAACCTGTTCGGCATCTCCAACGTGAACAGTTACTACTGGGTGACCGATGTCACCAATCGCCAGTGGGCCGTGCCAAACTACCTGACGGGAAGGCAAATTAACGGAAAAGTGACCGTAGAATTATAAATTATCTCATGAGATTGCTGCCTTTTTCGGGTGGCAATCTCTATTTTTATATAAAAAAGCCAAAAAAAATAAAGTATTCTTCGGAATATGGAGTTTATTGCGTACCTTTGCACATTATTTATAATATAAGGTTTTATTTTAAATACTAAAGATATGAAGATTTCCCACATTGAGCATCTGGGCATCGCAGTTCAGAGCATTGAGGAGAGCCTGCCGTACTTCACTGACGTGCTGGGCTTGGAGTGTTATGCAACAGAAGTAGTAGAGGATCAGAAGGTGAAGACCGCCTTCCTTCGCTGCGGCGAGGTGAAACTGGAGCTGTTGGAACCGACATCACCGGAGAGCACTATCCAGAAGTGGCTCGACAAGGGCAACAAGGGCGTGCATCATGTAGCCTTCTGCGTTGAGGACGGTGTGGCCAAAGGTCTTGCCGAAGTTTCAGAGAAGGGCGTACGCCTCATCGACGAGAAGCCCCGTAAGGGCGCCGAGGGCCTGAACATCGCCTTCCTCCACCCGAAGTCAACCTGTGGTATCCTCACTGAACTCTGTGAACACCCAGAGTAAATTGATAATTGAAAATTGACAATTGATAATTAAATAAAGCAATGAGCAAACAATTAGACAAGATCAAACAACTCATCGAGAAGCGCGAACAGGCCCGTCTCGGTGGTGGTGAGAAAGCTATTCAGAAGCAGCACGAACGCGGAAAGTACACAGCCCGTGAGCGTATTGAGATGCTGCTCGACGAAGGTTCGTTCGAAGAGTACGACATGTTCAAGGAACATCGCTGTCACAACTTCGGCATGGAGAAGAAGCAGTTCCTTGGCGACGGCGTCGTAGCCGGTTCCGGTACCATCGACGGCCGTCTGGTGTTCATCTTCGCACAGGACTTCACCGTTCATGCCGGTTCCCTCAGTGAGACCATGAGCCAGAAGATTTGCAAGGTGATGGATATGGCCATGAAGATGGGTGCTCCCGTCATTGGCATCAACGACTCGGGTGGTGCACGTATTCAGGAGGGTATCAACGCGCTGGCCGGCTACGCCGAGATCTTCGAGCGCAACATCCTCGCATCGGGTGTGATTCCCCAGATTTCCGGTATCTTCGGTCCCTGCGCAGGCGGTGCCGTCTACTCCCCTGCCCTCACCGACTTCACGCTGATGATGGAGAACACTTCCTATATGTTCCTCACAGGCCCGAAGGTGGTGAAGACCGTTACGGGCGAGGACATCGACCAGGAGCACCTCGGCGGTGCCTCAGTACATGCCACAAAGTCGGGTGTGACCCACTTCACCGCTGCCACTGAGGAGGAAGGTATTCAGATGTTGAAGACCCTGCTGAGCTACATCCCTTCGAACAATATGGAGACAGCTCCCTATAAGCCCACCAGCGACCCCATCAACCGTATGGAGGACTCTCTGAACGAAATCATCCCCGAGAACCCCAACGAGGCCTACGACATGTACAAGGTCATCGGTGCCATTACCGACGACGGCGAGTTCTTCGAGGTTCAGCCCAAGTTCGCCAAGAATATCATTGTCGGCTTTGCCCGCTTCAACGGTCAGAGCGTAGGTATCGTGGCTAACCAGCCGACATGCTATGCCGGTGTGCTCGACGTGAACGCCTCTCGTAAGGGTGCCCGCTTCGTCCGTTTCTGCGACGCCTTCAATATTCCTATCGTGTCGCTCGTCGACGTGCCAGGCTTCCTGCCCGGTACTGGTCAGGAGTACAATGCCGTCATCCTGCACGGTGCCCAGCTGCTCTATGCCTACGGTGAGGCCACAGTGCCCAAGATCACCGTTACCCTGCGTAAGTCATACGGTGGTTCGCACATCGTGATGGGTTCGAAGCAACTCCACACCGACCTGAACTACGCATGGCCCTCTGCTGAGATCGCCGTGATGGGTGCCTCTGGTGCCGCTGCAGTGCTCTACGCTAAGGAAGCTAAGGCCAAGAAGGAGGCCGGTGAGGACGTGAAGGCCTTCATCGCTGAGAAGGAGGACGAGTACAACGAGCTCTTCGCCAATCCGTATCAGGCAGCCAAGTACGGCTACATCGATGACGTGATCGAGCCTCGCAACACCCGCTTCCGCATCTGCCGCGGTCTGGCCCAGCTCGCCACCAAGCGCGACGCCCTGCCCGCCAAGAAGCATGGTAACATCCCGATGTAATTAATTTCTATAAGATGAACAACGAAGTATATGCAGCGATTGCCCTTGCGCTCCATGAGCACTTAGGCAATAACGTTCACGACGCAGAGCCGGGCATCATCACCATCAGTGCCCACCCCACTCAGTGGAACGGCTATGCACAGACATTCACACAACATCCGTAAATGAGTTTTGAGTATGAAAGAATATAAGTATACAATCAACGGTAATAAGTATGAGGTTGTGGTCGGTGATATCACTGATAACATCGCCACGCTGACCGTCAACGGTGAAGAATATACTGTCGAGATGGAGAAGCAGGCCGAGCCAGAGAAGAAGAAGCCCGTGGTGAAAGCCCCCACAGCTGCTGCTTCCGACGATGCACCTGCTGCTGACAAGGCTGCTGTCAACAAGGCAAACGCCGTCAAGGCTCCGCTGCCCGGTGTCATTACCGACATCCTCGTGGCCGAGGGCGACGAGGTGAAGGCCGGTGATACGGTTGTCGTACTCGAAGCCATGAAGATGGCCAATAACCTCGCTGCCGAGAAAGACGGCAAGGTAACTGCCATCTGCGTGAAAATCGGTGAGAGTGTCATGGAAGACGATGCACTGGTTGTGATTGAATAACCTGTGCCCTCTATCATAGAACAGCCACGTGACCAAGTTGCGTGGCTGTTTTCTTTTCAATATATTATCGTCTGGCAGAAGTTTCGCGAATAATGACCTTCTGGGGAACAATCTCTCGATAGATCTTACGGTCACCTGCGATGTTCTTCAACAACAGGCGGCAGGCGGTCTGGCCCATCAGGCGCGACTGATCCTCGATGGCAGAGAGCTTCGGCGTGACGTATTGAGCATGGACATCGTCAGTAAAGCCAATCAATGCGACATCATCGGGGATGCGGAAGCCGAGTTGCTTGATGGCGGTAAAGGCTGCGAAGGTGATGATATCATTGAAAGCAAGGATGGCGTCAGGACGGTTTTCGCTCTGCAATAGACGGACGGTAGCATCAAGGGCCCAGTCGTAGTCGATGCGTTCACAGACAACGAGATTACGGTCAATAGGAATGCGGTTTTCACGCAGAGCCTCCAGATAGCCATGCTTACGACGGCGTACCATATCAAGGTGGTTCGGACCTCCTATGAAAGCGATACGACGGCTACCGGTATCGATAAGATGCTGAGTAGCCTCCTGGGCAGCCACATCGCCATTGGCAGTCACACTGGAGAATTTCTCCGGCAGACAAGTACGTCCGAAGAATACCAAGGGAATATCCATCTGTGAGATTTCCTCAAAGTGGCTGTAGTCAGTGGTATTCTGCGACAGACAGGCGACGATACCCTCGACATGGAGACCGATGAAGTTATCGATGACGCGCACTTCGGCTTCGCTCTGCTCGTGGGTATTGGCACTGATGACGGAGTAACCGCTCTTGGCCGCCTCATCCTCAATGCCGTCGAGCACCGAGGCATAATAGTGGCTAACGAGGTTAGGTATGACGACGCCAATCACCCTCGGCGCCTCCTTGCGCAGACTCTGTGCAAAGGGGTTCGGGCGGTAGTTCAGTTTCTTGGCCAATGCCTTCACCCGCTCCTGCATCTCCTGCCCAATCTCGGGCGAACTGCGCAGGGCTCTGCTCACAGTGGCAATACTCACGCCCAGCTCCAGGGCGAGATCCTTCAATGATATA
The DNA here is from genome assembly GCA_017428805.1 of Prevotella sp. The sequence goes on along the minus strand of JAFRQC010000051.1, from coordinate 14,574 downwards.
CGTCGTTTTCCGTTAGGCATGATTGATAATAATGAATAATTGATAATTTCCTATTGATAATTTCTCGGTTGCAAAGGTACATTATTTCTCTGAATATCGCAAACGTTTACGTGGTTTTTTGCAAATTCTTTCCTCTTTTTTCCATCCACTTACCTCTTTTTTCGTACCTTTGCACCAGAAATCAGAATGAGTAATGAATAGTTGATAATAAGTTAGTTAGAAGAAAAGCCAAGACTGTCGTGATGACACTCTTGGTTTTTTTATATGTAATATTCAGCAGAATCAACCAGTCCCGCCCTGAGGGCATACTTCGTTGCCTCGTGGACAGTGTTCAATCCCAACTTTCTGAAAATATTCTTCCGATGCGTATTGACGGTATGGAAACTGGAGAAACGCTTCTCGGCTATCTCCCTGGTAGTCATGCCCAGGGCGATGTCCTTCAGAATTTCCATCTCAGTACGGGTAAGACGAACATCCTCTGCCATTCGGTCCTGAGACGGAGCCAGCAGAATCTCTGCCATTCGCTGACAGATATACCGTTGACTCCGAGCGGCATAGCGGAGACAATCACGGATTTCCGAGAGCGGTGAGTCTTTGAGCAACACGCTGAACAGGGAAGACAAGGCGATGGCGCGACGGACGAAGTCTGACGACAAATCGAAACTGAAGAGAATCCACTTCGCCAGCGGGAAACGTTCGTGCAGGATTTCCAGTTCCTCGATATCGTTGATGTCGAAGAGGGTGTAGTCAAGCACGACCACCGCCTCACCGTTCGACTTCAACTGTTCTATCAGTTCCGTCTTGTCGGCAGCACGACATATCTCAGGTATTGGCTCCTGATGCTCACAAACGTACATCATGCCAACCCGGGTAATATCCTGATTATCGGCTAAAATAATCATAAATCAATCGATTTCCTCGTCGGCCTCGTAACCACCCATCTCACGGATGGCGTTCTTCAGCATCGTGTACTGCTGATAGAGGTTATTCACGGCCTCTTCACCCTGTGTATAGTCATACATCGGCGACTTGAGGAAGAAACTGAGGAAGCGCTGGATGCCATAACGACCTGCACGGGCAGCTAAATCTGATAGCAGACAGAGGTCGAGGCAGAGAGGTGCTGCGAGGATGGAGTCGCGGCAGAGGAAGTTGATCTTCACCTGCATCGGATAACCCATCCAGCCGAAGATGTCGATATTGTCCCAGCCCTCCTTGTTGTCGTTACGCGGCGGGTAATAGTTGATGCGCACCTTATGATAGTATTGGTTGTCCTCATCGTTGCCGTGACCATAGAGGTCTGGCTGGACATCTGGTTTGAGGATGGTCTCCAAGGTTGAGAGCTTCGAGACCTCCTTGGTACGGAAGTTCTCCGGCTCATCGAGCACCAGACCGTCGCGGTTGCCGAGGATATTGGTAGAGAACCAACCCGAGAGTCCTAGACAACGGGTGCCGATGATAGGTGCAAAGCCAGACTTGACAAGCGTCTGCCCCGTCTTGAAGTCTTTACCTGCGATGGGCTGGTGCGTCTTCTCTGCCAGTTCCCACATAGCAGGTATATCGACAGTCGTATTGGGTGCTCCCATGATAAATGGCACACCCTCAGAGAGCGCTGCATAGGCATAACACATGGAAGGGGCAATATGCAGACGATCGTCGGCCTTCATGGCTGCTTCGAGATCGGCCAGATGATAGTGGACGCTCTTTTCAACAGGTACATAAATTTCCGTAGAGGCAGCCCAAAGCACCACCAGACGGCTACAACCCTTCTCTTCGCGGAAACGACGGATATCGTCACGCAAAGCTTCGACCATCTCCCAACGGGTAGTGCAAGACTTCACATTATCGCCACTGAGTCGTTTCGCATAGTTATGATCAAAGGCTGCCTTCATCGGCACAATCTGTTCGAGTTCTTCTCGTACGCGTTCGATATCCTTCTCCTTCAGCACCTCAGCATAGACAGCAGACTGGTAGGCATTCTGCGGATAGACATCCCAACAGCCGAACACGATATCGTCGAGACTGGCCAATGGAACGACATCACCGTACTTCAGATATTGCTTCGAGGCTCCACGTCCCACACGGATCTTGTCGTACTGAGTCATAGAGCCCACAGGCTTCGTCAGTCCTTTGCGGGTCATCAGCACACCAGTCATGAATGTCGTGGCAACTGCGCCGTTGCCGACTACCAGAATACCCAGCTTACCTTCTGCTGGTTTTACGTTTGTTTTGTTCATGTCGTTTTATTTCGTTTTAATCTTTTCCAATAATTCATCGAGCGAGTCGATAATCTCACAATAGGGACAGTCCCCGTTGTGAGGTGCGGGTGTCCAACCCTCGCCTCGGAACCAGACTGTCTGGCAGCCGGCTTCGTGAGCTGGGATGATATCCTTATCCAGGCTATCGCCCACCACCGTCACCTCTTCCGGCTTCAGCCCAAGAGCATCCACTCCTAAGAGGAAGATGCGGGGATCAGGTTTTCGGATGCCAACGACTGCCGACTCAACAACCTTGACGAAGAGCCCGTCGAAGCCAAACTCATGCAGCACCACAGGCATATTGCCGTAGAAGTTGCTCACCAGCACCATTGGCACACCTTGGTCTTTCAATGTCTGGAGAACCTTGAGGCTCCGGGCCGTCTGTTCGACGGTACGGGCATAGAGGTCATCTGCCAGCACCTCAGCATACCTCGCTCCACATTCCTCACTCCACACTCCACGAAAACACTCCAGTTGCAGGCAGAGTTTTGTTTCCAATGTCTGACGGAAGGTATAGTCCGGACGGATGATAGGATTCCGCCCCAGCGTGCGTTCCGCATGGACATACGCCTCCCGGAACTGCGCCTCCGTAACAGGCACCTGATGACGCTCATAGGCATGCCAGAGCACCTGTCCCCAGTGCTGTCCTCCCGTATCGAGAGTGCCTCCGTAGTCAAAGATATAACCTGCCATCATGCCTTCAAATAGGTATTGTACAAGTCATCGCACAACCTTTCATGGGTGCGATGCATATACGCGTACATTATATTTAATATAATAACCTCCACTAACAGATAGACCCACGGACAGTCGAGCAAACACGTGACATAGATAGTGATGGCACGGACATTAAACGTGAGCATGTTGGTGTATTTCATCAGCGGCAGACTGCCTGCCCTAAATGCATCACGAAGATCCTGAGGCATATCAGAGGCATCTGGCCAAAGCGACTTCACCTCACGGAAGAACGCCTGAAAACGTGGAGTACGATGTTCCTGACTTTGACAATAACTGGCATAATTGTAACGGAACAGACGCTCAAACCATTTCGCCTTGGGCAGATTCTCGAAGATCTGTCGCTGCTGAGAGCTGGTATCAAGTTCACTGCCTTCCTTGCCAAGCAGGAAATAAAGGTGTATCTGACGATAATAGTCTGCTAAGGAACTTTGTGGTGCATGACAAAGGAAGCCCGCTACAGCAGCCAGCATGAAGCCCCAAACGCCCCACTGCGTAGTGGTACCAGGAATCTGCTGGGGCCACAGACGTACTACGATGGCCACATAGATGCAGAAGAACCACACATCGCCTGAGAATCCGTCAAGTACACGACCTAAAAGTGTCTTCTTGCCAGAAAGACGTGCCATCTGACCATCGGTAGAGTCACAGAAATTGGCGAGCATCAGCAGAGCAACGCCATAGAGGTTATGCAGAAAGTCAGTATAATGGAACATCCAACCTGCTGCCGCTCCAAAGAAGAACGACACAATCGTAATGACATTCGGATGGATACCGAGTTTATTCCATAACAAAGCGAAGACAAGACCAATGGGACGTGTGAACCACACGTCGAGCCATTCCTCTGTGTCCTCAGACTTGAATGAAACCATCAATAACTCCTTAAATGTTGCCACAACAAATTTTTTTGAACTTTGAACTTTAAGCTTTGAACTTTATGATTACTTAATTCTATTCAATAACGAGGCAATCGCATCGGCAGCTTCTTCCCGACAGCGCGAGAAACTAGGCCAATCGTTGAAGTCTATCAGACAGAACGATCCGTCAGCCCTGATAATGGCGTCACCACCATAGACACTGACACCGACTACTGCTGCCAACCGCTGCACTTCATTTTGCAACGCCTCGATCTGAAACTGATAGTGACAGGCCTTGCCATTGTGGTGTTCATCACCGAACTTCGTCTGACCGTCATCCGTGGGATAGTACCATCGGAAGAAGCCTCCCTGCCCCACCCCGTAGAACTTCACCAAGTCGCCTTGCACGTGGGCACTCACAGTATAATCAGTGACACCCCGTTGACACATCGTCTGTATGGCCGTCTTTAATTGTTCCCTGTCAGACACATAGACCACATCCGCATCCGTCTGTGCTGCAGCATCGCCTCGTTTCAGCCAGTAACCGTCAAAACCCTCCTGCGGAGGAACCGGTGTGCCGAGATGCTCCATGATACTGAGCAGACGACTTCTCGTACAGCGTTCAATACCCTCAGGCGAATTGATGCAGGTGACATCCAACGACTTGAGCCACATCAGTGTCTCAGGCTGGCGCGCCATTGTGATGACGAGGTCAGAAGACTCTGAATACTCAGAATACTCAGAGTACTCAGAAACATCCTCCAAGTTCTCCTCACTGACAAGGCGGACCTCATTGTCATGTTCTTGCAGCCTGTCGATGACTGCCTGAAAGATCGCCTTATCCCGCTCCACGGAATTGGGCGAAAACCGCTCTGCCCTGCTGACTGCCAGTATCCTCATTCTTCACTCTTCACTTTTCACTCTTCACTTAAGAATGCCTCTGCTTTTTGAATATCACTGACGTGGTCGACATCGAGCACTTTAGAGAAGGGCCATGCTTTCAGTTTAAGCCCATCACGCAGGAGTGCTCTTTGGAAGTTCCGCATACGCTGCTCACCATTCGCCACACAGTCACGGAGTGTAGTCAGCGAACGGGGTGTCAGGGCATAGATGCCGCCGCTGACATATCGCGGACAGTCACACTGATTGATGAAAGCGGTAATCCACAGGTCGTCATCGGTGGAGACATAGAGTGGCTTCTCGTCATCGATGTAGTCTGTGACCCCCATCAACCCGTCAGCCTCTCCTGTCTTGAGGAGTCCGGAGAAGGTCTGCACAAAGCCGTCGAACTCTTCCTCACGGAAGATGGTATCGACGGTTGTCAACACAAAAGGGCCGTCGTCAAGCCATCGGCTCAGTTCCCACATGCTGTGCATGGAACTGGGTGTAGACTTCACGACGAGCCTCAGCGGCAGTCTGTAATTCTGCTGCACGGCCTTGAGATGATTCTTCACCTCGGTCATCTGCTCGTTACAGATGATAGCCACCTCAGAAGCTCCATGAGCCTCGAAGATTCGCAGCAGTCTGTCGACCAGCCTCTCACCGTTTACCTCTATCAGAGGCTTCGGTGTCGTATTGCCTTCTTTTGTCAGCCGCGAGCCTTCACCCGCGGCTATTACTGCATATTTCATCCGGTTTCCCTAAGGGTTTGCCTCAATAATTCGGCAAAAGTAATCATTATTTATGAGAAACCGAAAGATTTTAATATATTTTATCGATTATTTATTCACAGTCAGTCGATCGATGTCAATATCGCCCGAACCTGACTTGTGTTGACTGAACTTCTGAACCTTACCTTTCAGGGAGATATCACCCGAGCCACGCAACTCACATTCTACAGCACCACAGCCTTCTTTGAAGTCGGCATTGATATCGCCAGAGCCTTTCAGTGAGAGGTACGTATCCTTCACGTGCAGCAGTCCTAATGACACATCACCAGAACCGATAAGCGTGGCAGAAGTCTTTATGGCATCCAGACTGCCAAGGGAGATGTCGCCAGAACCAATCAGTTCAACGCCACAACGGTCACAGATGATATCCTTCATGTCAATGTCACCTGAACCACGCAGCACGATGTCCATCTTGTCGGTATCCACACGGTCTTTGGCTTCGAAGTCACCCGAGCCGTTCAGACGAATACCGGTCAAATCCGGAGAGGTCACGTAAACCGTCAGACCGTTATCATCGAATGAGATGTTGACCAATTTGATCTTCCCACGGTTACGGATACTCAGCGTCTTACCTTCCACATCGGTCAGGAGATTGTCTACTGCTTCCTGTGTACCCTTGACACAGACAGAGAAGCTGTCAGCCTGTGTATAACAGACACGGGGACTGCCACTGATCTCGATTTCCTCGAAGCCAGTCAACTGTCTGACTTCCGTCACCTTGGGACCATCGGAGAGGATGGTCTGCGTTTTCCATTCACTCATACAGGAAGAACAAGAAATCATTCCCATGGACATGGCCAGCACGACTGCACTTGCCATCATTACTCGCTTTGCATTCATCATTTGTTTCATTTTACTTCTTTTTTGATGTTCTTTCTGCCTGTTAGACGAACCTGACAAGAAAAAAGTTGCAAGAACAACAAAAAAACTATGCTAAAGGCAGGTCTACCCAGAAAGTGGAGCCCTTGCCTATCTCAGATTTTACACCCATCTTACCGTCCAAGCTCTGTACATGAGACTTCACGACAGAGAGTCCAAGTCCTGTGCCTGGGATATACTCGTCGAGTTTGATGAAGCGTTCAAAGATACGCTGCTGATCAGCCACAGCAATGCCCTTACCGGTATCACTCACCCAGATATGCACATGATTATCGTCTATCAGGTCATAGCCAGTACGGATACTGCCCTCAGTAGTAAACTTCACAGCATTCTGTATCAGATTGTCAACAATCTCATACAGTTTATCACGGTCACTCTCTATCATCAACTTGTCCATAGCACACTGGAGCGTAATCGGCACATTGGTAGTCGGCTGATAAGTATCAACCATCTGCTGGAGCAACTGGTTCAAGTCGACACGGGCCATCAGCAGACTCTTCGCACCGGCCTCAATCTTTGACATACTCACCAGACCGTCGATAATGTGTAACAGTTTCTGGTTATTGTTCTGGATTTCTGTGATGAGTTGACTACGTTCCTCCTCGGTCTGTACGACTGGCAACAAGTCAGCAAAACCGACAATAGCATTCAGCGGAGTACGTATTTCATGACCCATATTGGCCAGGAAGGCGGTCTTCAGACGGTCACTCTCCTCAGCCTTATTTCTGGCAGCCACAAGCGAAGCCATCAGTTCTTTACGCTCATCAATACGCTGGGAAGTTCCGACGATCTTTGTCGGCTTACCCTCGGAATCACGGTCAACGATGGTAGCATAACTTTCTTCCCAGTAATTGATACCAGAGGCCTTATCCAATACCTGATATTCCTGATGATAGAAATCAGTCCTTCCCTCACAGATATCTTCGAAAGCCCTGTTTACATGATCTGCATCTGCCGGAGCGACCACAGACAATGTTTCCTGAAATTTCTCATTGATGGCTGGCACATAGTTATTACGCCCGTCACGATAGTCTTTCTCAAATAATAATGAATGTGACTCTGCATCATATCGCCAGACAGCGATCTTCATGGCTTTGAGAATGAAGTCGTACTCAACATTTCCCTTTCTGATCTTGTCGAGTTGTTCCAATTCTGCCTTCAACCGCTTCCCCATCCGTCGCTGAACAAATAACGAGACGAACAGGAAAAGCAGGAACAATATGGCGACGCCCCACTCGAGGGCAATCAACCATGTACTTTCTGTATGAGTATATAATAGCAGATTGGTCATAACCATCATATTGGGCACAAAAGTACGAAATTAATTTGAAACACATCATAATTTCATGATGAATTTTAGCAAAATACCATGATTTTTATTTGATTAACAGTCTAAAGCACGTATTTTTGGTCAACTTATATTAACTTTGCAGGCAGAATTCCACATTGTCCGTTATAGGCGGGCATGCAAGAAACACTATCAATGGAACAGAATTTCGAATTGATCGCCAAAACGTTTATGGGACTGGAACCTGTACTGGCGAAAGAGCTGACCCAACTGGGGGCTAATGATGTGAAGATCGGTAGACGAATGGTATCGTTTACAGGTAACAAAGAATTGATGTACCGTGCCAACTTCCAGTTGCACACCGCCATCAGAGTCCTGAAACCCATCCGCCATTTCAAAGCACAAAGCGCGGATGATGTTTATGAAGAAATCAAGAAAATAGACTGGACCACCTATTTGGACGACGACAAAACCTTTGCCGTCGACTCAGTGGTATTCTCCGAGGAGTTCCGACACTCGAAGTTTGTCTCCTATAAGGTGAAGGATGCCATTGTCGACCAGTTCCGTGAGAAGACGGGCAAACGGCCTAACATCTCGGTGGCGAACCCCGATCTCCGTCTGAACATGCACATCGCCGAAGACCAATGCACCCTGAGCCTTGACTCCAGCGGTGAGTCTTTGCACCGACGCGGTTATCGTCAGGAGAGTGTCGAGGCACCTCTCAATGAGGTGCTCGCTGCAGGCATGATCCTGCTCTCGGGTTGGAAGGGCGACACCGATTTCATCGATCCCATGTGCGGCTCCGGTACCATTCTCATCGAGGCAGCCCTCATCGCCAAGAACATGGCCCCGGGTTTGTTCCGCAAAGAATATGCCTTTGAGAAATGGCCGGACTTCGATGCAGACCTGTTCGATGAAATCTATAACGACGAGAGCCAAGAGCGTGAGTTCCAGCACCATATATACGGTTACGACGTTGACATCAAAGCCGTCAATACGGCCCTCCTCAACGTGAAGGCCGCAGGTCTGACCAACGACATCACCGTCCGACAACAGGACTTCAAGGACTTCACCCAGCCAGGCAATAAGAGCATCATGATTACCAATCCCCCTTATGGTGAGCGTATCTCCACGCCCGACCTTCTGGGTACTTATAAGATGATTGGTGAACGCCTGAAACATGAGTTCAAAGGTAATGATGCCTGGATTCTCTCCTACCGCGAAGAGTGCTTTGAGCAGATCGGCCTGAAACCCAGTATCAAGATCCCCCTCTATAACGGCAGTCTGGAATGTGAATTCCGCAGATACCAGATGTTCGACGGAAAACTGAAAGATTTCCGTCACGACGGTGGTATCGTGAAGACTGACGAAGAGAAAAAGCAGATGGCCCAGAAACGCCGTTTCAAGAAAGAGCGCGAGTTCAAACAGCGCCTTGAAGAGACCGAACAGAATGAGGAAGGCGACATCCGCAGTTTCACCTTCCACCGCCACGAACTCGACCACAACATCCGGAAAGACCGGAATATCCGGAAGAGCCGAGAAGATCAGAACGACCACGATAACCGCAAGGACCGTGATGACCAGAAATTCAGGAGAGACCGGAAAGACCGTTTCGACAGGAGTGACAAAAATCCAAGAGCGGGCAGAGGAAAAGGATTTGACAAAAAGAACAGGAGGTTTGACGATGATAAAGATTAAGTCCTTGTTTGCTTTTCTGATGATGGCAGCCCTCTCCACCTCCCTGTCTGCACAAGACAAACTCTTCACCCTCGAAGACCTGAACTTCGGCGGCACGAACTACCACAGCATGCAGCCCAAGAACATGTGGCTGACATGGTGGGGAGACCAACTGATACAGACCGACGTAGAGGAGTGTTATACCATCGATGCAAAGACTGGCAAGAAAGCAACCCTCTTCACACTTGAAGAAGTCAACGAATGGGCAAATAGCGATGATGAACGTTATGTACGTCACCTGATGCACGCGGTGTTCCCCTATCCCGACAAACCCATCGTACAAGTCGGCAACCGCCATGCTGTCATACTTGTGGATTTCAAAGAGAAGAGAATCGTCTGGCAGGACAGTATCTCAGGACAGACGGCCAACGACTGGAATGCCGTTTCCAAGGCTACAGCCTATGTCGAAGACCATCAGCTCTTCGTAGCGGATGCCGAGGGGCAGAAGCACCAACTCTCCACCGACGGCTCACGGGAAATAGTCTATGGACAGTCCGTACACCGTAATGAGTTCGGTATCGAGAAAGGCACCTTCTGGAGTCCCGATGGCCTACGCCTGGCATTCTATCGCATGGACCAGAGTATGGTGACAGACTATCCGCAGGTAGACATTTTCCCCCGAGAGGCTACGTACGAGCCAGACAAATACCCTATGGCTGGGATGACGAGCCATAAGGTGACTGTGGGTGTCTATGATTTACAGACCGATAAGACCGTCTATTTGCAGGCTGGCGATCCTACCGACCGCTATTTCACGAACATCTCCTGGAGCCCTGACAGCAAGATCATTTACATGTTCGAACTGAACAGAGCCCAGAACGACTGCCGACTGGTGTCCTACGATGCCGCAACGGGTGAAAAACTTGCAGAACTATACCGTGAGACTAGCGACAAATATGTAGAACCCTTGCATCCCATTCAGTTTCTGCCTTGGGATGATACCAGATTCATCATGCAGAGTCAGAAAGACGGCTACAACCACCTTTACCTCTTCGATGCCAACGGTAAGGAACTGAAACAAATCACCAAAGGCGAATGGGTGGTCATGGAGCTTTTGGGTTTCAACAAGAAGCAGAAGACCGCCATCTTCAAAGCCAACAAGGAACATCCCCTGCACCACCGGTTTTATAGCGTCAGCATGAAGGGAGAGATCAAACAGCTGGAGACGGTAGACGGTGTTCATAACGCAGAACTATCTCCTTCTGGCAACTTCCTGATCGACAGGTTCTCTACGCCTACGAGGCCACGAGTCATCGACGTTGTGGACATTAACCAGAAGACGCCACGTCACACGAACCTACTGGATGCTGAAGACCCTTGGGCTGGTTACCAATATCCCATCTTTGAGTGCGGCAGCATCAAGGCTGCGGATGGGGTGACCGACCTCTATTACAGAATGGTGAAGCCCGCAGACTTCAATCCCGATAAGAAATATCCGACGGTGATCTATGTCTATGGCGGTCCTCACGCCAACAATGTCCAGGCCTCCTGGCATTGGGCCTCACGCAGTTGGGAGACCTATATGGCCCAGAAAGGCTACATCGTCTTCATCCTCGACAATCGTGGCAGCCAGTACAGAGGCCGCGACTTTGAGCAGGCCACCTTCCACCAACTGGGTCAAATCGAGATGCAGGACCAGATGAAGGGTGTGGAATACCTGCGTACCTTATCTTATATAGATATGGAGCGTCTGGGCGTTCATGGCTGGTCGTTCGGCGGCTTTATGACCATCTCGCTGATGACCAACTATCCCGATGTGTTCAAGGTGGGTGTAGCCGGAGGTCCTGTCATCGACTGGAAATGGTATGAGGTGATGTACGGCGAGCGCTATATGGGAACTCCTGAAACGAATCCCGAAGGCTATGCCAAGACCAGTCTCATCGACAAGGCGAAGGACTTGAAAGGCAAGCTGCAGATCATCACAGGCTACAACGACAACACCGTCGTGCCTCAGCATTGTCTCTCCTTCCTCGATGCCTGCATCAAAGCCGGCACACAGCCAGACTTCTTCGCCTACCCTGGTGAGGAGCACAACATGAGAGGTCATGCCAGCGTCCATCTCCATGAACGCATCACCCAATACTTCGAAGACTACTTAAAGTAATCATAAAGTTCAAAGTTTAAAGTTCAAAATTCAAAGATGAAAATATTATTATTAGGCAGCGGCGGACGTGAGCACGCCTTAGCATGGAAAATCGCTCAGAGCAGCAAGTGTGAGAAACTCTTTATCGCCCCAGGCAATGCCGGAACCAGCAACTGTGGTGAGAACGTGGCCATAAAGGCCGACGACTTCGACGCCATCAAGGATTTCGTGGTTGAGAAGGGCATCAGTATGGTGGTTGTCGGACCCGAAGACCCATTGGTGAAGGGCATCTACGACAATCTGAAAGCAGATCCCCGCACGAAGGATGTGCCTGTGATCGGCCCCTCGAAGGCCGGCGCCGTGCTTGAAGGCTCCAAGGACTTCGCCAAGGGCTTCATGCTGCGTCACAACATCCCCACCGCCCGTTACCAGACCTTCGACGGTGAGCACCTGGAGGAAGGACTGAAGTTCCTTGAGACCCTCGAGGCCCCCTACGTATTGAAGGCCGACGGACTCTGTGCAGGTAAGGGCGTATTGATCCTCCCCACCCTCGACGAGGCCAAGAAAGAACTGAAGGAGATGCTGGGCGGCATGTTCGGCAATGCTTCTTCACAGGTGGTCATTGAGGAATTTATGAGCGGCATCGAGTGCTCAGTCTTCGTCCTCACCGACGGCCAGCACTACAAGATTCTCCCTGAAGCCAAGGACTACAAGCGCATCGGAGAGCATGACACTGGTCTGAATACCGGCGGTATGGGCAGCGTCACACCTGTTCCCTTCGCCACCAAAGAGTGGATGCAGAAGGTGGAGGATCGCATTATCCGTCCTACGGTAGAGGGCCTTGCTGCCGAAGGCATTGACTATAAGGGTTTTATCTTCTTCGGACTCATCAACCGCACCAACACACCAAGCCATGAGCCAGAACCCTACGTGATTGAATATAACTGCCGTATGGGCGACCCGGAGACGGAGAGCGTCATGCTGCGCCTGAAGAGTGACATCGTGGATCTCTTTGAAGGTGTGGCAGCAGGCGACCTAGACAAGCGCACGATCGAGTTCGATCCCCGTGCTGCCGTCTGTGTGATGCTCGTCAGCGGTGGTTATCCCCAGGCTTACAAGAAAGGCTATCCCATCAGCGGCATCAGCGACGTAGAGGGTTCTATCGTCTTCCACAGCGGTACGGCCCTGAAAGACGGCGAGGTTATCACAGCCGGCGGACGAGTCATTGCGGTTTCTTCCTATGGCAAGGATAAGGCTGAGGCCTTGCAGAAATCTTTCGAGGAGGCTCAGAAGATATTGTTCACCGACAAATACTTCCGTCGCGACATCGGCGCAGACCTGTAAAAAGGCAGAAAGTGAAGAAACGGATTCAGAACAAGACCGCTGAGAGCCGTCGTACCCTCCCATTGGCCATGCTATACGGCACGGCCATTTGGCTGTTGGCAGGACTGTTCCAAGCACAATGGTGGGTGCAGTTCGCCTGCTTTGTCCTGTCCGTGCTACTGGTCATGCGGATCAACAGCAAGAACCTGCTGATCCGTATCTACAGCCGTTCTGTCTCCGTTGCCTTCATCTTCCTCTCGTGTGCAGCCGTCTTCCTGTTCCCCTCATGGACTGGCGGCCTCGTACAACTCTGCTGCATCGCGGCCCTGATGCTCCTCTTTGACAGTTATCAGGATCAGGCAGCCGTAGGGAAAGCCTATTACACCTTCCTGCTCCTCGGCATCAGCAGCATGCTCGACGCCAATATCATCTTCTACCTGCCCTTGCTGTGGATTATGATGAAGATCATCGTCTATGCCCTCTCCTGGCGCACATTCTTCGCCTCGCTGTTAGGATTGGCGACGCCCTACTGGTTTATGATCGGATGGCTGATGTGGCAGAAGAACGGCGATCTTCATGCAATCATCAGCCTGTTTGACGTACAGGATATCCTTCAATTCCCCATAGGTTTCAGTTCTATCCCCCTGTCCTATCAGCTTATCATGGCCTTCTCCACCCTGCTGATGATTATCGGCAGCATACACTTCGTACACAGCAGTTTCCGCGACAAGATCCGCGTCCGCCAGATCTACTACGGATTCATCACCCTCGGTCTTTTCTCATTGACGCTCCTGGTCCTGCAGCCGCACAACGAACTAGCCCTGCGCATGCTCATCCTCGCCGCCAGCCCGCTGACAGGCCACTATTGGGCACTCACAAATTCCCGTTTTTCCAACATCATCTTCATCATCATAACTGTGGCCATAATAGCCCTCACAGCATATAACTTATGGATTTCATCATCAGTTTCCTGACGCAATACGGCTACTGGGGCATGCTGTTGGCAGCTTTTCTGGCAGGCAGTTTCTTCCCTTTTTCCAGCGAGGCCGTGATGATCGGGTTGATGGCAACGGGGCTCGATCCGTGGGTGTTGATGGTCTACGGCACCGTCGGCAATGTCTTAGGCAGCATCGTAAACTACTGCGTGGGGCGCATGGGAAAGATGGAATGGATTGAGAAATACTTCCATGTGAAGAAAGAAGACCTTGACAAAGCCCACCGTTTTATGGCCGGACACGGATCGTGGATGGGTTTCTTCGCCTTTCTTCCCGTGCTCGGCAGCGCCATTACCATCGCCCTCGGACTGATGCGATCGAACATCGTCATCACCTTTATTGCCATCACATTGGGCAAAATCTTCCGTTACATCGTCCTCATTTATGGCGCAGGGCTGTTTATGTAACAGTTAAATTCCTTTACAGATATTATTACCTGTCGTTTTTCTCAGAGTTTAGACGGTCTAAAGTGGGAGTTTACCCTAACTAAAGTCCAACTTTCCCCCGTCTAAAGTCCGAGTTTCCTTAGTCCAAAATCCAATCTTTCATAAGTCGTTGATTATCAGATATATAGAAAGATACTGATAGTCATTATTATACTTAACAAAATTTCTTTCTGTGTGGTGATAAAAGGACTAAAGAATGTTAATACCTTCCGAATGCATAATAAAACCTGTACTTTTGCAGCAAAACCGGTAAATATGCTGCTCAAAGATTTCTTTTCCAGATTCCCCGATGAGGAGAGTTGTGTT
>JAFRQC010000134.1 GCA_017428805.1 Prevotella sp. | reverse complement strand
TTGAGGGCTGGCGGTTCCAACTTACAGCCTCAGCGCTATTCCGGCAAGGCTAAGACCATCGGCTATAACTATCCAAAGTCGATTGTCTATAATGGCCGCCTCTACGTGGCCTACGCCACCAATAAGGAAGATGTGGAATGTACGATTATTAACATAAAAACCAAACGACAATGAAAAAGAGACTTACAACGATGCTTTGCGCTGTGCTGACGGCTATGAGCCTCAGTGCACAGACGTTACCCTATCAGGATCCGAATCTGTCGGCAGCACAAAGGGCCGACGATCTGCTGACGAGACTGACACTCGAAGAGAAAGTCTGCCTGATGATGGACACCTCGCCCGCCATCGAACGGCTGGGTATTCCACAGTTCCAGTGGTGGAACGAAGCCCTGCACGGCATAGGCCGTAACGGATTTGCCACCGTGTTCCCCATCACTATGGGTATGGCCGCCTCGTGGGACGACGCCCTGCTGCACAAGGTTTTTACGGCCGTCAGCGACGAGGCTCGTGTAAAGGCCCAGCAGGCAAAACGTGCTGGTGACATCAAGCGATACCAGAGCCTGTCATTCTGGACGCCGAACATCAATATCTTCCGCGATCCCCGATGGGGACGCGGCCAGGAAACCTACGGCGAGGATCCCTATCTGACGGCCAAGATGGGACTGGCCGTTGTCCGAGGCCTGCAGGGCATGACGTATGACGGACAATGGCTAAGTTCTACAAATACTCCGAGTAATCAGAGTTCTCCGAAATATAAAAAACTCCTCGCTTGCGCCAAGCATTTCGCCGTCCATAGTGGTCCGGAGTGGAACCGCCATGAGTTTAATGTCGAGAATTTGCCCGAGCGCGATCTCTGGGAAACCTATCTCCCGGCTTTCAAGGCACTGGTGCAAGAGGGCAAGGTGGCAGAGATCATGTGCGCCTACCAGCGTATCGACGGTCAGCCCTGTTGCGCACAGACTCGCTATGAACAGCAGATTCTGCGCGACGAATGGGGCTTCGACGGACTGATCACCTCCGACTGCGGTGCCATCCGTGACTTCCTTCCCCGCTGGCATAATACAGCCAAGGACGGTGCTCAGGCTTCAGCACAGGCCGTGCTGGCAGGTACTGATGTGGAGTGTGGTTCTGAATACAAGCATCTGCCGGAAGCTGTGCGCCGTGGTGACATCAAAGAGGCAGACCTCGACAAGAGTCTGCGCCGCCTGCTCATCGCCCGCTTCGAACTCGGAGACCTTGACCCTGACGATCTGAACCCTTGGACAAAGATCCCCGAAAATGTTGTCGCCTGTGATGCTCACAAACAACTGGCCCTCGATATGGCCCGCAAGAGTATCGTCCTCCTGAAAAACAATGGTATTCTCCCGCTGTCTTCTGATACGACTGGGCCGCAACACAAGATAGTGGTAATGGGCGCCAATGCCATCGACTCCATCATGCAGTGGGGCAACTACTCCGGCTTTGCCACCCGCACCATCACAGCCCTCGAAGGTATTCAGCAGATAGCCCCGCAGGCAAGGTATATCAGCGGTTGCGGCCTGACGCGCAACGAGGTGTTCGAAAGCCGCTTTGCAGAACTGAAGACACCTCTCGGCATTCAAGGCATACAAGCCACCTATTATAATAATATAGAGATGAACGGTACGCCAGCCGCCACCATCAACCTCACTTCCCCCATTATGCTGAGCAACGGTGGTAACACTGTCTTCGCCCCAGGAATCAACCTTGAGAACTTTTCCGCCCGTTACGACGCCACCTTCATCCCCACGAAGGACGAAACCGTTATCTTCAACATCAATGCAGACGACAAGGTGCGCCTCATCGTCAACGGCGACACTCTCGTAAACATCTGGCAGGTGCGCAACCGCATCCAAGGCTCACAGAAGGAGATGGACGTGAAGGCAGGAGAACACTACCGCATCCAGATTGACTATGTACAGGTGAGCGACTTCGCCTTCCTAGGCTTCGACATCCAGCACAAGGTGGCCCCCACCCATCAGGAACTGCTTGCACAGATCGGTGATGCTGAGACCGTCATCTTCGTGGGCGGCATCTCTCCGAAACTCGAAGGCGAGGAAATGCGCGTCAACGAAGAAGGTTTCAAGGGTGGCGACCGTACGAGCATCGAACTGCCGAAGGCCCAGCGCGAAACCCTCGCTATGCTCCACAAAGCAGGCAAAAAGGTCATCTTCGTCAACTGTTCTGGCTCTGCGATGGCACTTGTGCCCGAAAAGGAGAGCTGCGACGCCATCTTGCAGGCTTGGTATGGCGGAGAACTCGGCGGACAAGCCCTAGCCGAAGCGCTCTTCGGACTGTACAATCCCAGCGGCAAACTCCCTATCACCTTCTATAAGAACACTGACGAGCTGCCCGACTTCCTCGACTACACGATGAAGAACCGCACCTATCGCTATTACACTGGTGAGGCACTCTTCCCCTTCGGCTACGGTCTGAGCTATACAACCTTCGAGATCGGCAAGCCCGTCTATCATAATAACAAAGTACAGGTGAGTGTCAAGAACTCAGGCAAGATGGCAGGTCTCGAAACCGTTCAGGTCTACCTCCGAAACCTGAATGACCCTAACGGCCCCTTAAAGTCCCTTCGCGCTTACCAACAGGTTCTGTTGAATCCCGGCGAGACTAAGACCCTCAGCATCGACCTGCCGCGACAGAGCTTCGAGGGATGGGACGAACAGACGAACAC
>JAFRQC010000133.1 GCA_017428805.1 Prevotella sp. | reverse complement strand
TTCCCGAAAAGAAATAATTTTATCCCCTCCTTTCTATAGCTTAAGCATATTATTTCCCCTCCTGAGTAGGAGGGGTTAGGGGTGGTCTGATCAGCCTCAAGTTTTGCCTCTGCTCAGACCCCCTCTGACTCCCCCTACTCAAGGGGAGAAGCAGTTACTTCTATCCTTCTCTTTCTACTATTTTATAGTAGTGCCCTGATGTCTTTCGGTCAGTCTCGAAGCCAAACTGCTGGTCGCTCAGCGCTCGGCCCAGTTTCTGATAGCTGGTCTTCGGGTCGTAGTTCGCATAGCGTTCAGAGAGCACGTTGGCGATCTCCTTCAGGCTCCACCAGCGGGCCTGCTCTGACGGCTTCGGCTTGCGGAAGGTCTCGCCAATCATCTCTACCAGGTCGTTAAGCCGCTGGAAAGGCTCATTCTCATGGATCAGCGTTGCAATCTCGTCGTCGTTCAGCCAGAAACGCTCCTTATTATTAAATAGGTATAGGGCTTGGGCGAAGAGCTGGCGGTGGTCGACGGTGTCGCAGAAGTCGATGTTGCCAGTCACCCCCACACAGACGAATCGGCGTGAACCCGTTGGATCCACGAGGGGTTTCTGCTGGTTGGTGGTGCCGATGAACGAGGTGTAGCGGCGATACTGCTTGATGGTCTTGCCGTAGGGCGGGCGGAACTTCACGTCGCTGGTGCTCAGCAGGTATTTCAGCACGATCTGCTGGCCGTTGGAGGTCTTGTCGAACTCGTCGAGGTTGATGATGGCAAACGAGGTCAGCGCGATATTCAGGTCGAACTCGTTCTTGAAGTTCAGCTTGTCGTTGTAATAATCGCGCAGTTCCGGAGGCAGGATGATCTTGCAGAAACGCGTCTTTCCGCAACCCTGACGGCCTATTAGCAGCGGCGTTAACGCGTTGCCAGTCAGCTGTTTATCGCTCTCGCGCCACTGGGCCACCATACCGACGAGCCACATACGGAGGTACTTCTCCCAATGTGGTTGTGAGGTTGGCACACGGGCGGCGAGATCCTTAATATGGTCGTGACCGTCCCATTGCGGCAGTTTGTCGAGCCAGGTGTTCACAGGGTCGTACTGCTCAATGCGGGTGGAGTCGATGAAGCGGTTCACGTCTCTGTCCCACGATTTCAATCCGAGTTCCATCGCCCTGAGCGTCATATCGTTGCGAACCTCCTCAGTCAGTGGCTTAAACGTCTGATCCTCAGCGTATTTCTCACGATACTCGGCCACGCCGGTCATCAGGTTCTTGCGCAGTTCGAAGTTGGCGTTCAGGAATATTTCCGTCTGCATCGCCTGGATGGTCTCCTTGGGCACGCTCGCCAACGGCTTCGGCTTGTGCTTCTCGAAATAGTCCTCCTGCAGGCTGACGGCATAGACGGCCGAAAAGGTCTTTCTGACGAGCAGCTCGTCGCTGTTGAGCACAGGGTGCTCGAGTGTCATCTCTATGCCCCTCGCCATCGGGATGCCCTCAGCCAGACAGGCGCTGGCCACCATCATCAGCAGCGTCTCCTGGCGGTCGGCATCAGGCAGTTCCAATGCCTTGCCGAGCACGTTCTCCACGATGAAAAGCCAGTTCAGACGGTAGGTGCGGTTGAGGGTTCGCCCTGGCATCAGGCTGTCGCTTTCGTCAGATATTTTCACGCGTTCGATGGATTCCTTCGGCTGTGCGTCGCCATAGAAGGGCATCGCTTCAGGGTTGAAGTAGATCTCTGGGTCGGCACTCATGTAGACCGTCCTGTCGAGCCGCGGCTCCAGATACTCGATCTCCATTCCGAACTGGCTCTGATAGGCCTGTCGCGCCGTCTCGTATATATTATGGTGGAACTGCCGTATCTCCTCCTCGCCTATAGGTAATTTCTTCCCCTCCTGAGTAGGAGGGGTTAGGGGTGGTCTGAACATCTCCCCCCTCACCACAATCTTCACGCTCTTTCCCGATGCTCCCAGAAACGCCATCACCGTCTGTGGCATCCGGCTCACCTTGTTTCTGATCTCTACGGCCTGCTCGTATGTCTCCAGCCCGTTCTTCTCTATCACCACGAGCCCGTTATACCCCAACTGCCGCCGTTCCCCACGATAGTTGTCGAACTCGCTGGCAAAGCATATCCGCTCCAGTTGGATGCCGCCTTTCAGATTGGTCTTCACCCGTCCGTCCTCCTGCCGTTCCACCGTAATCAGATGGTACAACTCTCTCAAATGGAGCACGCTTTTCTCGCGCCATCCCTTCTGGATCAGCCCTGCCACGCCGATCAGTTCCTCACGATTCACCACCTCGCGCTCGCCTTTGTCTCTAATGATTGTTACTTTCATATTTATTCTGTTACTATTTGTTATTGATCCTTTCTTTGTTCCTTTGATGCATTTTTATTGCAATCCGGCCTGCAAAGTTACAACTTTTTTTCTTAAAATCTGCATCCTTTAGCGATTATTTTTATATTTTCTTTCGTACAATTTGAATTTTCTATTTTTTCTTTTTCATTTTCTAATGACATATGACATATATATTGTTCTATATCGCTAATAGTCAGATGCTTATTAAATTTTAATTGCATGCTATAATGACATAAAAACGACATAAACATGACATACTAATGACATATTTTAGACTATTACTTATCATAATACTTTCAAATGCTTTAGACTGACTACTCTTGGAGTTTACATAGACCAAACTCTGACTTTACCCTAACTAAACTCCGACTTTACCCTAACTAAACTCCAAAATTCTCGAGAGAATTTTAGACTTTACCCTATCCTTTCTCCTGCTTTCCAGGCATCTTTCTTCCACTTTACTGCCTTCAAACCCCTTCACTCATACCATTTATGTCATTAGTATGTCATGTTTATGTCGTTTTTATGTCATTATATTGATGATTTCTTTTGTCGTAACCCTTTATAAATCAAATATATACTTTCATTACTATGTCATATGTCATTAATTTCTCATTTTCCTCATTTCATTTGTTTTCTTATTGAGTGATTTTCCGTCAAATACTAGTCAAATCATTCGAGTTTATGGCTGGTCATCTTGTTCACCCTTGGGGCGCAAAGGTGCCTGACCCCATTGCGCCCATATGTAGCGGCCTGACTTCGCAATGATGTCAGGCCGCTCGTTGTGATTTGGATATTATTTGAGAAGATACCTTATTCAATCCTGTTCACAATCTCCACGATGTCGGCAGCGTCTATCTTGTCGTCGCCGTTCACGTCGGCATTCTTCTCATTGAAGTTGTCGGGCGTCTGACCCATGATGTGGTCAGCTACCGCCTCCGCATCTGCAGCAGTCACGTGGCCGTCACAGTTAGCGTCTCCAGCTTTCCCGTTGGATACAGTGAAAGACTTCTTGCTGAGATAAGTCCAGATGCCGTCAGTACCTTTGGCACGGACGCAGAACTTGTGTTCACCGGGTTCAAGCTGTTCTGTCGCCACTTCGAAAGCGAAGGGGGCGGAGAGGTCTTCTGGCAGTTTGACTGCTATGGCTTTACCCTCTCCAGGATCATTGTCGATGAAGTATTCCATAGCAACAACCTTTTGTGGATTTGCCACAAAGATCGGGCGAGATACCACCGAAGACCACCTGCCTTTTTCATCTTGTGCCCTTAGACTTAGCAGATGATAGCCTGAACTCAATGACTCAAACGATATTTCGTAAGTATTCTCTCCTGTGCTTGCCTTCAAAAGTGGGAACCCCTTGCCATAGCCAGGATCGCTGTCGAAGAAGTATTCCATCCGTGCGAGATCGCCCTTCTCTTCCGGCTTCTCACCGCCGCTCGTGATGATGGTGAAGGAGCGGCTCATCACATCTGTCCATTGGTCGAAGGCATCTTTGGCTCTTACATACAGTTCATGCTTGCCTAAAGCAAGTCCTTTGGTGCTGATGTCCAAGGAAAAATCCAAATGAGCCTTGTACTTTAGATCAGGCAGAGACAAAGGTGTAGCCTTTCCTACACCAGGATCAGTGTCGATGTAATACTCCACATAGACAATGTCCTGCAGGCGGTCGATGAAGAGCGGACGGCTCATGGTGGTCGACCATCGCCCATCAGAGTCTTGGCTGCGTACACTGAGCAGATGTACACCAGGTGCAGCATCGCTCACGTCGAACTCTATTTGGTTACTTCCGGCACTGATGTTGTTGACAGAGCGAGCCTGGCCATAACCGGGATCTTTGTCGAGGAAGTACTCGACCTTCACCGGATTTTGTGCCTGCATCGCCATCGCTAACAGGAGAACCGTGCCTATTATAAAACTACGTATCCTCATTTCTGAATGCCTACTTTAATCGTCACTTTCATCTTGCTGCCGGCTTCAACGGTCGTCGGCACCACCAGATCCTCAATTACTGGGGCAGAGGGAATACCACTTATTACGTAAGGTGAATCACCGGCAAAGGCGCCGTAATCACCTTCTGGTAAAGCCTGTTCGGCAGCCTTCACATCTTTGTCTGTATTGACGGCGTCTGGTGATATGATATTTTGTATATAGTTACCACTCTTCTCATTATCATCTGCGATACCGATATTTGAATACCATACTTCTGGATGCCAGAGAATGTTATGCTCGATTGTTGATGTATTTACAGTCGCGAAATTTCTCCACATACTCTCATCGTCTGTACATATCATAGTATTATAAGCAATTTGACTATTGCTTATATTTTGAATATCGTATTCTGTCATATCATAATGTGCGAAGATGTTATTGGTAATCTGCACATTTGTCATGATAATTTGCCAACCAGAAACATTACAGTTTTTAAAGAAGTTTTGATGAACGACGGCACCTGAAGGTATCGGATCATTTGAGTTTTCTCTACCAAACTGTACACCGTAGTAACTGCTTGATGTGATATAACACCTTGTGACGACACAGTTATCTGCATTAATCCTGAATGCTGCATTGATACGGTTGCTTGTGCTGAACCCCTTGATAACAGTACCGGGTGCTTCTTTCTGGACAACAAACTGCACTTTTGCTGAAGGAGCCGCCTCTTCCACAATCCCGTTATTGTTGAGCCAGAAGCCTGGTCCAATAAGGACGAGTCTTTTTTCAATCACAGTTTTCTCATACTCGATCTCAGAACCTTCCACCATAATCGTGTCGCCTTCATTAGCCGCATCATGTGCAGCCTTGATGGTTGAATACGGGGCGGTACTGCCATTCACATTACTCACTCTCAGAATTGTTGCATTGGCTGTCATTGCAGCACAAAGTGCAACCAGTGTTACAATAGTCTTTCTCATTGTTGATAGATTTTATTAATTTGTATTCTGATTATCTGTTTCTCTTTGAAGAATTATTCTTTTGGGCTTGCTTCATTCTATAGTCACGAGCCTTGTTGTATGTTTCAAAAAAGTCTGTGGGAGCATCGGCACTGCTGTGGTTATCACCTGTAGGATCGTCCATCAGGCCTGTTCCTTTACAATTGGAACACTTGTCGAGGTGTTTATCGACACCAGTTCCTACTTCCACTCGGCCTGTGCCTTCGCAGACACTACAGCGTATCTGCCCATTGGCAGATCGGCCTTGCATAGCATCGATACCGGCATCTGCGCCCAAATTTATCGCATTCCTAACGACATCTCTATAGTTTTGCAACTCTTCTTGTGGCATGCGTGTCTCAAGTACAGTCAATCTTTCCGCATCAACCTTGAGTACCTCGCTTTTTGCCAGAAGCCGAGGATTGAACTCATCGTACATGACGAAAGCCTGCACATAAAACACTTTCTCCTGTCCGCTAACACGCTCGGGGTCAAGGGGAACTGCCACACTGAATATTTCTTTGTGGCTAAAAGTCGAACCTGGCATATCCTCACCGTAATAACTAAGCTTCTGACATGCTTCAAGCAAGTCCTCTGCCGTGTTAATCAACGGGAGTTTGGCATTGTTCATCACTACGACGCAGGAAGCTTGGTTATCACTAATCTTGCTGTATTCCACACCAACGTTCACCAGCAAGTCCAATCCTGACATCTCTCCCGCCTTTACATTGGCAATATATCCGGAGGCCTTTGCACTGACAATCTTAGCACTTTGAGCCATACCTCCGATGGCCAAAAGCATAGCAAGACATACCACTATTATCCTCTTCATAAAGCCAAATTGTCATTTGAAAATGTTTTGTAGGGTTTTCAGATCACTCTTGGTGAATTTGCCTGTAAAACGGGCGATATATGCGCTCTTGGGAAGTACATTACAGAATACGACTTCGTTCATCGTTGCTCCTCCCGCACCATATTTCACGAGGATCGTCTCATTACCTGTAGTACCACCAAGGCGGGTATAGCCATCTTTCTCAATAGTGGCGAAGTCGGCCTTAAAACTCGGGAAGAGGCGCTTAGTCTCAATAATAAACATCCGGAACCTGTTAATCTTGTTTGCTATTTCCTTTTCGCCAGCGGTTTTGGCATCCTTTGCTAAATCCTTACCAGTGACATCAACATTAGCCACAATACTTGTCTGCTTTGTGTACTTGGCAACCATTTTGTCGAAAGCACTCTGACAGAAACTGGCCTGACAACTAAGGGCCAGCATTATCACTAACAATAACTTTTTCATATTAATATCATTTTAAGTTAATAATCAAAACTCATTTCTCTCGAACTTGATGACCCACTCACCGTTCATGTTGACATAACCGATTTCATCGGTCTGGTCTATGAAGACTGGGGCAAGACCGTCGACATAGCAGCCTGAGACTCCTGCGGTCACGATGTTTCCTTGTTTGTCAAGCACTGCGTACCCCATTTTCTCGGGTGGTATACCATCGCCACTTAAACGTCGGCCCATCCATGAATAATAATATTCTCCAAAAGGTCTCACTCTACCCATGCGTTCACTAATGTAATCAGAGAAGAAAACGTTCTCATAAGGGTTCTCAGATTCGAATCTGTCAACCACTCTGCTGTCGAATACATTTAGGACGTTAAATTTACTATCGATCAATTTTACAATGTTTGGGTCATACGACTCATTCCAAAAAGCGACACCGTTCCAGAATGGGGTTATTCTTTCATAACGGTTTGGGGTGATATTGCCTTGTCTGTCGATGAATGTGGCTTTTTTGTCTTTGTCTAGAACCATAGCCAATCCACATTCATCAAAACTCGATGGCTCGTTTGAGAATTTTTGGGGAATGATCATATTACCTTGCTTGTCTATGAATCCCCATTTTGCAGATGAGTAATCGCCGGCGGCTACAGCAGCAAGACCATTACTGAAATCTCGAGCCATGTCGTACTTGGCAGGAATGACAATATTGCCTTTAGCATCACGGAACCCCCATTTTATCTTTTTACTTGTGGCATCGGGTACGCAGTAGGCTATCAGACCTTCTTTTTCATAGCGCATCAATTTAGGATCAAAAAAGAGATTGGCCTTGTTCCACTGGTCTGAGATATTCTTCAATACTTGATTGCCGTTGGTATCGACAAATACCGTGTAGCGCTTTGTTCCAAGACCTTCAATCTTGCTGTTAAAATAGCAGGCGACTCCTTCTACAAAAGGTGATATGGATTCAACTTTATTGAAACGCTTAATTTCTTTAAAATCTTTGTCATAAATTACACCATCACAAACCAAGCTAAATCCACTTCTGTGATCGACCATAATACGACCGGAATCGAATCTGGGGACAGAAATTCCAAAGTTGAGGAGATGCATGTCCCCCGCTTCTTCCTTCCCCCATTTCTTTACGATGTTCCCTTTTTCATCGAAACAATAAATACCATCTGACGGTACATATACAAAAGCGCGATTCTCTGCATAGTATCCTAAAATAATACCACTCAAATTATCCACTGTGATAACCTTTGAGTTGGCCGTCTTCTTGTGAGTGGCATACTTCTGAATATAGGGCAGTATATCACTAGGATGTTCTGTCTCAAAGTCTTTCATAATAGTCGAGATACCATTAATGGTGCGAACTTCATCAGACAAACCACTTCCAGATTGAGGAGTGCTACGCTGTGTCGAGAGTTGATCTTCTCTCGATGTAATTGCTGTTTTGGAAGATGTCTTCCCCCCAGTGTTGTTAGTAACTTTGTCTAACTTCTCTTTTGCCTTGTTGAGAAGTCCTTTAAATCCCTGTGCATTCAATGCTCCTGCGAATGTCATCATCAAGATGAGTGTTAGCAATTTCTTCATAATCTTTAGTTTAATACTTATTTATATTTACGTTACACATAGCAGAAGCGCGGGACTGCTTTTGCCAGTTCCGGATGGAGGTCGTGAGAAAACCTGATTAAAGAAAATGGAACACAGCCCCACGCTAAGCGTGGAAGCCGTTCTTGCTCTCCTGCTTTAATCAGCCTTGCTTGAAAATTTCTCACGTTTCCATCCGCAAGTTTGGAGCATTACGCTTCTTCTGCCGAGCGGATCCTTTCCGCTCCGTCGGCAAAGATACGAATAATTCCTGAAACAAACAAGGAAAAGCCCGAAAACTTGCTAAAAAATTTCGGGTGTAAATATGACACTATAGAGCTTATTAAGTATAAATGGCCATACTTTCAGAACGAGATGGCTTCACCCATTGATGCCCCTGAGGTAGTTTAGAAGGGCGCAATGGGGTCAGGCACCTGTGCGCCCTTTTGTCACTTTTTTAGTTGAAAATTTGGTCGTTTGGATTAAAATGCTTACCTTTGTGCCGTTAATTCAAATTTAATACGTATGGCACGACCACTAAGAGAAATCAGTTCCACTGGAATCTATCATGTAATGCTAAGAGGCATTAACAGACAAGTCATCTTCGAACATCCCGTCGACTATCGGAAATTCATTGACCTGCTTTGCCTTATGGTGTCTCCATCAGATGAGTTAGGCAGGTCTTTGCCGTCTCTCTGTCGAATCTATGCGTACTGCCTTATGCCGAATCATGTACACATGATCATTCAGGAGAAAAGCGAGAACCTGTCAACTGTTATTCATCGAATAGCAACAGCCTATGCACTCTATTACAATATGAAGTATGAGCGGTGTGGGCACTTGTTCCAGGACAGATTCAAGAGCGAACCAATAAAAGGGCGCAATGATGCCTGACCCCATTGCGCCCAGAAAGATCGTTTTTCTGCAAAAATCCAATATAAAGTTAATAAAAGTTTGGTTCATCGGAAAAAAATAGTTATCTTTGCACCAAACTGTAAATAATAAAAAGTATTTATAGCTGGAGGACAATGAATAAGATGATGCAATGGTTGATGGCCGCTACCCTCATCTGCGGCGCAAGTGTATTCACGGCATGTACAACGTATATCGCCGACAACCCCATAGCGAAGGAAGACAGCCACGCGAGGAAAGCACTTCTGATCATTCTCGACGGTTGGGGGATCGGTGACAAAGGCAAGGGTGACGTGATAGAACAGGCACCCACTCCCTACATGGACTACCTGAATGCCAACTATCCTCACTCCGAGTTGCAGGCTTCGGGAGAGTACGTCGGTCTTCCCGACGGCCAGATGGGTAACTCAGAGACAGGACACCTCAATATCGGTGCCGGGCGCATCGTTTATCAGGATCTGGTGAAGATCAACCGTGCCATTGCAGACAACTCCATTCTGGAAAACCCGGAAATCAAGTCGGCTTACAGCTATGCGAAGGCAAACGGCAAGAGCGTTCACCTCATGGGCCTGACATCCACTGGCGGCGTCCACTCGTCATTCGACCACCTCTTGAAACTCATCGACATCGCCAAGATGTATGGCATCGAGAACTGCTACCTGCACTGCTTCATGGACGGCCGTGATACCGATCCCAGGTCTGGTAAGGGCTTCATCGCCAACTTGCAGAAGTACGTGGATGAAGCGGGTGTAGGCGCTATCGCATCGGTCATTGGCCGTTTTTACGCCATGGACCGCGACAACCGCTGGGACCGCATCAAGGTGGCCTACGACCTACTCGTAGAGGGCAAGGGTCGCGAGGTGGATGACATGGTGGAAGGCGTGCAGTCATGCTACGATTCGCACACGGACGAGCACAAGAACACCGACGAGTTCATGGAGCCGCTCATCAACAGCCGCGTCGATGGTCGCATCAAGGAAGGTGATGTTGTCATCTTTTTCAATTTCCGCAACGACCGCGCAAGAGAACTGACCATCGTGCTCACGCAGAAGGACATGAAAGAGCAGGGTATGAAGACCATCCCTCATCTCCAGTACTACTGCATGACTCCATACGATGCATCCTTCACAGGGGTACACATCCTCTTCCCCAAGGAGAACGTGGAGAACACCCTCGGCGAATATATCGCCAGCAAGGGCTTGAAGCAGTTGCACGTCGCTGAGACTGAGAAATATGCACACGTGACCTTCTTCATCAACGGAGGGCGTGAAGAGCCTTTCGAAGGTGAAGACCGCATCTTGGTGAACTCTCCAAAGGTGACGACCTACGACATGAAGCCCGAGATGTCGGCCTTCGAAGTGAAGGACCAGTTGGTGGAGGCTCTCAAAACCGATAGGTACGACTGGATTGTGGCGAATTTCGCTAACAGCGACATGGTGGGTCACACGGGTGTCTACATGGCCATCGAATCTGCCGTGGAGGTGGTTGACCAGTGCGTGAATGAGGTGGTAGAAACGGCGAAGGAGATGGGTTATGAAACTGTCATCATCGCTGACCACGGCAACGCAGACCATGCCCTCAATGCAGACGGCACTCCTAACACGGCACACTCTGTCAACCCGGTTCCTTTCATCTACGTGACAGAGAACAAGACTGTGAAGGTGCAGAACGGAATCTTGGCTGACGTAGCTCCTTCCATCCTCCACATCATGGGCCAGGAACAACCCAGGGAAATGACAGGCAAGTGTCTCATTAGCGAAAAAGATCGGGGGGATGATTGATTTTTCTACAAAAGAATCAAAGACCTCCGATCTACAGAAAGATTTTGAAATGAAAGGATATGGTATGATCAAAAAACTGCTCAATCATGCCGCTGAGGATGCAATTAATATGACTTTAGACAGGCATAAAGAATGAGTTATGCAAGACAATAATAAGGAACAGTTTCCGATTGTAGATGAGGAGGGAAGAGTCGTTGGGGCGGCTACGAGGGGTGAGTGCCACAATGGTTCAAAATTGTTGCACCCTGTGGTACATCTGCACGTGTTTAACTCGCGGGGCGAGGTCTATCTCCAAAAGCGGCCGGAGTGGAAGGATATCCAGCCTGGCAAGTGGGATACTTCTGTGGGAGGTCATATCGACTATGGTGAGACGCCTGAGCAGGCGCTGGTCAGGGAGGTCGGCGAGGAACTTGGCATCACGGATTTCGTGCCGGAAAGGATAGGGATGTACGTGTTTGAAAGCCGTCGGGAACGGGAACTGGTCTATGTACACCGTACGATCTATGATGGTCCTATTCGTCCTTCAGCTGAAGAACTCGACGGCGGCCGATTCTGGACGATGGATGAGATCCGTGCAGCCATAGGCCAGCAGATACTCACTCCGAATTTCGAGAGTGAGTTCCAGAGATTCTTCTTGAAGTAGAAAAACTCAAATAATATTTGGTTTTTCGCTCGCTTATTCGTACCTTTGCACCCATTATGATGAAATATTTATTAGATTTGACCGTGAAGGCGGTGGAGAGGATTCACGAGCGGTATGTGCTGATCAGGCTTACCGACGGGAAACCGCTGCCTGAGATGGTGCCCGGGCAGTTTGTGGAAGTGCGGGTGGATGGTTCGCCAAGTACGTTCCTGCGTCGGCCCATTTCCATCAACTTTGTAGACAGAGAACTGAATGAACTGTGGCTGTTGGTGGCTACGGTTGGTGATGGGACGAGAAAGCTGGCAGATTTGAAGGCTGGCGACACGTTGAACTGTCTTTTGCCTCTCGGTAATGGCTTTACCGCAGCGAAACAGGGCGAGAAAGTGCTGCTGATCGGCGGTGGAGTGGGGGTGGCACCCTTGCTCTATATGGGAGCCGAGATGCAGGACAAGGGTATTGAACCTACTTTTCTGCTTGGTGCCCGTACGGCAAAGGATCTGTTGCTCTTAGATATATTTAAGAGGTACGGGCGCGCGTTTGTAACTACAGAAGACGGCAGCGAGGGCGAGAAGGGTTTTGTGACCAATCATAGCATTCTCCAGAATGAACGGTTTGACCGTATCTCCACTTGTGGTCCTACGCCGATGATGAAGGCGGTGGCGCGTTTCGCCAAGGAGAAAGGCATCGAGTGCGAGGCATCGCTCGAGAATCTGATGGCTTGCGGACTGGGTGCTTGTCTTTGTTGTGTGGAGAAGGTGAAGACCTCCATTGATCAGACCACCCCTGACCCCTCCTACTCAGGAGGGGAAACCACAAATGTGTGTGTCTGTAAGGATGGTCCCGTGTTTGATGTCAAGAGGTTGCTTTGGTAAAGGAGAGAAGGAGTAAAGGAATATGGCTAATTTAGAAGTAAAGATAGGAGAACTGCGGCTGAAGAACCCTGTGATGACGGCTTCTGGCACCTTTGGCTATGGGCTGGAGTTTGCCGACCTGATGCCGCTCGACGGTATTGGCGGCATTATTGTGAAGGGTACGACGCTCAAACCTCGTGAGGGTAACGATTATCCCCGTATGGCTGAGACGGCCAGCGGTATGCTGAACTGTGTGGGCCTGCAGAACAAGGGTGTGGACTATTTCTGCGAACATATCTATCCGCAGATCAAGGATATCGACACGAATATGATTGTCAACGTAAGTGGTTCGTCTCCAGAGGATTATGCCGAGTGTGCAGCCCGAATCGATGCATTGGAGAAGATTCCTGCCATCGAGTTGAACATCTCCTGTCCCAATGTGAAGGACGGCGGTATGGCCTTTGGTGTCACTTGTGCTGGTGCCTCGAGTGTGGTGAAGGCCGTCAGGAAGGCTTATCATAAGACGCTGATTGTGAAGCTTTCGCCGAATGTGACGGATATCGCAGAGATAGCCCGTGCTGTTGAGGCGGAGGGTGCTGACAGCGTATCGTTGATCAATACGCTGATGGGAATGGCGATCGATATCGAGAAGCGCAAGACACTACTGAGCATCAATACGGGCGGATTGAGCGGCCCAGCCGTGAAACCTGTGGCATTGAGAATGGTGTGGCAGGTGGCGAAGGCAGTAAAGATTCCTGTTGTCGGTCTGGGGGGCATCTGTTCGGCGAAGGATGCCATCGAGTTCCTGATGGCTGGTGCTACGGCGATAGAGATCGGAACAGCCAATTTCCTCGATCCGGCTATATCTATTAAGGTACGCGACGGCATCAGCGACTGGCTCGATGCCCACGGCTGCCAATCGGTGCAGGAAATCATAGGCGTGATCAGTTGACCACGCCTATTTTTATAATAAATTTGGGGGCTGCCAATCGGCAACCCCCAACCAACACAAAAACTAAACTAGACTTAACTAAAGCATTTCAGGATTTTCCCAAACCCTTGAATGCAAGTGCAAATATACGGAAACTTTCCGAATACTGCAAAACTTTTTTGC
The DNA here is from genome assembly GCA_017428805.1 of Prevotella sp. Next base: position 3,186 of record JAFRQC010000133.1, on the reverse strand, counting down.
ATTTTTTTGCATTAAAGTTACGTTTTTCTATAAAATGGCTGAGTTACTCAGCAAAATATAGTCTAAAATTGTCATTGCAGCCATCGCTTCGACGACAGGCACCGCTCTCGGTAAAACACAAGGATCGTGTCGTCCTCGGGCCGTAAAAGTGGTGGGATTTCCTTCGAGGTCAATCGTCTGCTGTTCCTGCAAAATCGTTGCTACGGGTTTGAAGGCCACACGGAAATAAATGTCCTGACCGTTGGAGATACCTCCCTGAATGCCGCCGCTGTGGTTTGTGACGGTTGTAGTACGACCATTGACGGAGCGGAAAACGTCGTTTTGCTCTGAGCCTCTGGCAGTTACGCCGTCGAAGCCCTCACCGTATTCAAAACCTTTGACGGCATTGATGCTCAGTATCGCAGCACCTAAGGCTGAATGAAGTTTTCCGAACTCTGGTTCGCCCACACCTGCGGGACAACCTTTGATGACGCAGGTGATGACACCTCCGATGGTGTCGCCCTCAGCCTTCATCCGTTCTATCAGCGCCTCCATCTCTGCGGCTTTCTCAGGATCCGGACAGCGCACGGCGTTCGATTCCGTCTGAGAGAGGTCGTAGCGAGTGTAGTCACGATCCAAAACGATATCCCCCACTTGCGAGGTGTAGGCCTGAATGGTGATGCCTTTCTGCTGGAGCACCAGTTTGGCCAGAGCACCGCCCACACAGCGGCTGATGGTGATACGGGCCGAAGAACGTCCGCCACCACGATGGTCGCGGATGCCGTATTTCTGATGATAGGTGTAGTCGGCGTGGGAAGGACGGAACAGACAGCGCAGGTTCTCATAGTCCTGCGAGTGCTGGTTCTGGTTCCTGACGATGAATCCGATGGGACAGCCCGTCGACTTCCCTTCAAAGACGCCGCTGAGCAGTTCCACCTGGTCTGCCTCCTGTCGCGAGGTGGTGATATGGCTCTGTCCAGGACGGCGACGGTTCAGTTCCTGCTGGATGAACGCCAGGTCGATGTCCACACCTGGCGGCATACCGTCGACGACACCTCCGATGGCCTCACCGTGACTCTCGCCGAAGGTGGTCAGTCTGAATAGGTTTCCAAACGTGTTGCGCATATACTTGAATTAATGATGGCAGTGTCCGCAGCCTCCTTCGTGGTGTCCGCAACCTCCTTCGTGGTGTCCGCAACCGTCGCCGCAGTCCTCACCACAGTTGCCTCCGTGATGTCCGCAGCCCTGACAACCGCCTGTCAGCATCTTGATCAGATGTTGTATCTCTTCTTCCGTTGCCAAACGGTTCTCCTTCACCTCGCCGACGAAGTTCAGTTCCTTGCCAGCCAGCGGGTGGTTCGTGTCGATGGTGACGCCGTCGTCCTCGATCTTCACGACCTTCGCCATAAACTGATGGTCTTCGGTATCGTTCAACGTGATGATGGCTCCCTCGAAGATATGCTCGTGGTCGAACTTGCCGTTGATGCTGAAGATTTCACGCTCCAATTTGTGCATGCCTTCAGGGATATATTCCCCGAAAGCTTCATTGGGTTGCAGGGTGAAATCAAACGTTTTGCCCTTTTCCAGGCCGATGAGGTTCTTCTCAAAGGCGTCGAGGGCGATGCCGTATCCGGTGATGAACTCAAAGGGACGGTCTGCGCCCGTCTGCTCTTCCAGCGACTTTTCTCCGTCAGTCACAGTGTACAGCTGGTATGTAACTGAGAGGAATCTGTTTTGTGGTTTATCCATTCTTATACCTTATTATATATAATGCGCTGCAAAGGTACGCATTTTCCCTGAAATAAGCGTCAAATTACGGCGAAAATATGAAATTTTCCTTATTCGTGGCATTATTTGATATGCATCAACAAAAAGGCTGTTATCGCACACAATTACACAAAAAAGCTTGTGAGTTCCAAAAAGTCGCCGTACCTTTGCACCGTCAAAAGACATTTAGGATAACATTTTAGTATTAAAGTAGGGGCGGCTCAACACACCGCTCTGAGTAAAGAAAAGAAAGGGTAAAAAGATGAAAAAGATGATTTTGACAATGGTAGCTATGCTGAGTATGACAACAGCATTTGCAGAAGGTGAGAATGCAGCCAACGTAGAGAACATGGAGGCTTATGAGTTGAATATCAATATGAACAAGCTCTCCAAAGCTCTGAACCTGGCAGACGACCAGAAAGAGGCTGTGGCTGAGATTCACCACACGTTTGCTTCCGAGCTGATGTTCGCAGCAGAGTATGGCAAGAATGACCGTAAGGCTATGGTAGCCCGCGCCATCGACAACGATGTGAAGTGGATGCGCTATGTGCTTAACGAGGATCAGATGCACACTTACCTCAAGTTGCTGAACACCACCATCAACAACCGTGGTCTGAACAAGTAAAAAAAGAAAGAGTGATTTTAAGTTTTTAGTAGTTTTGGGAGGCATTCCGAGAGGGATGCCTCTCTTTTTGGTGTAAAAATTGCTCCTTCTGCGTAAAATTATCCTTTATCCATTAGCCGTTATCCATTTTTTTCGTATCTTTGCACTCGAAACCTAAATGAATATAGCAATATGAGAAAACTGAAAGTTTATCTTCTTATGGTGGTGACAGTGGTGCTGGCCAGCTGTGGCACATCACACACCGTACCCATTACGGGTCGTACCCAGAGTCTAATGGTCGAGGATGGTCAGGTGTTAAGTCTGGCCACTCAGCAGTATCAGGAGTTTATGAAAACGGCCAAGTTGTCAACCGATGCCACCAAGACAGCGATGGTGAAGCGGGTGGGGCAGAACCTCGCCAATGCTGTGACCAACTATATGACTGCCAACGGTCTGGCATCGGAGATCGCCAACTTCAACTGGACGTTCAATCTGGTTCAGGACAAGCAGGTGAATGCCTGGTGTATGCCTGGCGGACTGATAGTGGTCTATGAGGGCATTCTGCCCGTCACGCAGGACGAGGCATCGTTGGCTATCGTGCTGGGACATGAGATTGCCCACGCTGTGGCGCGCCATTCTGCCGAGCAGATGAGTACGCAGATGAAACAGCAGCAGGGACTCCAGGTAGGTGCGGCAGTTGCCGGCATGCTGGGTATGGGCACGAACACCACGTCGCTCATCGGCGCTGTCGTTGCTAACGGCTTCAATTTCAAGAACTTGAGTTACTCACGCAGTCATGAGAGTGAGGCCGACCATATGGGACTGATCTTTGCCGC
>JAFRQC010000006.1 GCA_017428805.1 Prevotella sp. | reverse complement strand
CTGTGCCTGTTCGTAGGTGGCCTGCAGTTCCTCGCCTCGTTCCTTGAGGGTTTCGGAGAGCTGTTTCATCTCTCCCATACGGGTGGCAAGTGACTGCTGCATCTCACGGAAGTGGTTCTGCAGACGGCCCACCTCGTCACGCCTTCTGCTGTATCGGATGGGATTGTCATAATTCCCCTCGGCAACGTGTTGCGCCGATTGCTCCAGTTTTCTCAGCGGAAGCAGCTGGTGACGGATGTAGAATCGGCATGACAGGAGCAGCAGCGCCAGGCCGATGACGGCGATGATGAGTACGGTATAGAGCAGATGGTTGTAGTCGCCGAAGATATCTTCTTCAGGATAGATGACACCGGCACTCCATCCGAGTTTTGACATGGCACGTCCCATGACTTCCGCACGCTCAAAAGGCTTGTAGAACACATAGTAGTCCTTGCCGTCCAGCTCGAAATATCTATAGCCCGTCTCTCCGTTGAGCATGGCCTGCGCTGCCTCTGCCATCGAGGGGTGTTTGCCTTTGGTCAGATCGAGGATGTGATGATTCAGGGCGGTACTGTCAGGATGGACGATAATCGTGCCGTCAGGTTTCAACAACGTACAGAAGGAATTGGGCGAGGGCTTTGCCTCGAGCAGGAGTTTCGAGATGAGTGCCAGCGACACGTCGACATCCATCACTCCCACTTTCCTTCGTCCGTCGAATACTGGCAGACGGAAGGTGGTGATGGCATTGGCATTTTTCTCTTCGGGGTTGATCCATCCAGTGAAGATGGAGTCTGTGGCGTTGGAGTCGGTATCCCACGTGATGGTGCAGTCGGTGATATATGGCGTTGTCTCCACGAGCTTGCGGGTGTAGAGCTCCAGCTTCTCCAGCTGGTGGATATGGGACAGCATCTTCCAGTAGATATTGCCTGACGACTGTTCCACTTTCAGCAGGATGTTGTCGATGCGCTGCATGGTGGCCTCCAGGGTCTGTCCGGCATCCTGAAGGGCTTCTTCCTTCACGGCCTTACGCGAAAAGACGAAAATAATCAGCAATGCTACCAACAAGAGTGTTGCCAGCGCCGCAATGACTGTCAGACTCAGTCTGAAAGACAAGGTTTTGGTGATTATTCTAGGTAGTTTGCTCATATTCTGCCGCAAATATACGAAAAAACTTTGAATACAATGTCATAAAAGTGGAAAAATTATTAAAAATAAGATAATATACCAACATTTTTCGTATATTTGCACCCATAAAACCATAATTCGGGCAAAAAATGAACCTATTTCCCATCATTGATGCACATAGCCATCTGTGGCTTTGGCAGGACACCCACTGGGACGGAAAACCAATCCGTACCCTCACAAACGGGCGTTCCCTCTTCCTCGGTGAAGAGGTGCAGATGCTGCCTCCTTTTATGATTGACGGACGGAATACCGCCGAGGTGTTCCTTTCGAATATGAACTACGCCCAGGTGTCGGCAGCCGTCGTCGTACAGGAGTTCATCGACGGCATCCAGAACGATTACCTTGCGGAGGTCATGCAGAAGTATTCAGACCGTTTCTTCGTCTTCGGCATGGTCGACTATCTGCACGACGGCTTCTTTGCCCAGGCACAGACGTTGTTGGGACAGGGCTTTCGTGGTCTCGCCATCCCTGGGCACAGGCTCTTGGGGCGGTCACTCACCAGTGATGAGATGATGCGCATGTTCCGACTGATGGAGTCGAGAGGGGCACTGCTCTCCATCACCCTCGCTGATGGCGACCGTCAGGTGGACGAGCTGCAGGAGGTCATCACCGAGTGTCCGAAGCTGAAGATCGCCATCGGACATCTGGGCATGGCTAATCCGCCTGTCACTCCCCCGTGGGAGAACGAGAGTTGGCGGCGGCAGATCCTCTTGGCATGTCACGAGAATGTCTATGTCGAGACGGGTGGCATCACCTGGCTCTACAACTCGGAGTTCTATCCCTTCCCCTCTGCGGTGCGGGCCATCCGTGAGGCGGCGGAACTCGTGGGTATGGAGAAACTGATGTGGGGCAGTGACTATCCCCGCACCATCACCGCCATCACCTATCGCATGTCTTACGACTTCATCGTGAAGTCCAGCGAATTCTCCGAAGACGAGAAACGCCAACTCTTAGGTCTCAACGCCCAGCGCCTCTATGGCTTCGGCCCCTTCGAGCCTCTGCCATATATCAAGAACATGTCAGAATGAAATAGAAAGAGCCACAGATTACACAGATGATTACAGAAATTATTACAGATTCTGTGTGAATCTCTTAATCTGCGAGAATCGGTGTAATCTGTGGCTTAAATAAACATTAAAGTAAATAACGTGAAAGCAATTCAGATTTTAGAGCCGTCGGTGATGAAGGTCATCGACCTTGCAGCGCCCCAGGCGGGCGACGATGAAGTACTCCTGAAGTTGGAGTACGTGGGTTTTTGTGGTAGTGACCTCAGTACCTTCCGTGGAGGCAATCCGATGGTGCGCATGCCGGTGGTGCCTGGCCATGAGGTGGGTGCCACAATCGTCAGCATCGGCAAGAATGTGCCCGAGGGCCTGAAGCCCGGCATGACCGTGACCGTCAATCCTTATACGAACTGTGGCAAGTGTGCCTCCTGTCGTAACGGCCGTGTGAATGCCTGTCAACATAACGAGACACTCGGTGTGCAGCGTTGGGGAGCCATGTGCGAGTATATCGCCATGCCGTGGGAGAAAGTCATTCCTGCAGGACTGCTCACACCCCGTACCTGTGCCCTCATCGAACCTATGAGTGTGGGTTTCCACGCCGTCAGCCGTGCACAGGTGACGGATATCGACGTGGTGATGGTCATCGGCTGTGGTATGGTGGGTATGGGCGCCATTGTGCGCAGTGCCTCTCGTGGTGCTACTGTCATTGCTGCGGATATCGACGATGAGAAACTCGCCATCGCCCGTGAGATGGGTGCCAGCTATACCGTCAATACCTTGAAGGATAATGTTCATGCCCGTCTGTTGGAGATGACTTCCGGTTTCGGCCCTGATGTGGTCATTGAGGCTGTGGGTAGTCCTGCCACCTATCAGATGGCCGTCGATGAGGTGGCTTTCACAGGACGCGTCATCTGCATCGGCTATGCGAAGACAGAGGTGTCGTTCCAGACAAAATATTTCGTTCAGAAGGAACTCGACATCCGCGGCTCCCGTAATGCCCAGCCTTCAGACTTCCGTGCCGTCATTCACTACTTAGAGCGTGGCACGTGTCCCGTAGACCGTCTCATCACCCGTGAGGTCAGTCCCGAGGAGGCTCCGGAAACCATGCAGTGGTGGCATGAGAACCCGGGAAAGGTGTTCCGCATCTTGGTAAAATTTAAAAATTAAAGAATTAAAAAATTAAAACTTTAAGATACAGTTCATGAAGAGGTTCTTGTTCCTATTTGCCGCCTGCCTCACGACCGTCGCAGTGCTGGCACAACCAGACGTGAAGATAGAGTTCTTCACACCAAGTATCGTACACATCGTGAAGGGCCAGCCTACGAAGAGCCTGGTGATTACCGCCAAGCCTGAGCAGGTGGAGGTCATACAACAGGGCAACACTTGGAAAAGCAGTGAACTCATCGTCAAGTACGATCCTGCCATGATGAGCTTTACGTTCTGCACCGCCAAAGGTCGTGTGCTTCTGCGTGAACAGGGGTGGAGTACCATCCGGCAGAACCTGGAAGAATTCAAGGTGAGCCAGACATTCCTCCTCGATAAGGATGAGGCCATTTACGGCCTCGGCACGATTCAGAACGGTAAGATGAACCGTCGTGGCGAGCACAAGCGTATGGAACAGTCAAATCTCGAGGATTTCCAGAATGTCTTGCAGTCCGTGAAGGGCTGGGGTCTCTACTGGGAGAACTATTCACCCACGCAGTTTGATGACGATGCCAATGGTATGACCTTTACATCTGAGGCAGGCAATGGTATCGACTATTACTTCATGTACGGCGGCTCTGCCGATGGGGTCATCGCCCAGATGCGTCACCTCTCTGGCGATGTGCCTATGTTCCCCCTCTGGACCTACGGTTTCTGGCAGTCGAAGGAACGCTATAAGAGTGCTGCGGAAACGGAGAGCATCGTTGATCAGTACCGTGCCTTGCAGGTGCCCCTCGACGGCATCATCCAAGACTGGCAGTACTGGGGATCCAACTATCTGTGGAACGCTATGGATTTCCTCTCGGAGGACTTTGCCACTGGCCCGCAGCTGATTAAGAACGTCCATGCCAAGCATGCCCATTTTATGATTTCCATCTGGGCAAGTTTCGGCCCGCAGACACAGCAGTTCCGCGAACTCAATGAGAAAGGTCTTCTGTTGCCTATCGAGACATGGCCACAGAGCGGACTCTCGCATATCTGGCCCCCACGTATGGATTATCCCTCTGGCGTGAAGGTCTATGATGCTTTCAGTCCCGTGGCCCGTGATATTTACTGGAAACACCTGAAGCGTCTCTATGACTATGGCACCGATGCTTGGTGGATGGACTCCACTGATCCCGATTTCTTCAATCCCCGTGAGTCCGACTACGCCCATCCCGTCACTGGCGGCACCTGGCGTCAACTCCGTAATGCCTTCCCCTTGGAAACCGTCCGTGGCGTTTATCAGGCCCAACGTAAGGTGGGGGAGGAAAAGCGTGTCTTCATTATGACGCGCTCGGCCTTTGCAGGTCAGCAGCACTACGGCTCTAACATGTGGAGCGGCGACGTGAACTCCTCTTGGGATATGCTCCGCAAGCAGGTGCCCGCAGGACTGAGCTTCTCGCTGACAGGCGATCCTAATTTCAATACAGATATTGGCGGTTTCTTCTGTAATGCCTACAACACCCGTGGCCCTGGTTCTGCCCCGAAGAACCCGCAGTTCCAGGAACTCTACGTGCGTTGGATGCAGTACGGCCTCTTCTGTCCTGTCTTCCGCAGTCACGGTGCTGATGCCCCCCGTGAGATCTGGCAGTTCGGTAAGAAAGGCGAACCCGTATATGATGCTATCGAACAGCAGATTCGTCTGCGTTATCGTCTGATACCTTATTTATATAGTACTGCCTGGCAGGTAACCTCCAACAACGAAAGTTACCTCCGTCCTTTGTTCAGCGACTTCGCCGCCGACCGTAAGGTGTGGGACATCGCCGACGAATTCATGTTTGGTCGTAGCATTCTTGCTGCCCCCATCCTCGACCCTCAGTACACGGAGGAGAAGATTGTCCGCACCGATGCCATGACAGGGTGGGATAGGAAAAAGGAGTCAGGAGACAATAGTCAGGAGACAGTAGTGGATTGGAAAGAAACGAAGACTGCCACGAAATATCTGCCGAAGGGCGCTATGTGGTATGATTTCTGGACGAATAAGGCATATAAGGGCGGGCAGACCGTCACCCTTACCACCACTCTCAACCGTGTGCCGATGTTCGTGCGTGCTGGCAGCATCCTGCCCCTCGGTCCTGAGATGCAGTACGTGGGCGAGAAATCTTGGGACAACCTCGAGATCCGCGTCTATCCTGGTGCAGACGGCTCGTTCACTCTCTATGAAGACGAAGGTGACGGCTACAATTATGAGAAAGGCTACTATGCCACCATCACCTTCCGCTGGAACGATAAGGCCCGCCAACTCACCATCGGCACGCGCCAGGGTGGTTATAAGGGCATGATACTCGATCGTAAGTTCACCATCGTACTCCCTGATGGCACCTCGCGCACCGTCTCCCACGATGGCAACGAGCAAACCATCCAATTATAATTCTCTAATTCTCAAATTCTTGATATAAAAAACTCATCGTTATGAACAAAAAAACTTTCCTGAGGCTCTTCGCCTTACTTTTCACTTTTCACTTCTCGCTTCTCACTTCCTTCGCTGAGGATTACGAGACCATCAACACCTCGCCTATCAAGAACCCCATGCTTTGGGCAGACGTTCCCGATCCAGACGTGATCCGTGTGGGCGACACGTTCTATCTCGTTTCCACCACCATGCACCTTATGCCTGGTGCTCCCGTGATGGCCTCGAAGGACCTGAAGAATTGGGAGACCGTCGGCTACATCTTCGACCGTCTCACCGATTCTCCGAAGTACGACCTGCAGCAGGGTACTGCTTACGGTCGCGGACAGTGGGCCACCTCTCTGAAATATCACAACGGCAAGTTCTATGCCCTTCTGGCTCCTAATGAACAGGGCGCTATGGGCGACACCTATATCTTCTCCGCTGAGAAGGCCGAAGGTCCTTGGGAACTCGTCTCCCGTATGCGCCACTTCCACGACTGTTCGCTGTTCTTCGACGACGACGGCCGTGTGTTCGTCATCTACGGCACGGGCGAACTGATGGAACTTAAGCCCGATCTCTCCGACGTCATCGAGGGCACTTACATGCACATCTTCGAGCGCGAGGAAGACGAGAAAGGCCTCCTTGAAGGTTCGCGCGTCATCAAGAAAGACGGCAAATACTACCTCCTCATGATCTCCCACACCTATGCCCCAGGCCGTCATCGTCGTGAGGTTTGCTACCGTGCCGACGACATCCACGGCCCATACGAGAAGCAGGTGATCCTCGAGAGTGAGTTCGGCGGTTTCTCTTACGAGGCTCAGGGCACCATCGTCGACAGCCCCTCTGGCGACTGGTACGGCATCATCTTCCAGGACCGTGGCGGCGTGGGCCGTGTGCTCACCGTCATGCCCTGTCGCTGGATCAACGGCTGGCCGATGCTCGGCGATGAGAACGGCAAGGTGCCTGACACCGTACGTCCTTTCGTCACTGGACAGCCAGAGACCGCCATCGTCAAGGCCGACGACTTCTCAGAGTCGAAACTCGGTCTTCACTGGCAGTGGAACCACAATCCCATTGATGCCGCGTGGAGTCTCACGGAGCGTCCTGGATTCCTCCGCCTGAAAACCAATCGCGTGGTCAACACTCTTTACCTCGCTCCTAATACCCTCACCCAGCGCATGGAGGGTCCGCAGTGCTCTGGCTCCATTGTCATCGACTGTGCGAAGATGAAGGACGGCGACTGTGCTGGTTTGGCCGCTTTCAACAGTGACACAGGCGCCCTCGTCATCAAGAAGAAGGGCAAGAAGCTCTCCCTCCAGATGGTGGAGATGACCTGCCAGCTTTCCGACCGTGATAAGGAAGTGACAAGTTTCGAAGAAAAGGTCATCGAAGAGATTCCTCTTACCTCGACGAAGATTTTCCTCCGCATCGATGCTGACTTCCGTCCAGGACAGGGCACGGGTATGCGTCGTTTTGGCGGGGCAGACTGCGCTAACTTCTCCTATAGCCTCGACGGTACTACATGGACAAAGATCGGTACCGAAAACTACCGCCTCGGCTTCGACTGGCGCCGCTTCTTCATGGGTACCAAGTTCGGCCTCTTCAACTACGCCACGAAAAAGGCAGGCGGATATATCGATATCGACGAGTTCTGCTACGAAAAGGCGGAGAAATAGCTCATAAATAGTTAAACTTTCGTAAAAGATGGCGCTTTTTGAGCGCGAGACGTGCAACTTACAAAAGAATTTTGTACCTTTGCGCACTTTTTCAGAGTAACAAAACAAATATGAGGCAATTAAAGATTCAAAAAAGCATTACCAACCGTTCGAGTGAGGCCCTTGACAAGTACCTCGTTGAGATCGGTCGTCAGCCCCTCGTGACCATCGAGGAGGAAATCGAACTGGCGCAGGCTATCCGCAAGGGTGGTCCTGAGGGCGAAAAAGCCAAGGAGCGTCTGGTCACAGCCAACCTCCGCTTCGTCGTCTCAGTGGCCAAGCAATACCAGCACCAGGGTTTGACGCTTACCGACCTTATCGACGAGGGCAACATCGGACTGGTGAAGGCTGCTGAGAAATTTGACGAGACGCGTGGTTTCAAATTCATTTCCTATGCCGTCTGGTGGATCCGTCAGAGCATCCTCCAGGCCATCGCTGAGCAGAGCCGTATCGTGCGACTCCCTCTCAATCAGAGCGGCGCACTGAGCAAGATCAATCAGGAAATCAACCGTTTCGAACAGATTCACCAGCGCCGCCCCTCAGTGACTGAGCTGGCGGAACTGACACAGATTGATGAAGCAAAGATTGAACAGACGGCAAAGGCCGACAGTCACCACATGAGTATCGACGCCCCCTTCGGTGAGGACGACGACAACTCGATGGCAGACCTCCTGAGTTCTGGCGACGACAGCCGTACCGACAAACAGGTCGATTACGAATCGTTGACCAATGACTTGGAGAGCGTGCTTCGCAGCGTGCTCAAAGACCGTGAGTTGAAGATCGTGCGTGAGTGCTTCGGCATTGGCTGCCAGGAGCGCGGACTCGAAGAGATCGGCGCTGAGATGGGACTCACCCGTGAGCGCGTCCGTCAGATCCGCGAGAAGAGCATTACTAAGCTTCACGATTCCGGTCACGCCCGCATCCTGATGAAATATCTTGGTTAAAATCAACACAAATTATGAAAAAGAGTACAATCATGATGGCTGTGGCATGTGGACTGATACTGTCCAGCTGCGCCAGTAAGAAGGATCTGGAGAACTGCCAGACAGAGAACAAGTCGCTCACCGAGAGCCTGCAGGCTGCCAAGGAAGACCTGGCTGCGAAGAATGCCCGCATCGCCAGCCTGGAGGAGCAGCAGCGCGGTATGCAGCAGCTGCTGAAGAACGCTGAGGACAAGTATGCCAAACTGCAGGAGTCGCTCGACAAGAGTCTGACGAACGCCTCGCAGAACAACATCTCTATTGAGAAGCTCGTGGATCAGATCAACGAGTCGAACCAGTACATCCGTCACCTCGTGGAGGTGAAGTCGAAGAGCGACTCACTGAACATGGTGCTGACGAACAACCTCACGCGATCACTCTCGAAGGAAGAGCTGAAGGAGGTGGATGTGCAGGTGCTGAAGGGTGTGGTTTACATCTCGCTGGCCGACAATATGCTCTATAAGAGCGGTTCATACGAGATCAACAGCCGTGCCGCCGAGACACTGTCGAAGATCGCTAAGATCATTAAGGACTACAAGGACTACGACGTGCTCATCGAGGGTAACACGGACAATGTGCCCATCAAGAAGACGAACATCCGCAACAACTGGGATCTCTCCACCCTCCGTGCTTCTTCAGTGGTACAGGCCCTGCAGAACGACTACGGTGTGGATCCTAAGCGTCTGACCGCTGGTGGCCGTGGTGAGTACAACCCCATCGCTCCTAATGACACGGAGGTTGGCAAGCAGCGTAACCGCCGCACGCAGATTATCATCACGCCGAAGCTTGATGAGTTTATGGATCTGATCGGACAGGCTCCAGACAATGATTAAAGATTAAAAAGAAACGGGGTTCGTAATGGCGAGCCCCGTTTCTTTTTTTTATTTGTAGTTGCGGATGCGGACGTCGATGCCACTGCCGGCGAGCGCCATGGAGATCTTGTGTACAGGCGTGTCGTTGTAGTGGTAGGGGAAGAGCACCTTGGGTTTGATGATCTTCGCAGCGTTCACACACTGATCTACGGTCATTGTGTAGGGCTGGTTGCAGGGCAGGAAGGCGACGTCGATGTCCTTGATGTCTGCCATCTCGGGGATGTCCTCAGTGTCACCGGCGATGTAGATGCGGAAGCCGTCGAGTGTGAGGATGTAGCCGTTGTCACGTCCCTTGGGGTGGAACTGCTGGTGCTCGGGTGTGGTGTTGTAGGCAGGCACCGCCTCGATGGTGATGTCGGACGCGTATTTGCGCACGTCGCCATTCTGCATGACGAGTCCGTTGCGGAAGTGTCCGAATACGGCCTGGTTCACGTAGATGCTCGTGGCGGGAGTGCGGATCTCGTGGATGGCGGCACGGTCGAAGTGGTCTTTATGCTCGTGGGTGACGAGGATGATGTTGGCCTTGGGGAAGGTGGCGTAGTCGGTCTCGGGCTTGAGCCACATGCCCACGGGGTCTACTTCGATCTCGACGCCGTTGTAGTTGATCTCCATGCTGGCGTGCTTGATGCAGGTGATGGTGATTTTCTTACCGCTCTTCGTAGTGAACTCGTCGGTCTTCAGCTGTGCCGAAGCGGTGAGCGCAAAGAGGAATGTGAAAAGTAAGGCGATGGGCCTCAGTGATGATTTTTTCATTTTGCTTTATTTTTTATTGGGTTTAATGGGATTAATGGGCGTAGTGGGGTCAATGGGTTCGAAGGGGAGGGTGACGACGAAGCGGGCACCGAGGTAATAGGTGGTGTCGAGGGTGACGATGCCGCCTAACTGTTCGGCGAGCTTACGGCTCAGGGGCAGTCCGAGGCCGATGCCCTGCTTGAAGGAGTCGAGCTTGACGAAGCGCTCGAAGATGTGCTCTGCCTGATCTGCGGGGATGCCGCAGCCCGTATCTTCGACGGTGAAGATGAGCGTCTGTGCGACGGTCCTGGCCTTGAGGGTGACACCGCCCTTCTCGGTGTTTTTGATGGCGTTGTCGGTGAGGGCGCTGATGATGCGGTAGAGCATGTTCTTGTTGGTGGCGAAGCTGAAATCAGGTTCCAGCTCGCTGTCCACGCGGAGTGCCACCTGTGGCGGTACGGCGTCTTCATAATCAGCAACGACGCTCTCGAGCAGTTGGTTCACCTTGACGATATCGTCTTTCACCACGGTGGTGGAACTCTCGATGAGCGAGAGGCCGATGATCTCGTCGATGAGGTTTGTGATCTGCTGGGCACTCTTCTGCATCATCGCCGCCATGTTCTGCCGTTCCTCGACGCTCTCGGTGAGCGAGGGGTCGGCGATAACCTGCGAGAAGCCGCTGATGATGTTCAGCGGTGTGCGCACCTCGTGGCTGACGTTCTGGATGAAGCGCGTCTTCATCTTGTCCGACTCCAAGGCGTGCTGGTAGGCGGCGTTGAGCTGTTTCATGTGACGGCGGCGCGAGAACACGATATAGAGCTGTGCCATGATCAGCATGACAAGCAGGATAACACCAGCTATGAGGGCGATGAGGCGGTTACGGGCCGACTTGTGCTCCATGTCGTTGATGGTCAGCTGGTCGCGGATACCTTGCATGCTGTTCGCCAGAGCAACGTTGTTCACAGAGTCATTGACGGCGTATGCCTTGCGCTGGGCTTCGAAAGCCTCCTTCCAGCGACCTGCCTTCTCGTAGATCTCGGTGATGGCATCGTCGCTCTCGTCGCCAAGCTCTTCCCTGGCCAGTGCCACGGCCTCGTCAGTCTTACCCTGAGAGGCGAGGTAATAGACTTCCAGCGATCTTCCGTGGACGGACGACTTGCCTTCTTCCACACCTTTCTTATAAGCCTTGTAGCCTTCGAGGAACTTATCCATCTCGCCGGAGGAATAATAGCTGACGGTACGTCGTGTGTCGATGTCGAACACGCGCTCGGGGGAATATTTCTCGGCTATCTCCTTGGCTCTGTCTAGTAGTGCCATCGCCTCTTCGGGGTTGTCGCCCATCTCCACGTTGACGATGTTCATAAAGATCGGCGGCATGCTCTCGTAGTAGCCGTATTTCTCCATCATGCCGATCACGGTGTAGAAATTCCGCTTGGCGGCCTTCTTGTTGCCGCAGAGACGGTTGATGTGTCCAAGCATGTTGTAGGCCATATACATTTCGCTGTCAAGGCCCTTCTCGCGCAGTTCCAGAGAGAGCTGACGCCCCAACATATACGCCTCGAACACCTTCCTCTGGTTCATCTCAAACACGATCTCATTGCAGCGCTGGGTGTAGTAGGTATGCAGGTCGCCCTTCTTGAGCAGATAGTCCTGCAGGGCCTTGACAGCAGGGAAGAAGCGCACGCTGTCGCCGTCGTTGAAAGCATGGTGCATAGAGTCGCGCAGAGCCAGATACTCGGGCTCTTGCTTATAGTCTTGATCAGCCGCCGCAGTGCGTAGGAAGACTGTCAGCGTCAGGGTTAATAGTAGAAATCTTATCATGACCGGTTGATTTCGTTCATATCTTTGGTGCAAAAATACAAAAAGAATCTGAAAATTCCAACTTTTTATGGAAAAAATTGGTGTTAATATAAAAATTCCGTATCTTTGCCGCATGGATATACAGCCAATTGCACATTTTGAGTCACCTTTGAAGTCGAAATTCGGCATTCCGCGACAGAGCGGACTGGTGGAGGAACTGACTGGCAGGATCGTTTTCGAGAAGCCCTTCCGTCAGCCCGAAGCCGTCCGAGGCCTCGAGGATTATGATTTTTTATGGCTGATTTGGGAATTTTCAGCAAATCATAAAACTCAAAGCTCAAAGCTCAAAGTTCAAAGTCTCACTGTCCGTCCTCCGCGTCTTGGCGGCAACCGTCGCATCGGTGTCTTCGCCTCGCGCTCACCCTTCCGTCCGAATCCCTTAGGACTCTCGTGCGTGAAAATAGATAAGGTGGAAGAAGACCGGTTGTTAGGTCCTGTCATCTACGTGCGTGGGGCAGACCTCATGGACGGCACACCCATCTACGACATCAAGCCCTACGTGACCTATGCTGATGCCCATCCTGAGGCACGGAGCGGTTTTGTGGACGAAAAACAGTGGGAGCCTCTTCATGTGGAGATCCCTGACAAACTGGCTGTCAAGATCCCCTCCCGGCATCTTAAGGCTTTGAAGGCAACGTTGGCACAGGATCCGCGACCTGCTTTCCACGACGATCCCGAGCGTACCTACGGTATGCCCTTCCTCAATATGGATGTGCGTTTCCGCGTGAAAGACGGTGTACTAACGGTTGTTGATCTTGCGGGCACGCCAAAGGTAGGCTCGCGTCTCATGGACGATGACGCCGTTGAGACACAACAGTGACACGAGGTTCGGAATGGCCATCAGCGCGTTCATACAGTCGGCGAGGTTCCACACCACGGCGAGGTTCATCACCGCACCCGCGAAGACGGCCGTGATATAAAGCACCCGATAACCCAATACCCAGTTTTTCCCTTTCAGATATTCCACGGCCCGCTCGCCATAGTAGCACCACCCGAGGATGGTGGAGAAGGCGAAGGTGAGTAGTCCGAAGGTGAGCAACGGACGTCCGATGACGGGGATCTTCGAGAAGGCATCCTTCGTCAGCGTGGCGCCGTTGGAGAAGTCGATGTCGGGGTAGGCGAGTACGCTGCTCACGATCACCAGTCCCGTGAGGGCGCAGATCACCACCGTGTCCCAGAACGTGCCGCTCGACGAGACGAGTGCCTGGCGCACGGGATTGCGCGTCTGTGCTGCTGCCGCCACGATGGGCGCCGAACCCATACCGCTCTCGTTGGAGAACAGACCTCGGGCTATACCGAAGCGTGCTGCCATCATCACCGTCGAACCGATGAATCCGCCGCCTGCCGCCTCAGGCGAGAAAGCCGCCTTCACAATCAGACAGAGTGCCGGCCACAAGAAGGCCGCGTTGACACAAAGGATATAGAGACAGCCCAACACGTAGAACGCTGCCATCAGGGGCACGAGCATCGAACACACGCGGGCGATGCTCTTTACACCGCCGAGCACCACGGCAGCCGTCATCACACAGATAAAGGCACCTGAGACGTATGGGGAAATGCCGTACGACTCATTGGCTACGGTGGTTATGGCGTTGGCCTGCACCGTGTTGCCGATACCGAAGGCAGCGATGGCAGTGAAGATCGCGAAGAGCACGGCGAGCCACTTCCAGCCCAGACCTTTCTCCAGGGCGTACATCGGACCGCCGAGCATCTTGCCGCTCTTTGTCTTCTCGCGGTACTTGATGGCCAGCAGTCCCTCCGCATACTTCGTCGAGATGCCGAACACACCCGTAAGCCAGCACCACAGCACCGCTCCAGGACCTCCCAGGGCGATGGCGGTTGCCACGCCGATGATGTTACCCGTACCGATGGTGGCGGCGAGGGCGGTGGCAAGCGAGGCGAACTGCGACACGTCGCCCTCCGCGTTACGGTCGCGCTTCAACGAGAGCCTCACGGCCTTGAAGATATGTCGTTGCGGGAATCGCAGACGGATGGTCAGGAACACGTGTGTGCCCAGCAGCAGGATGATCATTGGCCATCCCCACAAGAAGTCACTGACAGCAGAGAGTATTTCGTTCATTTTTCACTTTTCACTTTTCATTTTTCACTTCCGAATGTGATTCTTACCTTCTTGAACCCCATAGCCTTCATAAGGCTGGTGATCTGCTCACGGGCGTTATCCTCGGCGGCGGTGAGGTTATCCTTCGTCATTCCGTGCTGGAGCATCCGCTCCCTTGCCTGACGGTACAGCGCCTCACGGTCTTCCGGCTTCCACTTCCCGCTCTCGAAAAACGGCTTCGTGCGCGCCTCGTCGATGAAATCACGGTCGAGGAGTGCCACCTTCGGCAGCAAGAGGCTCACGCTGTCACCCTCCGCCGTCAGCCATCCCGGCTCCACCTGGTGCATATTGATGCCCAGTCGCAGGGTGCCGTAGTAGATGCGGGCCAGTTCGTCGTCAGAGAAGAATCCCTTGCGCACGGTGTCCGTCAGTTCCTCAAGACTCACGCTCAGGAACTCCCACTCGCCGATGGCCTTGATGCTCTGTATCTGTGTGGGTGTGGCGTCGATGGCTTCATCGGCACCTATCTCTATATGGTCGCCCTTCGTGCAGCTGCGCAGCCAGAACACAGCCACGATCACCAGCGAGATGCCAAACAGTATGATTCCCAGTCTGAATGATTTTCCCATAATTCACCTTTTCACTCTTTCACCTTTTCACTCTTCCATCCTGATGAGGTTCGGAATATCCGTCGCGTCGTAGTGCTTGCGGAAGGCGACGGTCACCTGGTGCTCCTCGTAGCCCATTTCCGTCAGCATGGGCACGAGCACCTTCGCTGCGTTGGCCTGAGCCGTCTCGAGGATACCGAGGTTGGGGATGTCGTTGATGATGGCGGCACGCCCCTGCTGCTCGTAGGCCGACATCTCCGCGTCGCTGAAGTTCGCACGCGCCAGGGCTACGTACTGCTTCACGTGCTGCTGGTCTATCTTCGAACTCGTCATCGTCACCTGCGGGTCTGGCAGGATGATCGTGATGTGGTCGCCCTGCCGCTCGATGTTACGCTCGCTGATCTGGCTGAAGTCGATCCACGCCTTTAGCTTCGCGTCGATGGGGATGGCTATCTTACGGTCGCCCAGGGGCAATTTGATGTTGAACTCCCGTTGCAGCACCGATCCCTTCAGTCGCAGCACGTCGTCGTGGGTCACGATCTTATGCACGCGATACTCTGCTGTGTAGAGCTTCGAGCACTTCCGTATCTGGGTGATGAGCA
The DNA here is from genome assembly GCA_017428805.1 of Prevotella sp. Next base: position 483 of record JAFRQC010000006.1, on the reverse strand, counting down.
TCGGCAGGCTGTCGGTACTGCGGTAGTCACCAGTCACCTGACTCCCGTCTCCAGACTCTTGCACGATGGTGCCCTGACACATCAGCACGCCGATCACAATGACGACTGCCACCAGCAGAAAGATAAAGAATTTCTTCATGTGTAAACAATGCTCTTTAATTGTTTGCAAAGGTACAAAATATTTGGGAGATAACCAAATATATTTGGATTTTTGTATTCATAAAAATGTAAAAGATGTGGAACGTAAATATTATTTACCAATATATAGAATGGCCTTAAACCGCCTTTTTAAGCTGTTTTTCGCGCTTCTGACTTTCCTTAGACGAAACTCGGACTTTCCTTGGATCACCTGCATAACTACGTGGAATCAGTTATACTAAAATCATGATATTTCCGTTTTAATAGGAAACGCGATATCACAATGAATCCACAATACGAAACACTTGCCAAATGCTTGTTGCCTGAACACATGCTGGAATGGTT
>JAFRQC010000050.1 GCA_017428805.1 Prevotella sp. | reverse complement strand
GTCGAACAGAAAGTATGTCTGCAGGCCTGGGTGTGGGATGCGAAGAAACTCTATTCGCCAGTGATTTCGAAGGATTCTGTCATTGAGTCTTCTGTGCCGCTGATTATCTTCGGCGATCTGAAAGTGGAGGAGGGCGTTACGCTGACTATCAGGAATACGACGCTTTATTTCCACGACAGTTCCGGTCTCGATGTTTATGGCACCTTACGCACAGAAGACTGTGTGATGCGTGGTGACCGGCTCGACGATATGTTTGATTATCTGCCCTACGACCGTGTCAGCGGACAGTGGAATGGCATCCATATCCGTGAAACCTCCATGGACAATTACTTTCTTCGGACGGAGATACGTAATCCGATCAATGGTGTCGTCTGTGATTCGGCCGAATTGGATACGGAACATTATCGCTTGGAGATGGAGCAGTGTATCATCCATAACTGCAAGGGTACAGGTCTGTCCGCCGTCAATTCCTATGTTTGTCTGAATCATTGTCAGCTGACGAACACCGGTGGCGACTGCTTTGCTATCTACGGTGGAATCGCGGAAATCAGTCAATGTACGTTCGGACAGTTCTATCCATTCTCGGCGGATCGTGGTGCGGCCTTCCGTTTCACCAATTTCTTCGGTGAAACCGACTTCCCGCTCCATGTCAACTGTGCCGGTTCTATCATGACTGGCTATGCCGACGATGTGGTAATGGCTGAGACGCGTAGTGAAGAAACCGTCACCTTCGATTATGAATTCAACAGATGTCTGCTTCGTACCCCTAAGGTGGAAGATGATCCCGAGAGTTTCATCGATATCATCTGGGAGACGCCCAAAGATTCCATCGAGGGAGAGAAACACTTTGTGACAATTGATGAAGACAATCTCATCTACGACTTCCACCTTGACTCCCTGTCCACCGCCAAGGGCTTGGGATGTTACTAAGATTTATTAGAATTCAGCGAAGGTCAGAGGCATCAGTTTCCTGATTCCATCGATGACGTACACGCACCGCCGTCCGTAGAGCAGGATACGGATGGGATGCTTGGCACGGGTTTCCGACTCGATGATCACTTGTCGGCAACTGCCACAAGGTCCTGTCGGCTCTTCCGTCAGTTCACCGTCTGTCCCTCTGGCGGCGATGGCAAGCACCTCGACGGCGCAGTCAGGATACTGTGCTCCGGCAGCAAACAAGGCCGTTCTCTCGGCACAGAGTCCCGATGGATAGGCCGCATTCTCCTGATTACAGCCGATGACCGCCTCACCGTTCTCTAACCGGACGGCAGCTCCGACACAGAAGTGGGAATAGGGGGCATAACTGCGACTGGTGGCTTCGATGGCCTGTTCTAACAACTGGCGCTCAGCGGCACTGAGTTCCTCCATCTGACATTCCTGAATGACCGATTTTAGCTCTACTTCCTTCATAGATTGAATATTTTTGTGCAAAAATACGAATAATTCGAGAGAATTCACTACTTTTGCACAAATTTTTATCGTATGAGGAAGTTTTTTGTATCAATAGCCCTGCTGACGGCCCTTCAGCTTCAGGCTCAGACAAGCTGGAACCAGACCTATCAGCAGTATATCAACCAATATAAGGATATCGCCATCGAACAGATGCAGCGTTATCATATCCCGGCGTCTATCACCCTGGCCCAAGGACTTTTCGAGAGTGGGGCAGGTAGGAGTGAACTGGCACGCAAGGGGAATAACCACTTCGGAATCAAATGCAACGGCTGGAGCGGTCGACGCATCTATCACGATGACGATGAGCGAAACGAGTGTTTCCGTTCCTATGACAATGCCTACGAGTCGTATGAGGATCATTCGAAGTTCCTCACCGGTAGCCAGCGTTACCGTTCCTTATTCAAGTTGAAGATCACAGACTATAAGGGCTGGGCGAAGGGATTGAAGGCTGCAGGCTATGCCACCAATCCGCAGTATGCTCAGAAACTGATAGACATCATCCAGTTGTATAAGCTCTATCGCTATGACTCGGCCAAGGACTACGACAAGTTTATGGCCGAACACACGAAGAGTACCGTTAATAGTGCATCACTGCATGCTATCAAGATCTTCAATAAGAACTACTATGTCATCGCCCGCCGTGGGGATTCCTTCAAGTCGATTGCCGATGAAATAGGAATCAGTTACAAGAAACTGGCCAAATACAACGAACGTGACAAGAACGATGCATTGGATGAGGGAGAGATCATCTGGCTGAAAAAGAAGCAGACGAAGGCACCGAAGGACTACAAGGGCCGGTTGCATTATGTCCGTAACGGGGAGTCGATGTATAGCATCGCGCAGAAGTACGGCATCCGTCTGAAGAATCTCTACAAGATGAACCATCTCTCGCCAGATTACCAGATTAGAGTGGGAGATACACTTAGATTGAGGTAGGAAGCCTCTGAGTAACAGTTTCTCCCCCTGAGTAGGGGGAGTTAGAGGGGGTCTGAGCAAGGGCAAGTCAGAGGCTATGCTTGAGGATGACCAGACCACCCCGCCCTGACGGGCCCCCCTCCTACTCAGGAGGGGAAAAGAGCGGAATACGGGAATCGAACCCGCCTCCCAGGCTTGGGAAGCCCGTGCACTACCGATGTGCTAATTCCGCAAAATAATAAAGTTTCCTGATTTCTTTTGAGCCGATACCCGGACTCGAACCGGGGACCTACGCATTACGAATGCGTTGCTCTACCAACTGAGCCATATCGGCAACCTCTTGTGTTTGTACACCCGCAGGGGCTCGAACCCTGGACACCCTGATTAAGAGTCAGGTGCTCTACCAACTGAGCTACGGGTGCATCAAAAATTTCAAAAAGAAAGGAGGGTCGCTTGCCTCCTCTGTACACCCGCAGGGGCTCGAACCCTGGACACCCTGATTAAGAGTCAGGTGCTCTACCAACTGAGCTACGGGTGCATCTTTTTCGTTTTGCGGGTGCAAAGGTACACACTTTTTTCCATTCCACCAAACTTTTTGGGGATTTTCTTCCAAAAAAGTTATTGTCTGGTGGTATGGAAACCGTCTATGTTCTCATAACGGCGCTGCATCATCCGTTTGTAGATGTGACGGATCCATATCGGATGGGTGACGATGAAGGCCAGTCCGATCAGCGACATAAAGATGAAAGTGTAGGTGGGTCCGACCAGCAGGAAACCGATGGTGGCGATGGCACCGGGAGCGAACAGCGACAGCAGCTCGATCACCAGTTGCATACCGTTCTCGAAGTTTCCCTTGGCAGTCACTTTCTGCTGCAGGGGCAGCGTCTGTTTGTTATATACCGCCAGCTGGAAGATGACGAAGTGCAGAACACCTGCCGTCAGCAGCATATACGCCATGAGCATCAGCAACGTGAACTTGCCGGTGAACACTGCAGGCAGCATCACTAAGAAGGGAATGAGCAGCACAGCGCTGTAGAACCAGAACTTCGCCTTCAGCAGGGCGATGATGTTCTCGCGGTGCATCATCAGCAGGTCGATGTAGTTGCCTTCTTGTCCCATGATCTTGATAAGGGCCGTCACACTGTAGATGGCAAAGCAGTAGAGGCACCAGAAGTTCTGCATATACACATTGTCATAGATCGTCGTATAGGCGACGAGCATCGAGAAACAGATAATCGCCACCAGACTCATGATGCAGCGTGCACGCATAGTCTTGTTGCGGAGATTCGACTTCACCTCAATCTTCAGATATTCGCCCACGAGGCCGAAACGGTTCAGAAAGGCGAACTGCGACACGTGCTTCAGTGCCCGCTCCTTCTTCTTCGAGATCTCCTCATACACATACTTGAACTGGAAATGGCGGTTCACCATAAACAGCAGCGCTATTACGATGACGACGGTCGGCAGGAACCACCAGGCGCGTCCGGCATCGGCATAAGTGTCGAGCAGTCGTGCTGCCGTTTTCTTATTAGGGTCGAGGATCCAGGGGATATACGGAATGGCATATACCGCGACACCGGCGAGGAACCACAACACATTGCGGTTGATGAGCGTACGGAAGAACAGATACACCTGACTGTTCATCATAATCAGCAGCAGACAGGCCACCAACTCCCAGATGACCGCCCAACCGGCACCGGCAAAGAGCAGGATGATGGAGTAGGGCACGAACATACAGAGCCAGAGGAAGTTGTAGCCGCTCAGATGCGACGACAGCAGGAAACACTCAATAGCCGTGTATCTGGAGATGGGCAACAGGATATAGGGCTTTACCATCATACCCGGCGTGGTCTGCACCACGAAGCGGAACAGATAGTCGATGACGAGGATCAGCGGCATGAATGAGATCATCCGTCCGGCCTCACCTTCAGCCGTCAGGGCGATGATACAACCGTAAAGGATCATATACAGTGCCAGCATGGCGGCACCGAAATAGGTCATCACCTTGGCCCATTTGTTCTGCTCAAAGATCGGGCTGCGCTTATAGCTCAGCATCGTGTTCTTCCGCAGCAGCCTATACAATTTAAGTCTATTCATCTGTAAACTATAAACCGTAAACTGTAAACTATCTCAAGTCTATGATCTCAGCGTGTGGGAAGTCCTTGGCATTGAAACGGAACATCGCGTCGTTGGCAGACTGCTTCTTCAGGTTGCTGATGTCGAAGATGGTCCACTTCTTGCCCTGCAACAGCTTCACCTGCGTGGGGTGGTTCGTCTTCTTGTCGATCGTGATAAACAGTTCCCTGATCTTATTGCTGGCCGTCGAGGCGGTCAGATGGACTACATGGTTATTGCCGTTGCTGTTCAGTGTGGCGTTGTAACCCTTCTTATAGAGGTTGAGGAAGTTGTAGGGGTTAATGGTCTGCAACTGTGCCTCGGTAGGGTTGACGATGTTCACCTCGTCGTTGTCTTTCATATAGGTCCACTGCGTCTTGCCGTCGAACCAGACACTGGCCTGCGGGGTAGTGGCGTGGAACTTCTTGCCCTTGATGATGATGGTACCGCTGGTCGAGCCCATGCTGCCCGTCATCTTGAAATCAGCCTTCACACCGTCCTTCATCGTCACGGTGGCGGCTGCCTTGTCAAGCACACTCTTCGCCGTCTGGGCCGAAACGCTTAAAGGTGAAAAGGTGAAAAGGTGAAAGAGTAAAACTCCTGTCACCATCGCCTTTACCTTTATTTTATTTCCTATTTTGTTCATCATAATACCTTTTTGTCTTTTCACTTTTTTACCTTTTTACCTTCTTACCTTTTTACCTTCTTACCTTTTTACTTTTTCACCTTTTAACCTTTTCACCTTTATCTCAGGCTTGCCAGCAGATTATTGAGGCTGTTCTCATCCTGGATCATCACCTCACGGGGTTTGGACCCCATAGCGGCACCGACGACACCGGCCTTCTCCAACTGGTCCATCAGACGGCCTGCGCGGTTGTAGCCGATGGCGAACTTACGCTGGATGAGTGACGTTGAACCGCTTTGGTTGATGACAATCAGGCGGGCGGCATCCTCAAACAACGGGTCGAGATGCTGCATATCCACATCCTTGTCGCCACCACCGTCGAAGTCGGCCTCTGGCGTATCAGGCTCGGGCAGTTCGAAGGCCATGTTATAGCTCTGCTGTTCAGCGATGTACTCATTGATGCGCTCCACCTCGGGCGTGTCGACAAAGGCACACTGCACACGGATAGGCTCCGCGCCGCCCAGATAGAGCATGTCACCCTTACCGATCAGCTGCTGGGCACCGGTACGGTCGAGGATGGTCTTCGAGTCGATGCCGGCACTCACCTTGAAGGCGATACGGGCGGGGAAGTTGGCCTTGATGTTACCGGTGATGATCGTTGTCGTAGGACGCTGTGTAGCGATGACCATGTGGATACCCACGGCACGGGCCAGCTGGGCGATACGGGCGATAGGCAACTCAATCTCCTTACCTGCCGTCATGATCAGATCACCGAACTCATCGATGATCACCACGATATACGGCATATATCCGTGGCCACCGCGAGGCGGAATCTTACGGTCGATGAACTTGCGGTTGTACTCCTTGATATTTCTGGCGCCCACCTCCTTCAGCAGGTCGTAGCGGGTATCCATCAGCTTACAGAGCGAGTTCAGCGTACGCACAACCTTCGTCACGTCGGTGATGATGGGATCGGCATCGTCGTCGGGCACCTTCGCCAGGAAATGGTTGATCAGCGGATTGTAGATCGAGAACTCCACCTTCTTCGGGTCCACGAGCACGATCTTCAGCTCTGCGGGGTGCTTCTTATATAATAAAGATGTGATGATGGCGTTCAGACCGACGGACTTACCTTGTCCTGTAGCACCGGCCACAAGCAGGTGGGGTGCCTTGGCGAGGTCGAACATAAACACCTCGTTGGTGATCGTCTTACCGACGGCACAGGGCAGTTCCATCGTCGATTCCTGGAACTTCTTGGAATTCAGGATCGATTCCATCGACACGATCGAGGGCTTGGCGTTAGGAACTTCGATACCGATGGTACCCTTGCCCGGGATGGGGGCGATGATACGGATGCCGAGGGCCGAGAGGCTCAGGGCGATATCGTCTTCCAGCGAACGGACTTTCGAGATACGGACACCGGGAGCCAGCGTAATTTCATAAAGGGTGATGGTGGGACCCACTGTCGCCTTGATGCTTGAGATCTCTACACCGAAAGTACGTAACACCTCCACGATACGGTTCTTATTGGCCGTCTGTTCAGCCATATCGATATATGGTTTACCGTCGTTATCGTATTTCTTCAGCAGGTCGAGGGTGGGATAGTGGTAGTTCTCCAAATCGCGCTTCGGATCGTAAGGTTCCAGGTCTTCCAAAGCCGGGGCAACGGTCTTCTTGTCTGCGGCCTCGTCACCTTGGGTGGCCTCCACATCGAAATCTACGTCCTTGCCGGATTGGCCGGAATGTCCGGTTTCACCGGCATCATAGACGTTGTCGATGACCTCAGCAGAACCGTCCTTTTTGAATTCAACCACCTGTTCGACGGGATTGTCAAACACGGTAGGCTCATCGTTGTCTTCGTCCTCGTCATCCTCTTCTTCCTCTATCAGGTTCTCGTAAGAATCGGGCTTTTCGTTGGGATCGTTATTTGCAACCACAAATTTAACCTTATCAAGGAACTTGCTCGGGTTCAACAACTTACGGATCACTAAGATGGTCTCTGCACTCAGGTAGGTCAGGAAGGCGATGGCGGTCAGTCCGAGGATGGCCGTCAGTCCGGGAGTACCTACGAGATTGCCGAGGAAGTGGCAGACGTACATACCGTGATCGCCGCCGGGACTGTAACAGGTCTCGGTGAAGAACGGGGCCAGCAACAGCGACATCGCCACCGACGCCCAGATCATCAGGATCATCAGCGAGAGGAACCACTTCAACAGGTTCACCTTGTAGGCTCTTGTCAGATGCACGCCCAACAGCAGCAGGAACAACGGGATAAGGAACGCCGGCAGACCGAAGCAGCGCTTGATGAAATACCACGAGCACCAGGCACCGATGCTGCCACAGGTGTTCATAAACTCATGGTGCTGGTTCAGAATCTCACCCTCCCGCGGATCCTCGATCATGCTCTGGTCTGCGGCTCCCGTGGAGAGATACGAGATAAACGCCAGCGTCATGAACAGTGCCACGAGCACGACGGCGATGCCCAGCGTGAAGTTGAGTGTCTCGTTGTGGAATATCTTGTCAAAGCTCAGCACACTCGACAGACTGCCGCCGGAGCTTTTCTGTGACCTTTTTTCTTTCTTTTTCTTTGCCATATCTTGTCTCTTTTCGCAATTTTGATGCAAAAGTAGTTGAAAAAACTTAGATTTCATCATAAAATGATGTTTTTTTTGTAATTTTGCACCAAGAAATGAAAAAGTTAATATATAATAAGGTCGATAAGGCCATGATTTCGCATCTCAAGCGGGTGGAGTTCTATGGTAAGATCTATGTCGTGACATCTCCCGTCGAGGCGGAACATGCCGTCGACTATCTGCTGTCACAGCCCATCCTCGGCTTTGACACCGAGACACGGCCGGCCTTTGAGAAAGGCAAGCGTTACTACTGTTCCCTGCTACAGGTGTCGACACGTACCGAATGCTTCCTCTTCCGGCTGAACAGGATCGGACTCTGCCCGGCTGTCAAACGGCTCCTGGGCGACAAGACGGTGACGAAGGTGGGACTGGCTTGGAACAACGATATGCTCTCCCTCCGACAGCTCGGCAACTTCGAACCGGGCCATTTCATCGACCTTCAGGATATGGTGCGCGAACTGGGCATCGAGGATCAGAGCTTGGTGAAGATCTATGCTAACCTTTTTATTGAGCGCATCAGCAAGGCGGAACGCCTCTCCAACTGGGAGCGCCACGAACTGACGGAGAGACAGATGGAGTACGCTGCCATCGACGCATGGGCTTGCGTACGTATTTATAATGAAGTGAGCCGGCTGCTGGCCACCCGTGACTATGAGCTGGAGGTCAGACCGGAAGAAAACGTGAATCAGAACAATGAGACAAGTCTATCTTAAACGAGGCAAGGAGGAGAGTCTGCTCCGCTTCCATCCCTGGGTGTTCTCCGGGGCCATCCAACAGGCCGACGAGGGCATCGGAGAGGGCGAAGTGGTGCGTGTCGTCAACAGTCACGGCGATTTCATCGCTGTCGGACACTATCAGATGGGCTCCATCGCCGTGCGGGTGCTCTCCTTTCACGACGAATCCATCGATGAGGCTTTCTGGGGCCGTCGGCTGGCTTCGGCTTTGCAGGTGAGACTGTCCATCGGCTTGGCAGACAATCCTCAGAACAATACCTACCGCCTGGTGCACGGCGAGGGCGACCTGCTGCCGGGACTGGTCATCGATGTCTATGGTCAGACGGCCGTTATGCAGGCCCACAGCGTCGGAATGCACATCAGCCGCGATGCCATCGCCCGCCAGCTGGTGAAGGTGATGGAGGGCCGTATCGCCCACGTCTATTATAAGAGCGAGACCACGCTGCCTGGCAAGATGCGCGCCGATGAAACCGGACTTTCCGAAGACGGCACGCTGAGCTACTTCATCTATGGCGGCTCGGACGACAATACCGCGATGGAGAACGGGCTGCTGTTCTATGTCGATTGGTTGCGCGGACAGAAAACGGGCTTCTTCGTCGATCAGCGCGACAACCGCCTGCTGCTCGAGCGTTTCGCCAAAGGCCGTCGGGTGCTGAATATGTTCTGTTACACCGGTGGATTCTCGTTTTATGCTATGCGAGGCGGGGCAGAACTCGTCCATTCCGTCGATAGCAGCGCGAAGGCCATCGAACTCACCAACCGCAATGTTGAACTGAACTTCCCCGGCGACAAGCGTCATCAGGCTTTCTGCGAGGATGCCTTCCGCTACCTCGAACAGACTGGCAGTCAATACGACCTGATCATCCTTGATCCGCCCGCCTTTGCCAAGCACCGTGGTGCCCTGCACAACGCCCTGAAAGGCTATACCCGCCTGAACCACAAGGCTTTCCAGAAGATTCAGCCTGGCGGCATCCTCTTCACGTTCAGCTGTTCGCAGGTGGTCACGAAAGACCATTTCCGCAATGCCGTCTTTACCGCAGCGGCTCAGGCAGGCCGTCAGGTGCGCATCCTCCATCAGCTGCACCAGCCCGCCGACCATCCCATCAACATCTACCACCCCGAGGGCGAATATCTCAAAGGACTGGTACTATACGTAGAGTAATTTAGCAACGGACTACACGACTGACACGACTTATCCAGTATGAAAAAAGTCCTTTAGTCCTGTAGTCCGTTGCAAAAGAAGACAATGGTTAATAGAGTTGAAACTTACATCAAGAAGGAGGGGCTACTGTCCCGTGAAGGTCTGCATATCGTAGCCCTCAGCGGGGGAGCCGACAGCGTCGCCTTGTTGCGCGTTCTCCTGGCTGCAGGCTACCGCATTGAGGCTGCCCACTGCAATTTCCATCTGCGTGGCGACGAGAGCGACCGCGACGAGCAGTTCGTCAAGAATCTCTGTCAGCAGAATGATGTACCGATTCACTTAATCCACTTTGACACAGCTGAATACGCCTCATTACATCAAGTAAGCATTGAAATGGCGGCACGCGAACTTCGTTACCGCTATTTCGATCAGTTGCGTCAGGACATCGGGGCCGAGACCGTCTGCGTCGCCCATCATCGTGACGATGCCGTAGAGACCTTCCTGATGAACCTCCTCCGCGGTGCAGGCATTCACGGTCTGACGGGCATCCGTCCCCGCAACGGCCACATTGTCCGTCCTCTGCTCTGCGTCAGCCGTCAGGACATCCTCCAATATCTCGATTCCATCGGCCAAGACTACGTCACCGACTCCACCAACCTCGTCGATGATGTCCTCCGCAACAAAATCCGTCTGCACCTGATTCCCCTTCTCAATCAGCTCTCTCCCACCGCCTCCGATAACATCGCCCGCTCCGCCGCCTACCTCTCCGAAGCTGAAAAGCTCTACAACGCCTCTGTAGCGCAATGTGCGGAAGGGAATGTGCCTCCGTTTTCTCTCCCTATTTCGGATATCAAACAATCTCCCTCTCCCCTCTGCCTCCTTCACGAACTCCTCTCGCCTCTGGGCTTCAACCGCTCTCAAATCGACCAACTGATTGACAGTCTCGATTCCACCTCCGGCAAGGTGTTCTCTTCCCTCTCTCACACCCTCGTCATCGATCGCGACCGCCTCATCGTCGAGCCCATTTCTTCGCCTCTTCCTCCTCTTCATATTCCCGAGCCCGGCAACTACCGCACATCCGATCAGCGCCTCTTAAAAGTTGAATCAACATCCGTCATAACCGTCTCAAAGACATCTGATTGTGCCACACTTGATCAATCAAAGATTCAATTCCCATTAACTCTCCGTCTTGTCCACGAGGGTGACGCCTTCTGCCCCTTCGGTATGTCTGGCCATCGCCTCGTCAGCGACTTCCTCACCGACCTTAAACTTTCCGTCCTTGAAAAGCGCCGTCAACTCGTCGTCACCGATGCCACCGACACCATTCTCTGGCTCGTCGGCCTCCGTACCGACAACCGTTTTCGTGTCACTCCCGACACCACTACCATCCTCCGCCTCACCTTCCTTCCATCAAAATAACATCCCTGCCAGACTTCGTGTCGCGGTGCAGTCGGGAAGAAAGAACGGCTTTTTCCGGGGGAATAAACGGATTATTCTGGGAGAAAGTGCCGTAGTTTCTCGAGGCCTCGTCCGACCTTGCTTTGACAATGCGAAATTACAACATTCTGAAGAACCGGCTGTTACTTTTAGTGACGTTTCGTGCGTATTGAGGTCATTATGGCTCACAAAGATATTCAACGATGAGTTCCACCTCACGACGGGTGTAGCGGTGGGCATTGTGCGGCGAGTTCTGGGCACGCAGCTTCTCACGCAGTTCACCATTGTAGTCAATCCAATAGTTGAGGTTGTTCATAGCTCCCTTCTTCGTCTTGGCATCAGGGAAGTAGAGCATGGCCAGTTCCGACTTGCCGTAGGAGCGTATCTCGAACGGCTTCACGGGCTCCCCCGGCTGGTTAATCAACTGTAATAGTTCTCTCAGTGCTTTTTCTGTCATTCTAATGAAATTAAAAATCCGTATAATCCGTAAAATCCGTAGTTAAAACAAAAAGTCTATAAGGTCTATCTTGGCCTGCTTCTGTTCGGGAGTGGCGTGTGTTTCGAGGAGTGGCGAGACACGGATGGGCGGAGAGGCCTCCCAGAAGACCTGATTCATGACAGTCGTGGCGGCTTCCGACCAGCGCTTGAACGCGATGCCGTCAGGATCAGTATCCGGGAAGAGTATGACCTTATGACCACGCAGCGGCCGGAACTTCTCGGTCTGCACTTCCCCGAGTCCACCCGCCGCCAACCACACATACTCCGGATACACCTCCGACATAATCACCGCCGTCTTCTCTGCCTCCACCACACAGACAGACTTTTTGGGGCACACGGAAATCACAGAAATCACAGAAAGTGTCTCCGGCACGGGCTGCGCATAGGATGTAGGGAATCTTTCAGTGATTTCAATCTGACCTTTAGGTCTTTCCGTGATTTCTGTGATTTCTGTGTGACCTTTAAAATAACTCTCTGTGAGCAGATGCGTACCGAAGAAACAGTG
>JAFRQC010000049.1 GCA_017428805.1 Prevotella sp. | reverse complement strand
GACGGCATCGAGGCACTTGACCAATTGGAGAAGCACGAGGTTAACATCATCATCAGCGATTGGATGATGCCTCGGATGGATGGAGTCGAACTGTGCAGAAGGGTGCGCAGCAACCAGCTGACAAGTCACATCCCGTTCGTGATGCTCACCGCCAAGACCGATGATGACTCGAAGGTGGAAGGTATGGACGTAGGTGCCGACACCTACATTGAGAAGCCTTTCTCCGTGCAATATCTTGAAGCCTGCATTCGCAACATCCTTCAGATAAGGCGTCGCCTGATGGAGAAGTTCTCTACCCAGCCGCTGGAACCCGTGACGGAGATTGCACAGAATCCGACAGACAACGACTTCCTGATCCGTATGAACAAGATCATTGAGGAGAACTTCTCTAATTCAGACCTCAACGTTGATTTCCTCGCCGACAGACTGAACATCAGCCGCAGCGGACTCTTTGCAAAGATCAAGACCTTGGCGGACGTGACACCTAACGAGATGATTCAGATCGTACGACTGAAACGGGCCGCCCAGCTGTTGCACGACGGAGGTTATCTGGTAAGCGAAGTGGGCTATATGGTGGGATTCTCCAATCCGTCATACTTCTCCAAATGCTTCCAGAAACAGTTCGGCATCCGTCCTGCAGATTATATGAAGTCAAAATCCGCTGAAACATGATAAATAAAAGGTTTAATTTGCTATTCTTCGCATTAGTATCGGTACTGGCTGTTATGGCTACCGATAGATTGTCTAACCTACCTTGTCCAATACTTGGTGGTGAGTTAAGCAATTCTGCTGCTACATCTGTAGAGGATATCAACGAGGTGATGCCACGGATGCGGGCATTGGGACTGAACACGGTGCTCGTGCCAGCTTATTGGGAACTGATGGAACCAGTAGAAGGGCAGTTTGACTTCACGCTCATCGACCGTACTATCGATATGGCGCGGCAGGAGCATTTGCACGTGGTGTTCCTTTGGTTCGGTGTGTGGAAGAACTCGATGTCGTGCTATACTCCTGGCTGGTTCAAGCAGGACACGAAGCGGTTCCCACGGGCGATGACTGCCGAAGGGAAGCAAATGGAGATAGCATCTTGTTTCAGCGATAATGTGCTACAGGCCGACCTGAAGGCATTCTCAGCACTCATGCGACATATCCGCGAGAAAGACCCGCAGCGTGAGGTGGTCATCATGATGCAGATAGAGAACGAAATTGGTATGCTGGAGTCGGCACGCGACCATTCGCCGTTGGCTGAAAAGGCATACCTGAAAGAGAAGTGGGCAGAACGTTACGGCACGGATGAGTATGCCGACGAGAAGTTTATGGCACTGAGTTACGCCCGCTATGTGGAGCATCTGGCTAAAGCGGCCCGTGAGATCCACGACATGCCGCTCTATGTGAATGCTGCTATGAACAGTCGTGGGCGTCGTCCTGGCGAATATCCGTCTGCAGGGCCGTTGGCTCATCTCATCGACTTCTGGCATGAGGGCGCACCCAGCATCGACATGTTGGCCCCTGATATCTACGACACAGGCTTCAAGTCGTGGTGTGCGCAATATGCGATGCCTTTGCGACCACAAGATGGAGAACGCTCGACCTCTGGTCGCTTGCTACCAACGGGACGCAAGAATGTTAAAAACCGCCTCTTTATCCCAGAAAGCCGATGCTGCGAGAATAGTGGTGTCCGCGCCCTCTATGCCTTCGGCGAGCATCAGGCTATAGGCTTCTCACCCTTCGCCATCGACCAGGCGAGTCCAAAAGAAACGGAATCGGTTTCAAGAGCATATAGTCTGCTTCGTCAAGTATTCAAGTTCCCCTCCTCTGGAGGGGGTGGAGGAGGTTCCTGGGGACTTTTGTTTGACCAAACCGACCGTGAGCGTATCATCAATGATGACAATGTGGTAATGACCTGTCGCCATTACTTCACTCTTCCTTGGGATCCCCGTGCCACCGACGGCACAACATGGCCTGAGGGCGGTGCCATGCTCATCCGTCTTGGCAAATATGACTACCTTTTGGCAGGCAGCGGCGTGGTCATCGACTTTAAAACTCCTACCGAAAAGCAACAAGAACAACAAAAGACATTAGGCGAAGACGGTTTCGCAGAAGCAGGTGGAAACACAAGTCAAAAGGCGAACAAGCGTTTTAGTGGTAAGCGTCTCGGTCTCCTTTCCGTCGATGAAGTATCAATCGCTGATGACGGTACGATGCAGTACCTCCGCCGCCATAACGGTGACCAAACCCATCAAGGCCGTCACGCCCGAATCGGTGTCGGCGAATGGAAGGTATTACACATCAAACTCTACGAATATTAAAACAAATACGATTATGAAGATTCTGATTTTACAAGGCTCTCCGAGAGCCAATGGCAACACCGCTTGGATGGCGGAAGAGTACAAGAAGGCTGCTGAGGCAGCAGGTCATGAAGTGACACTGGTGAATGTGTCGAAGAAGAAGATTGCAGGCTGCTTGGCCTGTGAGTATTGTCATACTAAAGGCAATGGAGCTTGCATCCAGAATGACGACATGCAGGAACTCTATCCGCTGATGAACGAGGCCGAGGTGCTGGTATTGGCTGCGCCAATCTACTACTTTACGCTCTGCGCCCAGATTCAGGCTCCCATCCAGCGCATGTACTGCGTCAACAAACCCGCCAACGTGAAGAAGATGGCGCTGCTGATGTCATCCTACTCTCCTGGTGTCTATGACGGAGCCACTGCCGAGTTCCGCGACATCTGCAACTACTGGCAAGTCGAGAACATGGGCTTTGTCTCTGCCAAGATTGACGAGCAAAAGACAGAGGAAACCAAACAGAAGGTGATAGCATTGGTAGGGAAAATATAAGCAGATACGATTATGTTAGGCAACTTTTCTTACTACAACCCCACCAAGTTGTATTTTGGTGATGAGTCTTTGAACTTCCTCAAGGACGAGCTGAAAGGCTATGGCCCAGTGGTGCTGCTGAACTACGGCAGCGGCAGTGTGAAACGCAATGGTATCTACGACCAGGTGATAGCCATCCTGAAGGAGGCAGGCAAGACCATCGTAGAGAACCCCGGCGTGATGACCAATCCCACATTGGAGAAACTGAACGAGGGCGTGAAGATTGCTCGCGAAAATGAGATAGATCTGATTCTGGCTCTCGGCGGTGGCAGCGTTTGCGACTACTCGAAGGCAGTAGCTGCCTCGGTCTATTATGACGGCGACTATTGGGACAAGTTCTGGCTGAAACAGGAACAGCCCGATGCCGACCAGAAACTGTTGCCCGTGGCCTGTATCCTGACGATGGCAGGAACAGGCTCGGAGATGAATGCCGGCACGGTGATTATCGATGCGGAGCACACGCTGAAGATGGGCCATGTGTTCGACAGCCGCCTGATGCCGAAGTTCTCTATCCTGAACCCGAAGTTCACGATGACCGTGCCCGACAACCAGATGAAGGCCGGCATCTACGACATCATGAACCACATCATGGAACAGTACTTCTCTGATTTCGACGACAACACCAGCGACTATCTCGCCGAGGGCTTGATGCGCTCAGTGATCCATAGCAGTCGCATCGCCGTGAAGAATCCGCAGGACTATGAGGCACGTTCGAATATCATGTGGACGGCCACTTGGGCATTGAATACCCTCATCGGACTTGGCAAAAAAGAGGACTGGATGGTACACATGATTGGTCATAGCGTAGGAGCCTGGACGCACGCTCCTCATGGTTATGCGCTGGCTTCTGTCTCTATGGCCTACTATCGCAGGGCTATGAAGAACGGTCTGCCTAAGTTTGTGCGCTTCGCCAAGAGTGTGTGGAACATCAACGGTGACGGCCTGACAGATGAGCAGTTGGCCGAAAAGGGTCTGCAAGCCTTGAAAGACTGGATGCTGGAGATCGGTCTGCCACTCACCATCAGTGAACTCGGCGCCACCGCCGACATGATTCCCGGCATCACTGAAACCACCGTTGTCTATCCTGCAGGATATCTGGATCTGACAAAAGAGGATATTACGGAGATATTGAAGGAAAGCATGTGATACCAACTTCTGATAAACCAAAATTAATAAAGCGCGGCTCGAAGTGAGCCGCGCTTTTTGTATGATTGTATGTCTTGTCTATTTCGCCAGTTGCTTCTTGCCGTTCTGGATGTAGAGGCCTTTGGAGGGAATGTTTGCGAGGCGATGACCTTGGAGGTCGTAGATGGCCTCTCCACGAGGAATGAGGAACGAGGAACGAGGAGAGAGGATGGCGGTGGGCCAGCCTGCGGAAAGGTCTTCGAGGGTGATGACACGATCATCGCTCATACACTTGGTCCACTCTTCCTTGCTGGTCTTATCGACGAAGTTGCCTCCCCACGTCTGATACCAGGGCATCCACCACGACCAGACAGCGTCTTCCTCAAACTCCTTGTCGATATCGGGGATGGGGCCGTTCTCTGACAGGGCGATGATCTTCTTGCCGGCGGTGAGGGTCTTGAGCTTGTCGAAGGCGACATAGTTGCTGGAGTAGTCATAGTCGGCATTGTAGATGTCTATGGAAACGACATCGTAATAGGTCTCGCCAGGATTCCAGTCGGCATCCTCGACGTTACAGGGGTTCCAAACCCAGATGACGTTGTGGACGCCCTTCACGTTGACCATCTCATCGACGATGAGCTGATAGAGCTTGGCATAGTTGGCACCGCCGTCTGTTCCCCACCAGAACCAGCCTCCGCTGGCCTCATGGAGCGGACGGAAGATGCAGGCCATACCTTCGTTCTGCAGATCAAGGAAGTAGTCGGCGACGGTATGGATGTCCTTGACGATGTTCTGATAGAGCTCTGACGAGGTGTTCCAGGAGCCGTCGGCGTTCATGGCTTCGGAAATCTTCACGGTGCATGGCGTTGCGACCTGATTGTTACTGTAGAACTCGCCCGTCTTGCGGCTGGGGTCGCGCCAGTGCCATGAGAAGGCGGGCAGTCCGCCACGGCGGTAGAGGTCTTTGGCGAGGGCGATGCTCTTGTCGGTGTATTCCTTGTACCAGGCATCTGACTCGTTGAGGCCTGTGGCATTCATAAAGTCGAAGCCCACGAGAGCGGGATACTTGCCTGAAGCCTGATAGACGGCCTGCACATCGGCATGCTGGGTGACGTCGCCATTGGCCGTCTCCATGTCGCCGGTCATGATACCCGAGATGGTCTTCTTGCCGAAGTTGTCGTAGAGGAAGGTATAGACGGTCTTGGCAGCGTCTGAGGCATTGGCGTCAACAGGCGTCTGGGCGATGTCGAACTGCACGGCACTCTCGCTATTGGCTACGGTGATGTAGTCGATGCGGAACCAGGTCCAGTTGGGGGTGATCTCGATCGTATTGTCGCCCTGATTCATGAGGTAGGGACCGGCAACGGCCTCGCCTGGGCCTTTCTCCGTCGTGTTGAAGGTGGCAGCGTTGCCATTGACAGACAGATTGACCACCTTGTCGCCATACAGTCCGTCGTAGCCGACGATAACGTTGTACTTGCCGCTTTCGGCAGCCGCAAAGGTAAAGGTGATCTTGGCATTGCTCTCCGTCAGTTCGAGGGCCTTGCCTTCTGAATACTTCCCATCTTCGATGAGTTTGCAATTCTCGTAGGTAGCGCTTTCGGCTTCCATCTTGGTAGCGGTCTGAGCAGAGGCAGAGATGAATCCGCATACAGACAGCATCAGTAAAAGAGTAGTTTTTCTCATTTTGTTTTAAAATTGTTTATAATTTGATGATTGTGTCATAATCTATTGCAAAGTTATGAAGAAACCATCAACTGCGCGCCTCCCGCTCCTTTAAAAAACATTAAACGAGCAGAATACGCATATCATTTGCAAAAATCTGCATAGTCTGCATGAGATACAACCGCCCCAAACGTTAAACATTTGTAATTATAAATAAGGTAGTAGGGGAGAAGCGGAAAAAAGTAGTAACTTTGTAGTGATGAAGCAGTTCTACATTCTTCTTTGCCTTTGGCTGTCGGTCTCAGTCCGAGCCTTCGCCCAGATTCCCTACTATGCAGGAACGGCAGGCGAGGGGAGGCTCTATGGCTATACCTCGCTGAAAGTGCGGCCAGGCATCAACCACCAGGAGACCTACACCACCTTCCAATACGGCCTGAGTGACCACTTCGACACCGGTATCGACCTCTACACGGGTCCAGGTTGTGCTTATTGGGGCGCCCTCGTCCGCTTTGGCGTGAAACCCAGCAAGTGGTTTAACATTGGCGCAGAGGTTATCCCCTCATTCAATCTCAACGACAGTTTCAAGTTCTCCTATCTCACATCCGGGCTCTATCTGAAAGGTGCAATTACTGGCGACGAACGTCTGTTCTGGTGTTCAAACACCTGGTGGATTATCAACGACGGTGCAGACGACGTCTATTCCAACTACGAATATCTGGGTTACACCATCCCTCTGAAAAAGAACCGGTCGCTTACTCCGTTGATCGGTGCTGTCCACTCCTGGCGTTTCAATCAGGATCTGGAACCCGCCGCCGGAGTGTACTACACCTTCAAGAACTGGAACATCTATCTTTGGGGGCACGACTTCCTCCACAGCCATCCGCGATTCGTCCTCGGCATTGATTTCTTGATGTAACAGGGGTTGCTTATCGCCCTTGTTACATCAAGAAATCATGCGTAAAGTGTTAAATAAGTATAATACTTGGCAAAAACATTGTACTATGTATTGCAAGGTACTAAGATTTTGCCTATCTTTGCAGCCGGAATCATTTAATACGCAAGCAAATGAATATCGAGAATGCCAAGTCACAGATGCGGAAAGGGATGCTGGAGTACTGCGTGTTGCTGCTCCTGAAGCACCGTCCTTCGTATGCCAGTGACATTATCCAACAACTGAAGAAAGCGGAACTGCTCGTGGTGGAGGGTACGCTCTACCCGCTGCTTACCCGCCTGAAGAACGACGGACTGCTGCAATACGAGTGGCAGGAATCAACGCAGGGTCCTCCCCGCAAGTACTATGCCCTCAGTCCTGAGGGTGAAAAGTTCCTCGAAGGCCTCGACGGTGCCTGGACGGAACTCGCCAACACCATTAATTATCTTAAGAACATCACACCACAATTGTTAGAGGTGAAAAGGTGAAAAAGTGAAAAGGTAAAAAAGTAAAAAAGCTAAATAAGTAAAGATATGAAAAAGAATATCACCATAAATTTGTGCGGGCGACTCTTCCAGATCGATGAGGATGCCTATGAAATGCTGCAGGAATATATCGAGTCGCTCCGTTCCTCATTCGGAAAACAGGAGGGCTGTGATGAAATCGTCAACGACATCGAGGCCCGCATCGCGGAGCTGTTTGCAGAACTGAACCAACAGGGTGTCGAGGCCATTACCATCGATCACGTGAAGGACATCATCACCCGCATCGGTAAACCTGAGGAACTGACAGACAACGAGGGAACTGATAGCGGGAGAAAGGACGGACATAAGTATGAGTCTTTCCGCTCGGCTGCCCAGGATATATGTGATAATGTACGCGCAAGGACTGCCGGTAAGAAACTCTACCGTAACCCTAATGACAAGATGGTGGCAGGTGTGCTTTCTGGTCTGGCTGCCTACACGAATTCAGATGCTGTATGGTGGCGACTGCTGACCGTGCTGCTCGTGTTGTTCTATGGTGTGGGCATCATCGCCTACATCGTGATGGCCATTGTCGTGCCTGAAGCGAAGACGCCAGAACAACTGTTGCAGATGGAAGGCAAGGAAGTGACGCCGCAGAATCTGGCGGACGTTGTGGTAGAGAACAAGCAGACGGCACGACCCAACCGTGGCTGCTTGGGTACGCTCTTGTTCGTGTTGTTCTCGATCGTTGCCGCCTTCTTCGTGGTCATTGCCTCGATAGTAGGAGTGGGGCTGTTGATTTCCCTGTTGCTCGTCATCGTGTCACTTGTCATTGTCTTTACCGTTCCTTCGGCAACCCATGTGAACCTGCCCTTCGACATCGAGTATCTGAATCTGGGCGAACTGATCAACATCCACCCCTGGATAGTCATAACCTTCATCGTCGGTGTGCTGCTCGCCCTCTCCATACCTATCTATGCCATCGGCCACATGCTGTTCTCCAGGGCTGGCAAGGTGCAACCCATGGGCATCGGACAGCGCATCCTGTGGATCGTGCTGTGGGTGGCGTCGCTGTGCTGTCTGTTCCCTGCACTCATCTGGATTCAGCAGCAGGAGAAAACGCATTATAATGTAGAAATGGAGGAGATTTATTCCTATCAAGGTGTGACGATGAGTCATCAGGACAAGAATTTCCTGCGCAAGGGCGGCTGGGACCTGATCAAGGCGGAGAACTGCGACCATTATACTTACAGCGGATACTATAACGGCAATCACAATGTGCGCTTCCTGGATGTTTATAATGAGAATTGTGAGCAAGTGTTTCAGGCAGAGCGCAAGGAGGCCGTCGAGCCTGGCGTATATCGTCTGGACTGTGCAGTCAGAGCGGAAGGTCCCGGCCCCTGCGTATATGCTATCGGCGACAGCACGATGCTCAAGTCCATCCCTGTTTATGAGCAGCCCCAAAACGGTGTGCCTGATATGGGTTGGTTTAACATCAGTATCGACAACATCGTGGTCTCTGGCAACTCCATAGCCTACGGCCTTTCTTCCGATGAAGACTTCACAGGCCAGCCCTGCCGCGCCCAGTGGTTCTCTGCCACAGATTTCAAACTCACCCGCACAGGTGACTTGCCGAAGCCGAATCAACAAAAGAAATAAAAAAGTCAGTTATTCACGTCTGTGGATTCGACGGAAGTGGTCTTCTGGTAACTGGCTTTTTCCAGATCGACGGTGATGGCTGGCAGCACGGCGGCATCATCACAGGTGACGGCGGTACCCTGGTTATACAGATAGCCGAAGTCACAGACATAGGTGATGCTGCTGGATGTATAGCCGCTGGTGCGCATGAACCAGAAGGAATTGCCACGATAGCCCTCAACCGATGACCACCAGGCACCACGGCACTTGGCATAGAGCGTAGAGCGGAAACGGCGGGCGGAATCGTCGATGCCGCTGCCTGCATAGAAGCCGTAGTCGGAAGCCAGCGAAGAGGCAAAAACCTCATCGTTTGAGAGAATGAAGACATGGTCCTGCGTGTCAGGCCCGCAGTCGGTACCGTAGTGAGGGTTTGCAGGATTCTTGACGTCGGTAGTTTCGATGGCCGTGCGTTCCTCATTGGAGAAGGCGCGGGTGTAGAATTCATCGTTAAGCCATTGGCGCAGGTGGCTCCTGCTCCAGTTCACTGCTTCTTCCTTATCGTGGAAAGGACAGGTGTCGGGCATGCGGTCGGCCAGTAGCACAGCCTTGGTGCCGCTGATTTTCAGGATGCGCCACTTCACGGGGGCGTAGGCAAAATAGTGCCAGGTATCGGGGTCGGCCCATCGGTAATGCTGCTCTCTGTTTGTGGAACAGGTGACAGCACCAGAACCGTTCAGCCGTCGATAGCGCGTACCGTTGATTTCCGTGTCGTCATCCGTCCATTGGGCATTCTCCAGTTGGCTGAAGAGTGAGGCATCTACAATCACGTCGCCTTGGGCCAGAGCATAGTCATCCACAGCATCGAAGCTGCCGCTGATAACCTCGTTGGCGGGGTATGAGCCGAACAGGACACAATCCCACTGCGTGAAGTGAATCATCAGACTGGGATTCTCTACCCAAGGACTGTGCAAGTCCTTATACGCATCGCCAGTATATCGTTCCTCATAGGGAGAGTCGCCGCCGCCCTCGTCGTCTTTGCTGCACGACGTGGTCACAGCTCCCAGCATCAGAAGCCATACGAGGCAGGTGTATATCTTTGTTTTGTTGTCCATAGCTTACTGAATGATATCGGTGGAATAAACGGGGGGCGCTGACTGATAGTCGGCTTTCGAGAGATTGAGCGTGATGGCCGGCAAGACGGCAGAATCGTTGCAGGTGACCACAATCCCCCGGTTGTAGGTGTCACCCGATTCACCGACATATACGACGTTGGCCTTTGTGTAGCCTACGGTGCGCATGAACCAGAAGGAGACACCGAGGTAATGATCCACCGGCGACCACCAGGCACCACGACACTTGGCATAGAGCGTTGAGCGGAAACGGCGGGCAGGATCGTTGCCGCTGTCTATGTCGGAGAAGCCGTACTCCACAGCTAAGGGCGACGAGAAGGTCTCGCTTTCTGAAAGGACGAATACGCGGTCCTTGGTGTCAGGCCCACAGTCAGTGCTGAAATAGTAGTTGGGGTCGTTCTTGACATCCGTCTCCTCAATGGCGGCGATTTCCGTCTCTGTAAAGGCGCGGCTCATGAACTCGCTGTTCAGCCAATGGCGCAGCGAACAGTCATTCCAACTGGTATCGATATAGGTGTCGTTGAAGGGGCAGGTGTCGGGCATGCGGTCGGCTAACAGCACGGCTTTGTCGCCTGTCTGTTTAAGGATGCGCCATTTGATGGGGGCGTAGGCAAAGTAGTGCCAGGCATTGGCGTCAGTCCAACGGTAATGCTGCGGGCTGTTGTTGGAATAGCTCACGGCACCTGCGGCGTTCAGCCTGTGGTAGCGCTTACCGTCTATCTCCGTATCGTCGTCAGTCCATTGGGCATTCTCCAGTTGGTTGTAGAGTGTGGCATCTACAATCACATCGCCTTCCACCAACGCATAGTCATCCACAGCATCAAAGCTGCCGCTGACCACCTCGTTGGTAGGGTATGAGCCAAACAGGATACACTCCCAGCGCGTGACATCCTGGGGCGGCTGGTCATCGTCCGTATCGTCCTTGCTACAAGCTGTCAGCAATACAGCAAAGAGCGAAAGGACTGCAAATCTGATGTAGGTTTTTATCATTTATCTTGAATACTTGTTTATTTTCCCTTCCTGAACTCCCTCGGGTTCACTCCTTTCATTCTATTGAAGAAACGGGTGAAGGTGGTGACTTCGGCGAAATGGAGCTGGTCGGAGATCTGGGTGATGCTCAGCGAGGTCTGGCGCAGCAGGAAGGTGGCCTCCATCAGTAGCATCTGGTTGATGTAGTCAACGACGGTGCGGCCTCCAGACACCTGACGGACGACGCGAGAGAGATAAGTGGTGGTGATGCAGAGTTCCGATGCATAGAAACCGATGTCGTGGTGCTCTTCGAAATGCTGGGGCAACAGCCCGAGGAATCCGAGAAAGATTTCTTCGACGCGCTTGGGAAAACGGTGCTCGCGGATGCTGTGCTGCTGGACGGTGGAGAGGTCGGTGAGGAAGAGGTTATAGAGCATCCGCAGACTGTCGTTGGCCAGGGGAAGCCCCATCTGCTGATAGTGAATCATCATCTGCATCAGTTCGCGCAGACGGCGAAAGTCATCAGCCTTCAACGGGAGTATGGGCGAGGTGAGTTCTACCACCGTGAAGTAGGCTGTGCGGATGGCGTCGCGCACCGTGGGCAGACTGAGCGTGAAGTGCTCGTCGCCCAGCAGGCAGATGCCGCTGTAGTCGCTGGAGGACGAGAGGATGGTTATCTCGAAGCCTGGCGAATATGTATAGAGGTCGCCCTTGTGCAGCGTCAGTTCGCTATTATTATATAATATGGTAAGCCAGCCTCGCGTGACAATCGTATAGATATAGCAAGACAAGAAGCCGTGCGTCTCGTTCGCGCCGAATGACCACTCAGCGTTAGTCTCCAGACAGATAACGTTTCCATCCCACTCACCTTCGGGAAAAGGTAGGTTTCTCAGTTGCCAAAATTCTTTCAAGCTGTACATAATGTCACTATTTCGCTGCAAAGATACAACAAAAAAATGAATTTGTTTCGTTTTGGTCGGTTTTTGTTTCGTTTGGGCTTGCAATCGGATGAAAAATATGTCGTAACTTTGCAGCGTGATTGAAATCACACTGCGAAGTCAGGCTGCACCTCAGCATAAAGCGAGCTTTCTGCATTCGGTTTGCACTGACCTTGCACCAGATAACAAATAACATTAATATTCACTTTAAAACAATTCAGATTATGGACAAGCAGAAATCAATCGAAGCATTACAGTTCTTCGTAACAGGCCTCTCAGAGGGCGCATTCGTACACAAGGTACAGGGACAGATTTTCAAGGCTCAGGGCTTTACAAAGCTGGGCGAGAAGTACATCGGCCACTACACGGAGGAGATGGAATGGGTGGAGAAGTTCATCGACCGCATCCTCGACCTGGGCGGCGAGGTGAAGGTGGAGAAGCACGAAGCTCGCGCGCTGTGCTACGACCCCATTGAATACATCAAGGAGGACCTGAAGATTCAGGAGCCAGGTGTGGAGCTGCTGCGCAAATGCATGGGTTCTGTTACAGAGGATTATCTCACCTTCGACATCCTGAAAGCCTATCTGGCCGACGAGGAAGAAGACCTCTACTGGAGTCAGGGCGCACTCGAGATGATTGAGAAGATTGGCGCACAGAACTGGCTGATAATGCAACTCTAATTTTTCGACCACTAATTACACTAATTAAAGGAATTGAATTATGAAAGAGAAGGTATTACAGGCCATGCGTGAGTTCGGTGCTCCCGTGAACGCTGGTAAGATTGTGGAAATCACAGGTATCGACCGCAAAGAGGTTGACAAGGCTTTTGCAGAGTTAAAAAAGGAGGGTGCGATTGTATCGCCCGTCCGCTGCAAGTGGCAACCCGCTTAATTGAAAGAATGATATGACAAAGTTCAAATGCCCCTGCAAATACATCTACGACCCTGAAAAGGGCGACCCCAAGCAGAACATCCCTCCCGGCACTCCCTTTGAGGAACTGCCCGACACATGGCGCTGCCCCCGCTGCAAGCGTAAGAAAGAGAAATTCGTACCAGTAGAAGAATAACTAAATAAACATTGTTATGACAATCAAAGCAGTAAAATTCCGTAAGGACGGATTCTATACCCAGCCCTTCGTGTTCGGAGGCGAGGAAGGACAAGACAAGTTTGATAAGAACATCCGCTATCGCGGCACTCTTCAGAACTATCTGATTGACACGGGCAGCGAGGTGATTCTGGTGGATACCGGCCTGCCTGCAGGCTTTCCAGAGGAAGTGCCCGACGAGAACTCGCCCATCTATACAGGCAAGGACATCTGCAGCTATATGGATGCCTTCAAGGCCCTTGGCTACCAGCCTGAGCAGGTGACGAAAATACTGGTTACACACAAGCATGCTGACCACACCGGCGAACTGAAAAGTTTCCCCAATGCGAAGATCTATGTGAACCAGGAGGAGATGGATGCTGTGGAGCTTCAGGGACTCACGAACCTCGTTCCCGTCAGCTATACCGATGGTGTCTACTACAACTTCCCCGAAAGCCAAAAGATAGCCGACGGCATCTACTACATCAAGGCCAAAGGCCATACCAAGGGCAACAGCATCATCGTAGTGGAGATGGACGATCTGTTCTATATGATTCACGGCGACATCACCTATGTGGACGAAGCACTTTACGAGGACAAGTTGTCTATCGTTTTTGACGACCTACCAGCTGCCCGTGAGACGCAGAACCGCGTGCGTGAGTTCATCCGCAACCATCCCACTGTCTATTGCGGCACCCACACCCCGCAGGGCTATGAGAATCTGGAGGCCAAGCGCGTGATGGATCTGGATAATCCAGTGCCGACCATTCTGGCCGAAGTTGATTTCTCCAACCAGGTAGCCTCCGGCAAGTATGTCTGTTCCATCTGTGGCTATGTCTATGACCCCGCAGAGCACGACGGTGTCGCCTTCGAAGACCTGCCCGATGACTGGAAGTGTCCTCGTTGCAAGCAGCCGAAGGAGAAGTTTAATCCGGCGTAGGAAGGCTGAAGTCCCAAAATATCATAAATCCCAAGGCATAATCAACTTGCTTTGGGATTTATTTTGTATCTTCGCAGCAGAATTTAAAAGATAATATGGATCGCAATGCCGACCGTCTGGCAGAGGGCGAGCGCATGGGATATGGAGATATTGAAATAAAATAAGATATGGAAAGAGTCATTGTCCTATTAGTATCAGTGCTGTCCGTAGCGGCACAGGCACAAGTTCGTGACTGGGAGAATCCCGCAGTACTTGGCATCAACAAACTGCCTTATCATGCGACGCTGCAACTGCCGTCGCGGGAGAAGGAGTGCAAGGAAATCGTGAGCCTCGATGGGCAGTGGGCCTTCCAATGGAGCAGGAACCCCGACGAGCGGCCTGCGGACTTTTACAAGGAAGACTACGATGTCAGCGGATGGGACAAAATCGCTGTGCCTGGTAATTGGCAGACACAAGGCTACGGTACACCTATTTATATTAATATCAATTACCCATTTGTGCGCAACCGCCCCAGTGTGACTACCGAACCGCCGCGCGACTGGACGGCCTATGACAACCGCAACCCCGTGGGCTCGTATGTCACTTTTGTCGATGTGACCAAGGAGATGCTCAGTCAGAATCTTATTCTCCACTTCGGTGGTGTCCACTCGGCGATGTATGTCTGGGTGAACGGTCAGAGAGTGGGGTATAGCCAGAACTCGATGTCACCCGCCGAGTTCGATGTGACGAAATATATGAGGGAGGGCAGGAACAAACTGGCCGTCGAGGTGTATCGCTGGAGCGACGGCTCTTACCTCGAGGATCAGGACATGTGGCGGTTGTCTGGCATCTTCCGGTCCGTGCAGCTGTGGGTGCGACCGCTGGTACACATCGCCGACTACCACGTGACAGCGATTCCCAATGCCGACTATAGCCAGGCTGATGTCACGGCCACCGTCAGCCTCTGTAATATGGGCAAAATAAAGGCGAAGGACCTGCGCGCCGTGCTGAAGATGGACGGACAGGAGTTGTCAGCCCCCGTGATGGCACTTGCGGCGGGCGACACCGTCAGTGTGACCATCAATCACGTGCTGAACCACCCGCAGCTTTGGTCAGCCGAGAAACCGAACCTCTATCCTTTTAGTGTGGAACTGGAGGACGATAAGGGCAACGTCATCGAACATTTTGACTACCACTTGGGCGTGAAGAAGGTGGAATGTGTCGGTGAGGTATTTAAAATCAACGGCAAGAACGTCAAGCTGCGTGGCGTCAATCGTCACGACCATCATCCCCGTACAGGCCGCTATGTCAATGATGCGACCTACGAACAGGATCTACGGCTGATGAAGCAGGCCAACATCAACTTCCTGCGCACCAGCCACTATCCTGACCGTGAATACCTTTATGAACTTTGTGACCGTTGGGGCATCTACGTCATGGATGAGGCCAATCAGGAGTCGCATGGTTATGGTTATGCCAATCATGAGATGGGCGAAGACCCTGCATGGAAAGACGCCCATATCGACCGCGCGGAGTCCTTGGTCAAACGCGACTTCAACCATCCTTGCGTCATCCTCTGGAGCCTCGGAAACGAGGGTGGTGTGGGGCCAAACATCCAGGCCATGTACGATACAGTAGTAGCCCTTGATAGCACCCGTCTGCCTTTCTACGACTGCCATCCGCGTTATTCGGCGCTTCACGACTTCGGCTATCCCACACCCGACGTGCTCAAGGCCGAAGCCGAGAAGGAAACCGAAAAACCGCTCATCGCCCGCGAATATGCCCACGCCATGGGCAACTCGATGGGTAACTTCCAGGAGTATTGGGATGTCATCTACGCCGACAGCAGTATTGCCGGCGCCGCCGTCTGGGACTGGGTGGACCAGGGATTATATCCAATTGAAAATGGAAAATTGAAAATGGATAATTATCCATCATCCATTATCCATTATCCATTTTTCTACGGTGGAGACTATGGTGACCAGCCTAACGACGGACCTTTCTGCATCAACGGCCTCGTTGCGCCTGACCGTAAACCCCATCCCCATTACTATGAGGTGCAATATGTCTATCAGCCTATTGCGTTTAAACAAGAAGGTGACTCTATCCGAATTATCAATCGGGATTTCTTTACTGAGCTCGATGAATACGATTATTATTGCGAAGTTTATCACAACGGTGAACTGGTGTCGGGCTGTATCCCCATTCTACATGGAGACAAATTCGAGATTCCTTACCCCTATTATCCCTACAATGAACCGGAGTTGATATTGAATGTCTATGCCCGTCTGCGTCAGGACACACCTTGGGCACAGGCTGACTATACCATCGCTCGCGAACAGTTTGTCTTAAAGCCGGAGGAATTTTGGTCAGCCTTTGGAGGCGAACCTGCTAAGGTGCAAAAGACGGCTGAAGGTCTGGTTGCATATACAGAACACGGAAGCGTCACGGTTAACAGCTCAGGTGCTCTTGTCAGTTGGATGGTTGATGGCAGTGAGATGCTGACGAGTCCGTTAGAACCATACTTCTGGAAACCGGAGAACGACAATCAGCATGCTGCCCAGTTCGCCCAGCGATTAGGTGTTTGGCGCGATGCCGTTACTAAGCGTACCTATAAATCGTTCCGCACGGAGGCTGGCGACGACGGTCTGAAAATCATCAGCGAGACAACGCTCCCTGTGGGGGCAGACCTGACCATCACCTATACCATCCTCAATGATGGCCGCATCAAAGTGGATATGGATTATCGTCCTACGGCAACCGAAATTCCTCTACTGCCCAAATTCGGCATGCGAATGCGTCTGCCTGCCGACTTCACCCAGATCCGCTATTATGGTCGTGGCCCGTGGGAGAACTATCCTGATCGCAAACGTTCCGCCTTCCTCGGCATCTACGAGACCTCGCTTCAGGACTACGAGACCGAGTATATCCATCCCCAGGATAACGGCAACCGTTGCGACATCCGTTGGTTTGAGATAGGCTCCGGCTCTGGGAAAGTGCGCATCGACGGTTTCCAACCCCTCTGTATCCGTGCCTGGGACTATGGCGAGGAGGATCTTGATGCCGCTCCCCGTCATCCCCAAGACATTCAGCGTGGTCGTTTTGTCAATCTCAATGTCGATTTCAACATCCACGGCGTGGGCGGCGTCGATACCTGGGGACAGCGCACCTTGCCCCAATACACCATCGATGGCAACCAGCCCTACCACTATGCCTTCATTCTTAGTAATTCAGAAGCCGCCGGCATGTAAATGCCAGATTTGTTCTGTTGTTGGTAGATACAGTTGATACTTGCTAGCTAATATCGTGGAATTATCTTCGGGCAATTGCTAATGGCATCCAGTTGAGCACGAGTGCTCTCGTTGATATCGTTCTGATCTGCGAGGATGTCGTTTACCTCACTCCGTACGGCCTCGATTTCCTTCTTTAATTCAAGATAGGTGGCAGCGATGGGTATCTCGGCCCCTGCCTTTGTTTAAGGTGCCAATTTGGCATCTTAAAAGTTCTTCACGTGTAAGCTCAAACATAAAGTCCTCACCTTCAAATCGTTCCATGTTACGTCGAACCTGACGTTTGAGATGAGAGGTCTCTACTTCATAGAGTCTTGCAAGGTCGAAATCAAGCATCACGCGCTGGCCGCGGATGCCGTAGATGAGATTCTGGATGTTGTCTAACTGGTCCATAGTCAAGTGGATTTAATGTTAATAATTAAGTTTGATGTCGCAAAGTTACACAATAAATCAGAATCTTCCAAACAATATAAGGAAAATCTTCTCAGAGTGCCTAAATTGTGTCACGATTGTGCCATAGTAACTGTTTCATTTTATACATTCCGCTGATTATAAAGCCTTGTTGCTGTGATTATCAAGGCTTCGTGTTGGCATTATGAAAGCTTCATTTTGCGATCATCAAGGCTTCGTGCTCCGAACAACAAGCATGGTTTTGCCAAGAAAGGTTAGTCCAAAGTCCAAGAAAGGTGCCTGGTTTCTATGAGAAAGGAGGCACCTTTCTCTGAAATTCTCTCGAGAATTCAGGAGTTTGCCCTAAGGAAAGTGGGAGTTTCCCCTAAGGAAAGTCCGAGTTTAGATAGGGTAAACTTCTTGCGTACCAAAAACAAAAAAATCAGGACCTACTGAGTCCTGATAAATGAGATGCATGCAAAAAAACCGTCAGACCTCCCGTATCCTTTGGAAATGCCTTTGTTTATCGGGGTTTCAGCACGGGAGGTCTCGGCACAAAATCAGTCACAACGTGTTTTTTGATGCATCTCCAACACCGTGACTTGGCATCTTAATGCCCCTTAGTTAGCACCCCTCCGAATCTTTGAATCCCCAATAATCATTAAATCTCAAGGCATAATTACCATGCTTTGGGATTTATTTCGTATCTTCGCAGCAGATTTACAAAACAGAACTATGATAGGAACAATTGTCAATGCTACCACCATCATCGTAGGCAGCATCATCGGCAGCCTTCTGCATCGTGGCGTGAAGGAGAAATATAAAGAGGTACTATACACAGGATTGGGACTGGCATCGTTGGCCATTGGTCTGAATGCCACCATCAGCCACTTTCCTCAGTCGCAGTATCCCGTGCTTTTCATCATATCGCTGGCGGTAGGAGGAGTCATCGGTACGGCACTCGACATTGACGGGCGGTTCAAGCGGCTCGTTGACAAGTTGCAGCGCGGAAAGAAGAACAATGGTAATCGTCTGGCCGAAGGCCTGTCAACAGCCATTCTGCTCTATTGCATCGGTCCGCTGTCGATGCTCGGACCAGTCATCTCTGCCTTGAAGGGCGACCACACCCTCCTCTTTACCAATGCCACGCTCGACTTCGTGTCGTCGATGGTGTTCGCCTCTACTTACGGCATCGGTATGGTTTTGGCGGCACCCGTGCTGTTCTGCTGGCAGGGCATGTTCTGGCTCGTTGCCCATATCAGCAGTACCGCCATCAGCGACGCGCTTATGGCTGAGTTGCTGATCGTTGGTGGACTGCTCATCACGGGCAGCGGACTCTCATTGTTGAACCTGAAGGACTGCAAGACGCTCAATCTTCTGCCTGCCCTTCTGGTGCCCGTCGTTTGGTTCCTGATACGTTCCATCATTTAAACATAAAGAATATAGAGTTATGACGGAATGTGAAAAGATGCGTAGTGAGGAGTTCTATGACTTTACAAGCGAGGAATGCTTGGCGAGTTACTTTAGGGCTAAGCATATTTGTGCAAAACTGCAAACCATGACAGTTGAGGATGAGGATTACAGAGAGACCATTGAAGCATTGATTCCTGGGATTCCTGAATCCTCCACCGTTGCACCGCCATTTCATTGCGACCACGGGCATGGCATCAAATTAGGCGAGAATGTGTTCATCAACTACAATGGCACCATGCTTGACGGCGGCCTTATTACCATTGGCAGCAACACTCAGATTGGCCCTAACTGTCAATTCCTGACGCCCAACCATCCTATTGATTATATGGAACGTCGCAAGCCCATCGAGCGATGCTCTCCGATAACCATTGGCGAAGACTGCTGGCTGGGAGGTGGCGTAACAGTCTGCCCAGGAGTCACTATCGGCGACCGCTGCATCATCGGAGCTGGAAGCGTAGTAGTAAAAGACATCCCTTCTGATTCTATGGCAGTCGGCAATCCCTGCAGAGTGATTAGAGAGATTAACAAGTAAGTCAATCTTTACTCCCTCTTCGGCTGGAGGCTCTGGCGGTAGTCGCTGGGCGACTGGCCGAGATGCTTGGAGCAGTAGCGGCTGAAATGGGAGAGCGATGAGAAATCCATCAGTTCGGCTATCTGGGTGAGCGACAGACGCTCGTCGCCCAGATAGTTTTTCAGTATGGGTACGGTGTGGCGGTGGATGTACGAGCTGACGCTATGGCCCGTCACGCGCTTCACAGTATCGGAGAGGTACTTGGGCGAGACGTTCAGGCGCTCGGCGTAATAAGTGATCTCACGCTCCGTGCGGCTGATACCCGTGGAGAGCAGCTGCATCAGCTGCTTCACGATGTAGGCTGTGCGGTCGGTATGCGTATCGGTGGCATCGCGCTGGGCGTGCGGCTCGAAGATGTCGTACATCATCGTCAGGCAGAGGCTCCCCATCAGTTCGCGGTAGAACAGCAGGTGGCTGTCGTCCATGCGGTCGCGCAGGCGGTGGAAGTCAGCCAGCAGGATGGCGGTCTGT
>JAFRQC010000001.1 GCA_017428805.1 Prevotella sp. | reverse complement strand
CGCGCCACACTGGGTTTCTCTGCGATGCAGACAATCATACGTTCTTACTCTATTTATACCTTGTTATTGCGATAATTGCGTGCAAAATTACAAAAAAAACTCCATACCTCATGATTATTTCACAATTATTTCGTACTTTTGCACCCTGAAATGATAAGATATAATAATAAGGTACGCGAGATAAGGCGAGGACTGTTGGCCTTGGCGTTTTTTTTTGTGCTGGCTCCGGTCAGTGCAAAAGTGCGTATCATGCTTATCTCCGACCCCCATGTGTTGGCTCCCGAGCTGATCATCAACAAGGGCGAGGCCTTGGATAATACCAACCGTCTCGATCGTAAGCTCAATGAATACAGCAGTGCGATCTTTGACGAGGTCATTGCCACCGCCCTGAAGGAGAAACCGGACCTCTTCCTGATTTCCGGAGACCTGACGAAAGACGGTGAATTGCTGAGTCATCAGTATGTGGTGCAAAAACTGTATGAATTGAAGGAGGCTGGCATCAGGGCTCTTGTCGTCCCTGGAAACCACGATATGGGTACAGCTAAAGCCCTTTATTACGACGGTGACAATTCCTACAAGGCTGAGACAATCAACACGAGCCAGTTTGCAGAGATGTATCAAGATTTCGGCTATGGTGCTGATATAGAACAGGAACCCACCACGCTGACGTGGTGCTGTGAACCGTTTGACGGTCTTGTGCTCATCGGCATCGATACTGGTCATGAAGGTTCTTCTCTGAATGGTGTGATCTCCCATGCTACCTACGAATGGGTGCAACAGCGGGCAAAGGCTGCCACGGCGGCAGGCAAGCAGGTGGTGGTGATGATGCACCATGCGCTCTTCCCTCACGTGACCAATGCCGAAAAAGCCAGTTCTACGTATGCTGTGAAACTGGGTATGCCCAATGGTGACGGCAACTACACCTATTATAGTTATAGCACGTTACGCAACCATCTGGCTGATGCAGGTGTGGGTGTCGTACTCACTGGTCATGTGCATGCTTTAGACATCGCCAAGGATGCCAACAAAGACCTGACGCGTACCGTCCACGATATCAGTACGTCTACCTGTGCGGCCTATCCCTGTCCTTATCGGCTGCTGACTCTCAACGATGATCATACGATGAGCATCCGAACCCATTACATCACGGAGTTGCTGGGCGTCGAGGATTTCCAGGCTCTTGCCAAGGAACGTATGATCACGGGCCTGAAGAACCTTGTTACTCTGTATACTCTCAATGGAGAGGCGGCTGAAATTTTAGCGGAGATTTTTTTGGTTCATGTGTGTGGCAATGAACCCGAGAATCCGCGTTCTCAGGAACTTCTGGATGCTTATGAGAAACATCTGCCGGAGTTGAAGGCTGACGAGCGGATCCAACTTTTCCTCAATATTCGTGGCGTGACCTTCGACGAAATGGAAACGATGATCTATAGTATGTTGAAGGACAAGAGTAATTATGGCGATCCTGAAAGGGAGAGCCTCGATGACGACCTGAATACCACTATCCCTGTCTATGAGGACGGTTGGACGGCCATCAAGGGCGTGAAGGTAGGAGACAGGAGACAGGAGTCAGGAGTCAGGAGACAGGAGTCAGGAGTCGGGAGTCAGGAGGGGTGGTATACCCTTCAGGGCGTGAAGGTCTCGAAGCCTACGCGAAAAGGTGTCTATATCCACAATGGTAAGTTGATACTTCATTAATTAACATAAACTAAATTATTAATCATGAGAAAGAAAACTATTAAAATGAGGACACTGGCAGTGATGCTGGCAGTGTTCAGCAGTGTTGCCGCTATGGGACAACAGGAACAAAAGAAGGCCGAGATTGACTGGCTGAAAGATTTCACGAGTCGTATCACGCTCAACGGCTATGCCCAGGGCGGATGGTCCTATCAGGACATCAACGGCAAAAGTACAAACGCCTACAACCTTAAACGTACACTTCTCTGGGCCAAGGCCCGCATCACTGACCGCTGGTCGTTTATGTTCATGCACGATTTCTCCAGCTGTGTTCAGGAGTATTACACCGACTACAGACTTTCCAAAGGCAATGAGCTGACCGTCCGTTTCGGACAGTTCAAGCACTCTTATACGATGGAGAACCCGATGTCGCCTACTCAGCTCGAACTCATCGACGTCTATTCCCAGGCCGTGCTCTATCTGGCCGGTGAGGGTCCCGATCCCCTCAATGGCGTGAACTACGGCCGTGACATGGGTCTTGAGCTCTATGGTGAACTGGCGAAGGGTGCCATCCGCTATAACCTTGCCCTGATGAGCGGTCAGGGTATCAACCGCAGGGATCTTAACAATCAAAAAGACTTTATCGCCAAAATCGATGTGCGTCCGATAGACGGCCTTCGTATCGTGGCTTCAGGCTATCTCGGCACTGGCTGTGCCGTGAATACAGCCGCATGGAACCCCGACATCCAGGTGGGCGACAACTATAAGCGTAACCGTTATAGCGTAGGTGCAGAATATAAGACAAGTCCTTACTCGCCGGCGAAATATAAGGAGGCCCGTCCTGCCAGCATCCGTGCAGAGTGGCTGGGTGGTAAGGACGGCGAAGTGGGCAGCATGGGTGGCTATGTGACGACCTGTATTCCCGTTTACGATGCCCTCGACATCGTAGCTTCGGGTGAGACCTTCGACCGTAACACGAAGGTGGACGGCTGGGATCAGACGAACCTCACCATTGGCGTCCAGTACTGGTTCTACAAGAAGTGCCGTATGCAGCTGCAGTACACCCGTTGTCTCTGTGGTGAGAACATCAGCACCAAGGATTATAACTGGGTCCAGGCCCAGATGCAAGTCGCGTTCTAAACAAGAATTAATAACGACCACGAATTATACGAATTAAACGAATTTAATCTGTGCGCAGCCTAAATTAGTGTAATTCGTGAAATTCGTGGTAAAAAAATAATAATCATGTTCATTAAAGTAATATTAACGGTAATTTTCCTGGTCGTGATGGTAGGCGTGGGAGTATATTCCCGCAAACAGGCCAGTAGTGTTGACGGTTTCGTATTGGGTGGTCGTGCAGTCGGTCCGTGGCTCACGGCTTTTGCCTTCGGAACCTCTTATTTCTCCGCCGTGGTCTTCGTAGGCTACGCCGGACAGTTCGGATGGAAGTATGGTATGTCGAGTGCCTGGATCGGTATTGGTAATGCCATCATCGGTTCCCTCCTGGCATGGATTATCTTAGGTCGTCGCACGAAGCTGATGACGCAGCATATCGAGTCTCGCACGATGCCCGACTTCTTCGGTACCCGTTTCTCGGATCAGGGCCTGCGTGTGGCGGCTTCGATCATCGCCTTCGTGTTCCTCATTCCCTATACCGCCGGTGTGTATAGCGGTATTTCGCGCCTCTTCGAGATGGGCTTCGATATTCCTTATGAGTACTGTGTGGTCATCATGTCGATCCTCACCGCCGTCTATGTGATCATCGGTGGCTACAAGGCGACGGCTATGAACGACTTCATCCAGGGCATCATTATGCTCTTTGGTATCGTCGCTGTCATCCTCGCCGTGCTGAATGCTCAGGGTGGATTGACAGCTGCCATCGACAAACTCTCCGTGATTCCCTCCGATGCCGATCCTAATGTGAACGGTGGTTTTGCTACATGGTTCGGCCCTGATCCCTGGGGACTGCTGGGTGTGGTCATCCTGACCTCGCTCGGTACGATGGGACTGCCCCAGATGGTGGGTAAGTTCTATTCCATTACCGACGAGAGTGCCATCAAGCGCGGCACGGTCATCTCCACCATCTTCGCCTTTATCGTGGCTGGTGGCTGTTATTTCCTCGGTGGCTTCGGACGTCTCTACGACCCTGTCATCAACGAGGCAACGGGTAAGATCGCCTTTGACTCGATCGTGCCAGCCATGCTCATCACCCTGCCTGATGTGCTCATCGCCCTCGTGGTGCTGCTGGTGCTGAGTGCCTCGATGTCCACACTGGCCTCGCTGGTGCTGACATCCTCTTCGACGATGACGCTCGACCTCATCTATCGTGACAAGAAGTCACTGCCCGGTGAGGTGGAGGACGGTACCATCGACGATATCGTGGCCGAGAAGATCGAGCGTCGTAAGGTGGTGGTGATGCGTGTGCTCATCATGTTCTTCATCGTCATCTCGCTGCTCATCGCCCTGAATCCACCGACTTTCATCGCCCAGCTCATGGGTATCTCGTGGGGTGCACTGGCCGGTGCGTTCCTCGCTCCTTTCATGCTGGGTCTCTACTGGCGTGGTGTCACGACGACATCCGTCTGGGCCTGCTTTATCTGGGGCGTGGGTCTCACGGTGATCAACATGCTCGCCGGCAACCCCATCAATCCCATCAACTGCGGTGCCATTGCGATGGTCGGCGGCTTCCCCGTCGTCTGGCTCGTCAGCCTCTTCTCGAAGAAGCTCCCGAAGCAGACCGTCGACACCATCTTCGAGTGCTACAAATGAATTAGATTAGGAAAGAAATTAGAATAATTAGAATAATTACGTTCAGAAATTAAAATAATATTTTTATCCTCCTCTTGAATGAGGAAGTGAAATAAATACAATTTCTGGAATTAATTATTCTAATTATTCTAATTTCTTTCCTAAATAAACCGCTTGCTGGACTAAAAACTATATCAGTTTCTGTTCGAGTGCCTGGCGCACCATGTTGACCGTGTTCCTGACACCGAATTTGGCGAGGAGCCGCTTGCGGTACCAGTTGACGGTCTCCGTACTGAGGTGGAGGTGTGTGGCAATCTCCGGATTGGTCAGTCCGTCGCAGATGAGGCGCAGGATGTGGGACTCCACGTCCGTCAGCACTACGCTGTTGCTTCTGCCCTCCCGCAGGATGGCCTCCACCTGTGGCGAGACATACTGCTGTTTCTGCCACACGCTGACGATGGCCTCTATCAGTTCTTCGACGGGTGCGCTCTTCAGCACATAGCCGTGGGCGCCGCACGCCATCATCCGTTGGATCATGGAGTACTCATCGTGGATGGTGACGGCCACGACGCGGACATTCGGATAGTCGCAGACCGTCTGCTGACAGAACGCCACCCCGTCGCCGTCGGGCATCGACAGGTCGAGCAGCAGCACGTCGGGGCGACGCTCCTGCAGGGCTTGTCTGCAGGCTTCGAGGGTGTTGAAGGTACGGCTGACGTGGGCCTTCCCGCTCTGGTTGATGACCTCAGAGAGTCCTTCGCACACCATCTGGTGGTCGTCGGCGATATACACGTCGATGAGGTATTGTTTCATAAGGGGATCGTTACGTTGATTTCGGTTCCTTGGTTTGGGCAACGGACTTTCACGGACTCTTCCGGACTTTCCGTGTCAGTCCGTGTTAGTCCGCTGCTTATAATATTCATCTGGCCTTTGTAGGGCGCAATGCGCTCACGGATGTTCTGCAGGCCCATACCCTCATCGGCTTCCGCCATCCCTTTGCCGTTGTCACTGACGGTGAGGGTCACTTCGTGAGCGTCCTGCATCAGCTGGATGTCGATCTTGGTGGCATCAGCGTGCTTCAAGGCATTGTTCACCAGTTCGTAGGCACAGCGGTAAAGCACCAGTTCCTGGTCTTTCCCCAGACGGATATTGCCGATGGCCTGAAACCTGGCGTTCGGCACAGAGACGGCAAAGTCGCGCAGGGCCGACTCCAAGCCGTTCTTCAACAGCTCCTCGGGCATGAGATGATGGGCCGTGCGCCGCAGTTCCACGATGATGTCGTCGAGCAGCGCGATCAAGGGGGCGGCGATCAAGGGGACAGGTCCATGATCGCTTCGTTGAAGCGAATCACGCGACCTGTCCCCTTGATTCGCCCCCTCCAGCTTCATCCTCAGCACCGACAGCATGCCGCCCAGTCCGTCGTGCAGGTCACGGGCGAGTATTCTCCGCTCTTTGGTCTCCGTCTCTAAGGCCACCTTTGCGGCCAACAGCGCCTTCTGTCTGCGGTGCGCCACATGGCGGTAGACGAACAGCACCGCCAGCATCGTCATCAGTGCGGTGGCGGCTGCCGTCAGCCAGAAGTAAAGGTTGCGCTCCTTGTCTAAGGCGGCTATCTGTGCTTCCTTCTTCTCTGTCTCGTAGAGTACTTCCATCTGCGAGAGCCCGCTCTGGTAGTGGTCGGTGGCGTAGCGTGCCATCACGTCGTTCATCTTCCCGATATACTCGCGGACCTTCTCCTTCTGGCCTAACTCGGCGTAGATCTCTGCTAACAGCCGGTAGCAGGTAGCATCGGCACCCGTCGCTAACGAGTCGGGGCGGATGGTGCGCAGGCCGTAGTCGAGGGCCTGCTGCCACTGCTTCTCAGCCATCGCTAACTCGGCTGCGGCGGCATAGACGTCGCTCTGGTTCTCAAATCTCATGCTGTCAGTCAGGTTCAGGGCTTCTTGGGCAAATGCTTTGGCGGCTGCCAGATTCTGATGACCCTCCATCAGGTTCAGTCGCACCATTGAGGCCAATACCACGGGGTAGTCCTCCACTTCCTCGTCGCGATGGGCGTGATAGTAGCCATAGCACAACTCTGCCGTCTTTCGCGCTTTCTCGTAGTTGCCCTGTTTGAGATATAAACGAGTGAGTCCTTTGCGCGGTATTGCCACCATCATTGAATCTTTCGAAGTCTCACCCCTCTCGATGGACAGCAGATAGTTGCGCTCGGCTTCCGTCTGATTACCCATTGTCTGGTATAGTTCACCTATATTATAATAGAGGATAGCCTGACTCTCTAACCATTGATGTTTCTCGAAGATGGGCAGGGCCAGCTGGTAGTAGTGGATAGCCAGGTGGTGCTTGTCCTGCAGGTTATATGCGTTGGCGATATTGCCGTATAGGCAGGAATAGCAGTCATCGGTGGTCCTCTCGTCATAGCGCTTGTCGTGCGTCATTGAGTCGACGACGCTTAATGCCTGTCGGTAATATCGGATAGCCTCGTCGAACTCCTCGCGGCCGTAGTGCAGCAGTCCGAAGCGGCGCAGGATGTCCTGTCGCACGTTCAGTCCATTCCGTTCGTAACTCAATGCCAATGCCTTACGTCCGTAGTCCTCAGCCTTCTTCTTGTCGAAGGGCAGGTAGCCGCGCATCAGCTCGTCGTAGGCCCTGAGCAGGTCGTCGCCATTCGGCGGATTGAGACTCCTGAGGGCCGCCTCCAAGGAGTCGACCCTGGCATTGCGGTGGTCGTTGTAGGCCGTCGCCGTGAGGCAGATGACGGCGAACAGCGTTGTGGTATATAGTCTTCTGATACTCATATTGACTGCAAAGTTACACAATTCTTTCCACAATCGCCACCCAAAAGGGTGGAATTTCGAGACCTTTGTTGCAATTCCACCTTTTTGGGTGGAAAAGAAGTGAAGGGAAATGACTATCTTTGCACTATACATTATTAATATATTAAACAACGAAAAGATGATGAAGAAAACTTTACTTACATTAGCGGCTTTCGTCCTCGCGCTGACGGGTGCCAAGGCCGACGTGGTGATTAACGCGACGAACTTCCCCGACGAGAACTTTCGCCAACAGGTGGCAGATGCTTTCGACAACGACGGCGACGGCAACATCAGCGACGAGGAGATGGAGGCCAACGGCGGACACCACAACTTCGACAGAGTCAGCAACCTGAAAGGCATCGAACTGCTGACGTCCATTACCGAACTGTATATCTGCAACTACTCGGATGAGCCCTGCCTTGCGACGTTCGACTATGCCCTGCCGAACCTGCTTTGGCTGGATATTCAGGATCAGACTGGCGTATTGACAACCGTCGATGCATCGAAGTGTACCAACCTGGAAACTTTCAATGCAGGCGAGAATCCCGCCAACTTCTCTACGCTGAAACTGCCCAGCGGCATCAAGTATCTCAATCTGAACAACGCGCCCCT
This sequence comes from Prevotella sp., assembly GCA_017428805.1. The sequence goes on along the minus strand of JAFRQC010000001.1, from coordinate 31,173 downwards.
CATCAAGACCTTCGACCCGAAGCAGTACTCCAGCCTCCAGTCAGTCGCGTTTACGGGCACGACAGGTATCACCGACTTGGATTTTAGCGGCCACAAGACGATAGAAGTAATTTCCGTTGATGGTGTTCATGATTACTATCAACTCAATTCACTTAACATGACGAACTGCCCGATGCTGACGAACATTGACATCAAGAGCAGCACCATCAAGTCGCTCACGTTCAAGAGCCTGCCCGAGATGCTTGAAATTCTTGTGTATGAGAGCGACATCACCAATATGCTCGTCGATGACTTGGCGCAACTCGGCTCCATCGAGGCCCACGACAACGTGCTCGGCACGCTGACGCTGAACAACCTGCCCGCCATCTACGGACTGGACTGCCACGACAACAAACTCCAAACGCTCATCATCGACAAATGTCCGAACATGAACGGCATCTGGGCAGAGCACAACAGACTGATGTGGCTCGACCTGCAGGACGTGAAGAAGAACGGGACAGATGAGAACTCCCTGAAGATTGACGACCAGATGCCCGCCGTCCTGGCCGTGAAGATTTCTCCGACGGAGGTGGGTCTGCGTGTTCATGAGCGTTTCGACGTGAGCCGCGTGCTGAACCTCAACGTGAAGGGTGGGGCACAGACACCGAAGGAAATCACGGTCGACGACATCCGCTACTTCGTGTTCTTCGACAACGGCCCCGAGGTGGAGTCGCTCGTCGGTGCGGACTGCAGCTACGAGTATGAGACCAAATGGCCCTACCCCTGGATGGAAGAGAACTCGAAGGACAACAACCTGCCCGTCGCCCTGCAAGTCGTGAGCTGGACGAAGCACCCCTCGTGGATTAAGATCGACGGCGAGACGACGCTCAGCGGTGAGGTCGGCACGACGCAGGCTGCCCCCAACGTGCTCCGCTCCCAGGACTACGACGGCAAGCTGACGTGGAAGTCGTCGAACGAGGATGTGGTGAAGATCGACCCCGAGACGGGTGAGATGACCTTCGTTGCCGAAGGCGAGGCCACCATCACCGTCACTGGTGCCGAGACCGACTACCGTCTGGCTCCTGGTGCCATCGCCTACTCTGTGACCGTCACCGAGGCCAGCGGTATTGAGGCCATTGAACATGGAGCATTGAACAATGGACATTATTACGACCTGCAGGGCCGTCGCGTCAATGCCCAGAACGTCCGTAAGGGCATTTATATCCATGACGGCAAGAAAAAACTGATGAAATAAGCGGTTTGCAACCTGGTTGCACGGAATGTGCCGTACCTTTGCAATCGAAAACGATTAATAAAGCAAAGATATGGCACATTTACATGAACATCATCACGACGAATGTTGCTCCCACGAGCACCATCACGACCACGAGTCTCATGACCATCACCATGACCACGAAGGCCATGAACACTCTCACGAGCATCACCACCACGAGCACTCCCTGAAGAAGCAGCTCTGGCTCATCATCGCCACCGTTGTCTTACTCATCGTCGCTGTGCTGGTGGAGAAAAACCTGAACCTCTCCACTTGGCAACTGCTGCTTGTTTACCTCGTACCTTATTTATTAATAGGTCATGAGACATTGCACGAGGCGTGGGAGGGCATCATGAAGGGTGACGCCTTCAACGAGCACTTCCTCATGTCCGTCGCCACTATCGGCGCTTTGCTTATCGGCTTCCTCCCAGGAGCCGAGACGCAGTATCCCGAGGCTGTCTTCGTGATGCTCTTCTTCCAGGTCGGCGAACTCTTTGAGGGCTACGCCGAGGGCAAGTCCCGTGACAGCATCGCCCACCTCATGGACATCCGTCCCGACATCGCCCACGTCGAAATAACGACCACTAATTACACTAATTCCACGAATTCAGATAACGCGCAGCCAAAATTAGTAAAATTAGAGAAATTAGTGGTAGGAACAAAAGATCTCAGTCCGGAGGACGTCGCTGTGGGCTCGGTCATTGTAGTCAGGCCAGGTGAGAAGGTGCCTTTGGACGGTGTGGTCATCGAGGGTACGAGTGCCCTGAATACTATTGCCCTGACGGGTGAGTCGCTGCCCCGCGACGTGAATGTCGGTGATGAAGTCATCTCCGGTTGTGTGAACCTCTCGGGTGTCCTTCGTGTCCGTACTACAAAGGCCTTTGGTGAAAGCACCGTCTCTAAGATCATCTCCCTTGTGGAGCATGCCGGTGAGCGCAAATCTCAGAGTGAGACCTTCATCACCCGTTTCGCCCGCGTCTACACCCCCATCGTGGTCTTCGCCGCCTTGGCCCTCGCCGTCATCCCTACGCTCTTTGGTGGAAACTTTGCCACGTGGTTATACAGAGCTCTGATGTTCCTGGTGGTGAGTTGCCCCTGTGCCCTTGTCATCAGTGTGCCCCTCACGTTCTTTGGTGGCATCGGTGGTGCCTCGCAGAAGGGTATCCTCGTCAAGGGTGCGAACTACATGGATGTCTTGGCGAAGGTCGATACCGTGGTATTCGATAAGACCGGCACGCTGACACATGGACAATTTGCTGTTGAGGCTGTTCATGATCCTTCCGGTGATTGTTCGAGGAATGAGGAAGGAGGAATGAGGAATGAGAATACTTCTGAAGAAAAAGAACTCCTTCACCTTGCAGCGCATGTCGAGCACTTCTCCACCCATCCCATCGGTGCAGCCCTGCGTGATGCCTTTCCGGATGAGGCGACGGACGGTTGTACGGTCTCTGATGTCGAGGAGATCGCTGGTCACGGCATCCGTGCAAGGGTAGGGGATAAGATTGTCTGCGTAGGAAACACGAAGATGATGGATTCCATCGGCGCCAAGTGGCACGACTGCCATCATGTGGGTACCATCATCCATGTAGCCATCGATGGGGAGTATGCGGGTCATATCGTCATCAACGACCAGATCAAGTCCGACAGTGCTGAGGCCATCGCCGCCCTGAAGTCCCTGGGTGTCGCCAAGACCGTCATGCTTACAGGCGACCGTAAAGAGGTGGCAGACCACGTCGCCACGACCCTCGGCCTCTCCGAATACCACGCCGAACTCCTGCCGGCGGACAAAGTAGCCTTCATAGATGGTCTTTTGAGGAGTGAGGAGTGTGGAGTGATGAGTGAGGATACTCCTGCGACAGATCAGACCACCCCTTGCCCCTCCTACTCAGGAGGGGAAAACACCCTCCGAGGTAATATCACTCCTCACTCCACACTCCACACTCCTCGAGTCGTTGCTTTCGTCGGCGACGGCATCAACGATGCCCCCGTCCTCGCCCGGGCCGATGTGGGCATTGCGATGGGAGGCTTGGGAAGCGATGCCGCCATCGAAGCTGCGGACGTGGTGCTGATGGACGACAAACCTTCTAAGATTGCCCTCGCCATCCGCATCGCCCGCCGTACCCTGGCCATCGCCCGTCAGAACGTGGTCTTTGCCATTGGTGTGAAGGTGGCTGTCCTCATCCTCGCCGCCGTCGGCATCGCCACGATGTGGCTCGCCGTCTTTGCCGACGTGGGTGTCACTGTCCTCGCCGTCCTCAACGCTATGCGAGCCTTGAGAGCTTAAAAAGATTTATCCCTCGCCAACTGGCGAGGGATTTGATTTTACGTTATTCCCCCGCCGCGGCGGGGGAATAAATATTAGTAGGCGTGATCGGTTTTGATTTCGTCTTTCGTCAGTTTCTTGCTGTCGATGGCGCGCCAGGCGTAGATGATGTATGCCAGCACGAAGGGTACGAGCAGCGAGACATAGAACATCGTGGTCAATGTGAACTCACTGCTGCAAGAGTTCGAAAGCGTCAGCGACGACTGTAGATCGGCGGTAGAGGGATAGTAGGCGGTGTTGTTCCAGGCACAGCTGAGCAACAGAGCCAATACTGTCAGCACTGTACCGATGCCTGCAGGCCAGATACCACCAACGTAGTCCTTCGACAGGATGGTCTTGCCGATGCCGAAGAGCACGAGCACGACACCTATCAGCAGGATGACCGTCAGATACCACATGTCAAGGAAATTCGTCAGATACTTATAGGGTTCCATATAGATGAAACCGAACTCGTTGACAGCATAGCCTTCCTTCAGTAGCACATGGACGAGATAGGCCACGAAGAGAATGACGAAGGGTACGGCGGCGCCGATAAGACGGCTGCGGCCACGACTGCGGATATCCTCATCGTTCACATTATTCATAACGTAGAGGATGCCCAGCACCCGAGCGAGGAATACCACGGCAAAGCCGAGCACGAGCACCCAGGGATTGAGCAGGGCGTCGAGGCCGTGGGAGGCATTCGCCCAGCGGGAGATAATCGGTGTGATGGCATCGACATCGATGAGGTTGTTCTTCTCGACGATGAAGTTCGAGCCTTCGAAGAACGTGGCCACAGCACCACCGAGCAATAGCGGACCCACGATGCCGTTGAGGGTGAGGAAGAACTGGAATGTCTTCGGGCCGAGGATATTGCCGATCTTGTTCTGGAACTCATAGCTGACGGCCTGCAACACGAACGTGAAGAGGATGATCATCCAGAGCCAGTAGGCACCGCCGAAACTGGTGGAGTAGAAGAGGGGAAACGAGGCGAAGAAGGCTCCTCCGAACGTGACGAGCGTGGTGAACGTAAATTCCCACTTACGGCCTGTGGAGTTATAGACGAGACGTCGGCCTTCTTCCGTCTGGCCCAGTGAACGGGCTACGGAATTGGCTCCCTGTACAAACAACAGAAATACTAATAATGCACCTAAAAGCGATACAATGAAACACCAATAGTGCTGTAAGAATTCGTACGACATAATCAATACATTTTATATTTTTATCTACCACTAATTTCACGAATTACACTAATTTTTGCTGCGCGCTGATAAATTAGTTAAATTCGTGTAATTCGTGGTCGTTAAATTATTCCTTGTCCGGGCCTTTCTTGATCTGTTTGAGGAGGATGTTGATCTCGACGGCGAGCATCAGGGTGAAGAGGACGAGGAAGAGGAAGAAGGTCAGGGCAACGCTGCCGGCATTGAGGTCGGAGACCGCAGCCCATGTGGGCAGCATGTCCTGAATGGTCCAGGGCTGACGACCGAACTCTGCCACGAGCCAGCCGCTCTCAGAGGCGATATAGCCCAACGGGATGAGGGCGATGGCCACCCAATAGTGCCAGGCGGGAAGATTCTCGATAGAGCGTTTCTTCCATAGTGCCTTGGGGAATTTGTACACTCCTGCGAGGACGATGGCGAAGAAGAGGATGAACAGACAGCCCAGTCCCACCATAATGCGGAACGACCAGAAGTTCACGGGGATGAAGGGCACAATGTCGTTCTTGTCCTTGATATAGCCGTAGCCGAAGTAGGACATATTCTCTTTGAGTATGCCCAGCTGATAAGCGGCTGTCGAACCGTCGTCGCTGGAGTTGAACTTCGCCTGACGGTAGGCTGCGAGGGCAGCGATGGCTTTCTTACCGCGTTCGATCTTCTCGTCGATGGAAGGCTCCACCTTACCGTCGGGTGTGGTGTAACCGTTGAGGATGTCGTTGATGCCAGGCACGAAACCGTGGATGTCGTTGGTCGCCATGAATGAGAGGGCGTAGGGTATCTCGATCTTCAGCGGGGCAGACTCCTCGCTGGCATAGTCGGGCTGTGCGAAGGGATTCACCCAGGCGACAGCCGTGAGGCCTACATCCGTGCCACCGTTGTAGAGCGCCTCCATCGCAGCAAGTTTCATGGGCTGCACAGCGGCCACATCCTGTGCAGACTTATGGCCGGTCATACCAGCAAGCAGGGCGCCGATGAGTCCCACCCAGGCACCGATCTTCATGCTCTCGATGGCGAGTTTCGTGTGGCGCTTTTTCATCAGATACCAGCAGCAGACACCCACACAGAACACGGCGCCGATGATCCAGGCGGAGGTGACGGTGTGGCAGAACTTTCCTACGGCGAAGGGGGAGAGGGCGACGTCGGCAAACGATACCATCTCGTTGCGCATTGTGTCGGGATTGAACTCACAGCCCACGGGATACTGCATCCAGGCGTTGGCCACAAGAATCCACCAGGCGGAGATGGTCGCTCCCAAGCCGGTGAGCCAGGTGGAGGCGAGGTGGAAGCCCGGCGACACCTTCTTCCAGCCGAAATACATCACAGCCACGAAGGTGGACTCCATGAAGAAGGCGACGATACCCTCGACAGCCAAAGGCGCACCGAAGATATCACCCACGAACCAGGAATAGTTCGACCAGTTGGTGCCGAACTCAAACTCGAGGATGATACCTGTGGCGACGCCCATGGCGAAGTTCACACCGAACAGCTTCTGCCAGAACTGGGCAGCTGTCTTCCAGAACTCATCCTTCGTACGATAGTAATAGGTCTCTACGATACCCATGATGACCGCCAGTCCGAGGGTCAGGGGCACGAAGAGCCAGTGGTAGATTGCTGTGAGAGCGAACTGCGCCCTCGACCAGTCGATGGTCCCGGCATCAATGTTTAGAAAGAGATTTTGTAGCATACACTTATGATTTAGTTACTGAATATTTCTTTTTTTCGACCACGAATTTCACGAATTACACTAATTTTGGCTGCGCGTTGAAATTAATTCGTGAAATTCGTGTAATTCGTGGTTTGTTTTTAATCAGGTGCGGCACGGTCGGTGAGTTCCGTGGCGACGTAGCCTGCCTTGTCGTCACCAGCGTGGGTCTTGAGGAAGTTGGGGAAGAAGAACAGTTTCAGCACCACGAAGATGATGAACAGTTTGATGAGGATAATCGCCCATAGCGTCCGTCCGAGCCGCATGGAGCGGAACCCGTCGGCGTAGAGGTCGTAGACTCGGTAGAGAAAACTGTCCTTTCGCATAGGCGTCATCTTTATTTGACACCGCAAATATAGTTATTTTCTTTGAAATGACCAAACATTTATTAAAATTCTTTGCTGTTTCGGCGGAAATGAGTAACTTTGCACCCGATTTTATATATAAATAGGTATAAAGGCATGAAAAAATATGTGCTGCCGTTGATGTCGCTGGTGATCCTCGCCCTGATAGCCGGGGCGGTGTGGCTCTTCCTGAATCTTCAGGAACAGAAACAGGTCAACCTCGACATGAAGGAACTGGCTGCCCTCGATAAGCAGGAGATGGAGAACGAGTATGAGCGCTTCGCCCTGCAATACAGTGAGATGAAGACGCAGATCAACAACGACTCCATCGTTGAACAGCTCACTCAGGAGCAGCTGAAGACGCAGAAACTGTTGGAAGAGTTGAAGAAGGTGAAGGCCGACGATGCCCGTGAGATAGCCCGTCTGAAGCGGGAACTCGCCACGGTGCGGGCCGTCCTGCGCGACTACGTGATGCAGATAGACTCCCTGAACCGTCTGAACGAGAACCTGAAGCGGGAGAATACCCGTGTGACGGCAGAACTCGAACAGCGTACGCAACAGGTGGTGGGTCTGAGCAGTGAGAAGGCGTCGCTCTCTGAGAAGGTGGCCATCGCCGCCCAGCTCGATGCGACGAACATCAGTCTGATGCTGCTCGACAAGAAAGACAAGGCGATGAAGAAACCGAAACTGAAGGACTGTCGCAAGATGCAAGTCAGCTTCACCATCTCCCGTAATGTGACGGCCTCCAACGGCAACCGTACCGTCTATGTGCGCATCCAGAACCCTGGCGGCAACGTGCTTGGCGGTGGCGGTACATTCCCCTTCGAGAACCGTGACATCGAGTGCTCTGCCCGGAAAGTGGTGGAGTACACTGGTGAGGAGACAGGCGTATCGGTATACTGGCCCGTCACACAGATGCTGGAGAAAGGACAATACCGTGTCTCAATCTTCGCCGACGGGCACATGATCGGCTCACGGACTTTTAATTTTGAATGATGATAAAGACCACTAATTTCACTAATTACACTAATTTTGGCTGCGCGCTGAAATTAATTCGTGAAATTCGTGTAATTCGTGGTTTAAAATAAAAATATGTGTATGATAAAAAAGATTTGTGTTTTTCTGCTTGTTGGGGTGTCGATGCCTGTCTGTGCTCAGCGGTTGCTGACATTAGACAGCTGTCGGGCGATGGCCCTGCGCAACAACAAGCAGATGGGTGTGGCCAAAGTGAAGCAGGACGTGGCGGAGAACCTCCGTAAGTCTGCCCGAACCAAGTACCTGCCCCATGTGAGTGCCATCGGTACGTATCAGTACACCAGTAGGGAGATATCTCTGCTCAACGACCAGCAGAAAGCGACCTTACCGCATCTGGGTGATGCGGCGGTGGGCAGTATGCAGGCCGACATTGCTGGTATCACCAGCAAATTGCCGATGGAGAATATCGGTATGATATTGAGTACGATGGGCCTGAAACTGGAAGACCTGCAGAATCTAGGCAATGCGGAGATGCAGAAGCTCGGCGGCCAGCTGAACGGTATCGGACAGAGTCTCGTCGATGCCCTCGACACGGACACGCGCCACCTCTTTGCTGGATCGGTGATGGTGGTGCAGCCCGTCTTCCTCGGAGGAAGCATCATCGCCCTGAACAAGATGGCCGACATCAACGAGGAGATGCAGGACAACTCTGCTGAGGCCCGTCGCCAGACCACACTCTACAATACCGACAAGGTGTACTGGCAGGTGGTTTCGCTGAAACACAAGCAGCGCCTTGCCCAGAGTTACCTCGACCTGGTGCAGAAGCTCTCCTCCGACGTGAACAAAATGATCGAGGAAGGTGTCGCCACCCGTAGCGACGGACTCTCCGTCGCCGTGAAGGTGAACGAGGCGGAGATGACGCTCCAGAAGGTGAACGACGGTCTTGTCCTCTCGAAAATGCTGCTTTGCCAGACCATCGGCCTGCCCATCAATGAGACGGTCATCCTGGCCGATGAAGATAACGAGAATATCGCCGTGGTGGAGCTGACACCGGAACTCGACGTGGCGACGGCAGTAGAGAACCGTCCGGAACTGAAAATGCTCGAGGGTGGGGTGAAACTCTCCAAGCAGGTGACTAATATCCTCAAGGCCGGCAATCTGCCGATGGTCGGACTGACGGGTGGCTATGCCGTGACGAATCCCAGCCTCTTCAACGGCTTCCAGCGAAAGTTCCAGGGCTTCTGGAATGTCGGAGTGCTGGTACGTGTACCCATCTGGAACTGGGGCGACGTGATGTATAAGGTGCGTGCCTCGAAGGGTGCCACAACCATTGCCAACCTCGAGTTGCAGGAAGCCCGAGAGAAGATTGAATTGCAGGTGAACCAGAACACCTTCCGTGTGAACGAGGCCAACAAGAAGCTCACGATGGCACAGTCGAGCATCGTCCGTGCCGACGAGAACCTCCGTACAGCCAACCTCGGTTTCCAGGAGGGCGTCATCAGTCCTACCACTGTCATGGAGGCTCAGACGGCCTGGTTGCAGGCACAGTCGCAGAAGATCGACGCAGAGATCGACGTCCGTCTCTCACAGGTCGATCTCCAGAAATCCCTCGGAATCTTAGAATAAATTGTAAATCGTAAATCAGTAAATCGTAAATAGCATTATGTCAGCAAAAACCCAACATAACAACATTCTGCTTGCCGTAGCCGGCTTTATCGCAGTCGTGATCATCGTGGCCATCATCGGATTCCTCGCCCTCGACCGTACTCCTGACATCATCCAGGGTCAGGTGGAGGTCACCGAATACCGTGTGTCAAGTAAGGTGCCTGGTCGTATCCTCGAACTCCGTGTGAGTGAGGGCGACTACGTGAAGGCCGGAGATACCCTCGCCATCCTCGATGCCCCTGAGGTACGTGCGAAGATGGAGCAGGCCCGCAGTGCCGAGAGTGCTGCCGCCGCCCTCGAGCTCAAAGCCCAGAACGGTGCCCGTAAGGAGCAGATCCAGGGAGCCTATAGCGTTCTTCAGCAGGCAAAGGCCGGCTATGAGATCGCCGAGAAGTCCTACCAGCGCATCCAGCGTCTCTACGACGAGGGTGTGATGAGTGCCCAGAAGCGCGATGAGGTCTATGCCAACTACAAGGCGATGGAGGCTCAGATGAAGGCAGCCCAGAGTCAGTACGACATGGCCGTCAACGGTGCCCGTATGGAAGACAAACTCGCAGCCTCTGCCCAGGTCGGTCGTGCCAAGGGTGCCGTGCAGGAGGTGAACAGTTATATCCACGAGACAGTGCAGATCGCCCAGAAGGAGGGTGAGGTCGCCAACATCTATCCGAAGGTGGGCGAGCTCGTCGGCACAGGATCTCCCATCATGTCGATTGCCGTGATGGACGACATGTGGGGCACGTTCAACGTGCGTGAGGATCAGCTCAACGGCATGCAGGTGGGCTCAGAGTTCACCGTGTTCGTGCCGGCCTTCAACAAGGATATCAAGATGAAGGTTTACTACCTGAAGGATCAGGGCTCCTACGCCGTCTGGAAGGCCACGAAGGCCAACGGCCAGTACGACCTGAAGACCTTTGAGGTCAAGGCCCGTCCTGTCGAGAAACTCGACGGCCTCCGTCCCGGCATGTCACTGATTATTAAATGAAGTATCTAAGTTTAATTTGGACAGTCGCTCGGCGTGAATGTAAGATTCTGTATGTGAATCGCATTTACTTCTTCAGCATGGTCGTCTTTCCTCTGTTGACGATGGTGTTCTTTACCACGTTGATGAAGGACGGCCTGCCGCAGAACATGCCCGTGGGTGTCGTAGACCTCGACAACACCTCCACCAGCCGTTCGCTGGTGCAGAAGCTCGACGGCTTTCAGAACTCGCAGGTCGTGGCCCATTACCCGTCGGTGGCAGTGGCTCGTCACGCCATCCAGGAGAATGAGATTTACGGCTTCCTCTATATACCGAAGGGCACGACAGACCAGCTGCTCTCTGCCCGCCGTCCCAAGGTGTCGTATTATTACAGCCAGGTGTCGATCTCTGGTGGCTCGATGGTGATGAAAGACCTGAAGACCATCACCACCCTCGGTTCCGCAGGCGTCGGCATGGCCACGCTCAGCGCCAAGGGCATGCCGCCACAGCAGATACAGGCATTCCTCCAGCCCATCAAGATCGACCTCCATCAGGTGGCCAATCCCTGGGGCAGCTACAATGTCTATCTCTCCACCGTCTTCGTGCCAGGCGTGATGATGCTCTTCATGTTCCTCATCTCAGCCTACTCGCTGGGCATGGAGCTGAAGTTCGGACGTGGTAAGGAATGGCTCGCCAAGGCCGACAACAACATCGTCGTCGCCATCCTCGGCAAGTTCCTGCCCCAGGCGCTCATCTTCCTCGTGCTTATCTTCTTCTACGAATATTACATCTACTGCGTCCTCGACTTCCCCCATCAGGGCGGTCTGTGGAAGATCACCCGTCTGGCTCTGCTCGAGGTGTTCAGTTCCATCGGCTTCGGCATCTTCATCTTCGGTCTGATGCCCTCGCTGCGCATGTCGATGAGTATCTGTTCGCTGTGGGCCATGCTCGGCTTCTCCATGGCGGGTTCCGCCTTTCCCATGATGGGCATGGACGAGCCTTTGCAGTCGCTCACGTGGCTCTTCCCCCTGCGCCATTACTACATGCTCTATCAGATCACCGTCTTCAACGGCTTCCCGCTGCTCGACGCGTGGTTCCATTTCGTGGCGCTCGTGGCATTCATGCTCTCGCCATGGTTCGTCATCTACAAGATTAAAAACGCAATGCTCACCTATGTCTATATTCCGTAAACTCTCTTCCGTATTCCCCTCCTTGTTAAGGAGGGGCTTGGGGTGGTTATCCGATGCCGCCTACGTCTGGCGGTTTGAGATCTCGCAGGTGATCCGCGACGAGGGTGTATTGCTGTTCTGCCTCGTCGTGCCGTTGCTCTATCCCATGCTCTACTCGTGGATCTACAACAATGAGGTGGTTCACGAGGTGCCCGTCGCCGTGGTCGATCTGTCGCACTCTCATCAGTCGCGTCAGTTCATCCGCATGTGCGACGCCTCTCCCGATGTCCGTGTCGCCTACTATGCCGTCGATCTCGACGATGCCCAGTCGCTCGTCAGCCGTCAGGTGGTGAAGGGCATCTACTTCATCCCCGAGGACTTCGCCACCCATCTCAACCGTCTGGAGCAGGGCACCGTCAGCGTCTATTGCGACATGGCGCTCATGCTCACCTACAAGGCCATCTACCAGACGGCGATGGCTGTCTCGCAGGAGATGGGTGCGGAGATACAGAAGAAACTGGCAGGCAACTATACCGTCCGTGAAGACCTGATCACCACCAGTCCGTTGGAGGTCACCGATGTGGCCATCTTCAATCCCCAGGGCGGCTATGGCTCCTCTATCCTGCCCGCAGTGCTCATCCTCATCATCCAGCAGACGCTGGTGCTCGGCATCGGTCTGGCTGCAGGTACAGCCCGTGAGCGCAGCCGTTACAGCGACCTCGTGCCCATCCACCGGTGTTACTCTTCCGTGATGCGCATCATCTGCGGCAAGGCCCTCTGCTATCTCATGGTCTATGCCGTCATGGGCACGTTCCTCATCCTCGTCGTGCCGCGGATATTCCACTTCCCGCAACTCGCTGCCTGGCAGGATCTGCTGGCGATGATGATACCCTATCTGCTGTCGTGCGTCTTCTTCGGCATGACGGTGTCCTGTCTGGTTCACTACCGTGAGAATGTCATGTTGCTTGTGGTGTTCCTCTCGCTGCCGCTGCTCTTCCTGAGCGGCATTTCGTGGCCGCAGTCGGCCATTCCGGGCTATTGGCAGGGTGTCTCCTGGCTCTTCCCCTGCACCTTCGGCATCCGGGCCTACACCCGTCTCAACTCGATGGGTGCCACCCTCGGCGATGTCGTCTTCGAGGTACGTTGCCTTTGGGCGCTTGTGGTATTCTATCTTGTCATGTCCTACATCGTCTATGGCTTTGAGATGCGTCTCTCGCGTCGCCACTCCAAGGAACGCATGGCCCTCCTCCAGAAGAAGCGCCAGGTTCGCTCCGTTTTAAAGGAAAAGACAAAGAACCCCGAAGCTTAGTGCTTCGGGGTTCTTTGTCTTTATTTCATACCGACGATTTTCGTCTTGGGTTGTTCCTTGTTGCGACGGTTGACGACGGTGACGACAGCCTGGGCGAGGTTGATGAAAGCAAGGCCCGTGGCAGTGTCGCTGCTGAGGGCGGCGGGAGTGCCGGCATCGCCGTTGTCGCAGATACTCTGTACAAGAGGAATCTGGGCGAGCAGGGGAACGTTCATCTCCTCAGCGAGGTGCTTGCAACCTTCCTTACCAAAGATATAGTACTTGTTTTCGGGCAACTCAGCAGGGGTGAACCAAGCCATGTTCTCAATGAGGCCGAGGATGGGCACGTTGACCTTCTCGTTGCGGTACATGTCGATGCCTTTGCGGGCGTCGGCGAGGGCTACCTGCTGGGGCGTCGAGACGATGACGGCTCCCGTGATGGGGAGCGTCTGGAGGAGCGTCAGGTGGATGTCGCTGGTGCCTGGAGGCGTGTCGAGGATAAAGTAGTCGAGTTCACCCCAGTCTGCATCGGCGATGAGCTGCTTGAGGGCACTCGTAGCCATGCCGCCTCGCCAGAGCGTGGCAGTAGTGGGGGAGACGAAGAAACCGATGGAGAGCAGTTTCACGCCGTATTTCTCGATGGGACAGATGAGGTCGCGACCGTCTTTCTTGACGGCGTAGGGGCGTTCATCTTCGACATTGAACATCTTGGGCATGGAAGGGCCGAAGATATCGGTGTCGAGCAGTCCCACGCGATAGCCGAGACGGGCGAGGGCGATGGCGAGATTGGCAGAGACGGTCGATTTGCCGACACCTCCCTTGCCGGAACTGACGGCGATGATGTTTTTGACACCAGGCAGCAGCTGTTCGACCTCAGGGCGCGGAGCGGATTTGAACTCAGTGACGATCTCAACAGAGACTTCTTCTGACTCCTGACTCCCGTCTCCTGACTCCTTCTTGCAATAATACTTAATCGCTGCCTCGGCAGCCTTGACGGTGGATTTGAGGAAGGGATCGGTGTCGCGGGGGAATTCCAGTACGACCTTGACCTTCCAGGGCTCTCCCTCCGTGGCAGGGGCGGCGACCGACGGGGTGTCGGCCACCATGCCACTATCTACGAGGTTTTTCTTCGTGCCGGCATACGTCACCGTTGCCAGCGCATCCATGATGAGTTGAGGATATAAAGTCATAACTTTTCCCGATAGCCAGTGATGTGCTTCCAGTCCTTATTGGCGATATAGACGGACAGACTGCCACGCGGGATGATGTAAGCGGGCATGCAACCCTTGAAGGTGCTCTTGGAGATGGAGGGGGGAGCAGGGGAGTTGAGGATCACTTCCTTGAGCGACGGACACTTGGCGAAAGCCGAGCCGCCGATCTTCTTCAGGGCCGTGGATAGTTCTACCTTAGTGAGCATGGTACACTCCATGAAGGCGTCGCTGCCGATGCTGGTGACGGCTACGGGCAGCTTGATGCTCTGCAGCGAGCTGCACTTCTCGAAGGCATCGTCGCCGATGCTGGTCAGACTGACGGGCAGGTCGATGCCCTGCAGGCTGGTACACTCCTGGAAGGCCTTGGTGTCGATCTTCTTTATCGAGTTTGGCAGTGTGATGCGGCGCAGGGCGTTGCAGCGGTAGAATGTCTTGCTGTCAACCTCTGTAATCATGCCGTTGATGGCTACGCTGTCGAGCATGACGCAGCCCTCGAAGGCACTGCTGCCGATGGACTTCACCATAGTGGGGACAATCATCTGACGGAGGGAGGTACATTCCAGAAAGGCACTGGATCCGATCTTCGTCAAGGCTGAGGGGAGGTCGATCTGCCCTAAGCTCTGGCACTTCTCGAAGGCACTGTTGCCGATGGTCTTCACCGTGGCAGGCAGAGAGATAGAATCCAGACTGGTGCAGCCCTGGAAGGTGTCGGAACCGATCTCGTCGAGACCGCCCTCGATGGTGACAATTTTGAGAGCAACGCAGTTCTTGAAGACACCGCTGCCGAGCTTCGACAACTTGTCGAAGTTGACAGCCTGGAGGCTCTTACATTCCTCAAAGGCATTGCTGCCCATCTTCTCCACCTTTGTCAGGTCGATTTTCGCCAGGCTCTGGCAGTCTTCGAAAGCAGAGTTGCCGATTTCCTTGCAGTCCTCGGGAAGCTCGACGTTGGCGAGGTTCTTACAGTCGCGGAAGGCATCGGTGCCGATAGACTTCACACTCTCTGGGAGGGTGATGGCGCTGAGGCTCTCACAGTCCTTGAAGGCAGTGTTGTCGATCTTGTCGATCTTCGCCTTGATATTGATGTTGTTGAGTGACTTGCAACCGTTGAAGGCCTGCTTGCCGATGGTCTTCACACCCTCGGGAATCTCAATCTCGGTGAGGGCCTTGCAGCTCTCGAAGACTTCATCGCCGAGCTTCGTGACACTCTGCGGGATGGTGACGGAGGTCAGGTTCTCGCAGTCCTTGAATGTCTCGTCGTCGAGGATGGTCACGCTCTCAGGAATCTGGACTGAGGTGAGCGATGAGCAGTCTTCGAAGCAACTCTTGCCGAGGCTGGTGATGCCTGCGGGAAGAACCACCTTCGTAAGTTTGCCGGCTCCTTGGAAGAGACCGTTGGGAAGGGTATTCGTAGGTACGGGCGTCTTGCCCTCGGTGAAGACGGCTTCGGAGATGTCCACGCTGGTCACGACACATTCGCCTTTCTTCTCGTTGGCCTTGGTGCGGTTGACAATCTGCTGTAAGAGTTTGATGTCGGCGGCATTGAGCGGACCGCTGACCTTCAGTTCAGAGATCTTGAACTTTTCGTCGTTTCCGATTTGTTCAGAGAGTTTTCCGACGGCATCCACCGTCACATTCTTTGATACTTGTGCGGAAGCAGTTAAAGGTGAAAAGGTGAGAAGGTGAATAAGTGAAACACCTATCACCATGCCTTTTGCCTTTTTAATAAAACATTTGTTTGCCATATTCTAAATTATTTAATGATTGTTTTTTTCCCTTTTCACTCTTTCACTCTTTCACTTTTTCACCTTTTCACCTTTATTTCGCTTTGTCAAGGGAACTCCGCTTGGTGCGGTGATAAGAGCGGTAGTCGTCGAGTTCGATCTCGACGTCAGGTTCTGAGAGGGTGCCCGTGCGGGGCAGGCGCCATTTCATGTATTTGATGTTCAGACCACGGGCAATCCACATGGATTCGTAGTAGGTCTGGATGGTGAGTAATTGAGAATTGAGAATTGAAAATTGAGAGTTATGATTACCATACAAATCTTCAGTTCTGTACTCGATGGGCAGATGGTTGTGTTCCACCATGTAGGTGGTGTAGGTGAAGAGGAAGTTCGAGTCGGTCTTCAGGTGGATGATGCCACCGTCAACGAGGAACTTGCGATAACGCTCCATAAAGTAGGTGGAGGTGAGACGCTTGCGGGGATTCTTCATCTGGGGGTCGGAGAAGGTGAGCCAGATCTCCTGTACTTCGTCTTCGGAGAAGAACCGCTCGATAATCTCGATGTTCGTGCGGAGGAAGGCGACGTTCTTCAGTCCTTCGTGGAGGGCCTGCGTGGCGCCAGTCCACATACGGGCACCTTTGATATCGACGCCGATGAAGTTAATGTCAGGGTAAAGCTTGGCCAGTTCCACAGTGTATTCGCCCTTGCCACAGCCGAGTTCGAGGACAATGGGGTGGTCGTTATGAAAATACTGCTCCCGCCAGTGTCCCTTCATCTCAAAGGGAACATGTTCCACTACCGAAAAGGGGTATTGGAACACGTTCTCATAGGTATCCATGTCGGCGAATTTCGCCAGCTTGCCTTTGCCCATTATTCAATGACGACGGTTGTCCAGCCGTGCTTGTCCTCGATCTCACCGTACTGGATGCCACGGAGGGTGTCGAAGAGTTTCTTAGACATCGGACCGGGCTTCTCGCCGAAGCTGTAGCGCTTGCCGGTGTCGAGGTCGTCAATATATGAAATAGGTGAGATGACGGCGGCTGTTCCGCAGGCACCTGCCTCTTCGAAGGTCTCGAGTTCCTCTTCGGGGATGGGGCGACGCTCCACCTTCATGCCGAGATCCTCAGCCACCTGCATCAACGACTTGTTGGTGATGGAGGGGAGGATAGAGCTGGACTTCGGGGTGATATAGGTGTTGTTCTTGATGCCGAAGAAGTTGGCGGCACCGCACTCGTCCATGTATTTCTTCTCTTTGGCGTCGAGGTAGAACTCGCAGGCATAACCCTTCTCGTGGGCCAGGTTGTTGGCGAAGAGGGAAGCGGCGTAGTTACCACCAACCTTGTATTTACCTGTGCCGAGGGGAGCCGAACGGTCGTAGTCGCGGATGATCACATAAGGATTGGCTGCGAAACCACCCTTGAAGTACGGGCCTACGGGTGTGACGAAAATCAGGAAACAGTACTCCTTCGAGGGATGCACACCCACCTGGGCACTGGTACCGATGAGCAGCGGACGGATATACAGGGTGGCACCGCTCTCGTAGGTGGGAATCCACTCCTGGTTCAGACGCACCACCTTCTTCACCATCTCCGTGAAGAGCTCGGTGCTGACCTCAGGCATCATGATGCCACGGCAGGTGCTCTGCAGACGGGCTGCATTCTCGTCGACACGGAAGATACGCACCTTGCCGTCGGGACAACGGTAGGCCTTCAGACCTTCGAATGCCTCCTGACCGTAGTGCAGGCAGGTGGCTGCCATGTGGAGGTTCAGATACTCGTCGGAGCAAACTTCGATTTCACCCCATTTACCATCGCGATAGTAACAACGCACATTGTAGTCGGTCTTCATGTAGCCGAACGACAGACTACCCCAATCTAAATTCTTCATATCTCTTTTATTTGTTAAAGTTTCGATTCTGCTTGCAAAAGTACACATTTCGTGCCACATTCACAACATTTTTAGCCGAAAACTTACTTTTCGGCAAGGATTTTCTTGATTTCCTCGTCGGTCTTGGTCAGTTTGTCCTTGCAGAGTTTGATGAGTTCCTGGGCGCGCTTCAACTGTTCAGACAGCTGATCGATGTCGAGTTCGTCGTTCTCCATCTTGTTGACGATGGACTGTAATTCCGCAAAGGCGGCTTCGTATTTGATCTCTTTCATTTGATGATGGATTTGATGGTTCCTTTTTCTAATCTGGTCTCGATCTCGTCGCCGGATTGTAGTTGCTGGGGGGAGCGTACTGCCTTACCGTTGTGCAGGGTGATGCTGTAACCGCGCTTGAGGAGCAGGGCAGGATCGAGACTCTTGGTTTTCTCCTCGATGAGTTGCAGGCGATGCTGCTCAGCCATCAGACGACGGTTGAGGAAAATCTGCATTTTCACTTCCAGGGCATTGATCAATGACTGTTGGGTGATGATGCTTTGTCTGATGGCGGTTGTCATGCGGCTGTTGAGACTGTCAAGACGGGCTTCCTGACGGGTTTTCACGTTGGTGAAGAGTCTGGGCAATATCTCGGCAAGGGTGGAAAGCCGTGACTTATGAGAAGTCAGTTTCTGCAGTGCTAAGCGTACGATTTGTTCTTGGGCGTCGTTGATGGCATCGAGCACGGTCTTCAGGTGGTCTATGAGCAGGGCTGCAGCGGCGGTGGGGGTCTTTACCCGGATGTGGGAGACCATATCGAGGATACTCTCGTCGCGGTCGTGACCGATGCCGGTAATGATGGGCAAGGGGAAGTTGGCGACATTCTCTGCCAGGGCGAGGGTGTCGAAACCACTCATGTCGCTCGTGGCACCACCACCTCTTATAATTACGACGCAGTCAAATACCTCACAAGGGGTCTGACCCTTTGTGAGGTCGAAGATGCGGTTGAGGGCATTGATGATACTCTGCTCTACACCTTCGCCCTGCATGAAGGCAGGGAAGAGGCGGGTCTGGAACTGGAAACCGTAAGGATTGTCGGCGAGCTGATTGCAGAAATCCCCATAGCCTGCGGCTGTTTCGCTGGAGATGACGGCGATGCGCTGGCAGAAGAGCGGAAGTTGCAGTTCTTTCTGTAAATCGAAGACACCTTCTTCTTTCAATTGTCGGATAATTTCCTGACGTTTACGGGCCATGCCACCCAGGGTGTAGGTAGGGTCGATATCGGTGACGATCCATGAGAAGCCGTAGGCCTCGTGGAACTGGGCAAAGACTTTCAACAACACCTTCATGCCGGCATGGAGCCGTTGTCCGGTGGTACGCTCAAAGTCAGGGCGGATGAGCATCCACTTGTTGGCCCAGCATTTGGCTGAGGCTTTGGCGATAGGTGTAGCGGTGCGCTCGTCCTTCTGAATGAGTTCCATATAGCAGTGACCGCGAGACTCGCGACATTCCGACAGTTCTGCCTCTACCCAATATTCACTGGGCATCTCGCTCTCAATTACCTTGCTCACCAGGTGATTAAGCTCATAGAGGGTTACATGCTGCTCACTTTTCACCTTTTTACCTTTTCACTTTTCCACCTTTCCGATCATGTAGGCTCGCCAGAAATTGGGGATGCCGTAGCCGAAGATATTGTCAGGATCTTTGGCATTGCTGCCAGTCTGTCTTACCAGTTCGATGATTTCCAAGGCCGTCTTCTCTGGTAGGGCCTGCCACAGACAGGCCACAAGACCCGCCACTAATGGCGTGGAGAACGAGGTCCCCATGTCCCTGATGATGCTGCCACGGCCTGAGATGAGCGATGCCGGACTACCGAGTGCCATGACATCGGGCTTCACACGACCATCCTGGGTAGGACCGACGCCACTGAAAGGGGCGTTTTTCTTCACCATATTTACAGCGCCTACGGTGAGAATGTCGTTGGCATCGGCAGGGAATGAGATTTTCTTCCACGGACCCATGCCGCTGTTTCCTGCCGAGTTGACGAGGATAATACCTTTCTTTGCCAGCATCGAGGCCGTGCGGCTGATGAGTGCCGTTTGCCCGTCGAGATCTCGCTGGTGGTAGTAGTCAGGGACGCTATCGTAGTCGTTGTAGCCGAGACTGGAACTGATGATGTCGACACCTGCGGAATCGGCAAATTCTGCTGCCATCGCCCAGTAGTCTTCTTCTACGGGCTGTTCCGTCTGTTGGTCTTCGCATCGCAATAGCCAATAGCGAGCTTCAGGGGCAGTGCCGATGAGTACATTGGGTATGTTGGCAGCCATCGCAGAAAGCACCTTCGTGCCGTGGTCCGTCTCCTGATAGAAGAAAGGACTGTTGGGATAGACGAAGTCCTTGGTGCCGATGATGTTTCCCCGCATAAAAGCTGGGATGACATTGACATTCTGGAATCCTCCGTCGAGCACGGCGATGGTCATTCCCTTACCACGGAGTCCGATGTTATGCAGACGCTGTCCCTGGAGCATCTCCAACTGATCCTTGCCGTTACCGTAGGTCACACCTTTGATGCTGTCCCAGGGGTTGAAAGTCTCGTGATAGGTATGTTTGACGTAACGGTCGATGGAATCGGGGGATGTCCATACACACTGGGACTGGGTGATGCAGTCAAGTGTGGCCAGATGTTTTAATAAGGTGGTGTCGTTGGAACGTACGAGGACGGTGTTGTTCCACCGGCTGGTGCCGACGATAACCCATTCTGCCTTTGAACGCTTCTCTCCCGGCTGGGGTTGGTTGAGACTGTTCTCTATCTGCCGCAGATATTTGGCACTGACGGGTAAGTCGGTGGAATCGATGCTGATGCCCTGACGCTTACGGCGTTCGACGGCTTTATGAGAGAGCCAGCGGCCAGGATGTTCGAGGGAGTAGGGGGAACCCTGCTTGTCTTTCAACGTGTAGCGCCAGATATAACATTTCCCGCCGGGATACTTCTTCCTGGTACTGGCACTCACGTTGGACGGTATCTGACAGATGACGGCGACCAACAGGCAGGTTATAAGTTTGAATAGACAGTTAATATGCATTGCGACTGCAAAGGTACAAAGTTTTTTTGAATTGTTCGAAAATAACCAAATTTATTTGGTATTTTGCATGTTTATTCGTACCTTTGCACCGTTTTAGAACGTAACATGAGGATATGGACAACAAGCAAGCCGCACTCGAACTGGGACAGAAGCCTGTAGGACAACTGCTTTGGCAGTATGCCCTGCCCGCTATTGTCGCGATGACGGCTTCGAGTCTCTATAACATCATCGACCGTGCCATGATTGGTCAGATTGTGGGTCCAGAAGCCATTGCGGGTCTGGGCATCACGTTCCCCTTCATGAACCTGAGTGCAGCCTTTGGTGCTGCGGTGGGTGTGGGTTCTTCGACGTGTATCAGTGTGAAACTGGGACAGAAGGACTATCAGACGGCTGAGCATCTGTTAGGTAATACGGTGACGCTGAACCTGATCATCGGATTTCTGTTTATGCTGGTCAGTCTGGTGTTCCTCGATCCGATCCTGCTTTTCTTCGGTGCTTCGGAAGTGACACTGCCTTATGCCCGTGAGTTCATGATTGTGATTCTGCTGGGCAATATGGTCACCCACATGTACTTCGGTATGAATGCAGTGCTGCGAGCGGCAGGCAAACCCCGTCATGCGATGTATGCCACATTGTTTACGGTGGGCATGAATGTTTTGTTGGTAGTCGCCTTCGTGTGGTGGTTCCGTTGGGGCATCCGCGGTGCGGCATTGGCTACGATCAGTTCCCAGTCGATGGCGCTCTGCTGGCAGATGTGGATATTCTCTAATCCGAAGGAACTGCTGCACCTGAAACGGGGCATCTATAAGTTGAAAGGTGTGCTGGTGAGGAATATCATCAGTATCGGCATCTCCCCCTTCCTGATGAATGCCACCAGCTGCATTATCGTGATCTTCATGAACAACCAATTTGTGCGCTATGGCGGTGATATGGCCGTGGGTGCCTATTCGATAGCCAACTCCGTGGTAATGGTGTTCTTCATGTTCGTCATCGGTATCACTCAGGGTATGCAGCCGATAGTGGGCTATAATTACGGTGCCGTGAAATTCGACCGTATGTTCCGCTGTCTGTGGCTGGCGATTGCCTGTGCTACGACCATCCTGTTGGTGGGATGGGGGCTCTCGATGCTCTTCCCAAGACAGATAGCCCGTATCTTTACGACAGATGCAACGCTGCTTGACCTCGCTGCAAAGGGTATCAAGCTCGATATGCTGGTGTTCTTCGTCGTAGGTTCACAGGCCACCATCACCAACTTTTTCCAGTGCATCGGAAAGGTGAAGGTGAGCATCTTCCTCTCGCTCTCGCGACAACTCTTCCTGTTGTTGCCGATGGCATACGTGTTCCCCTTGTTATGGGATCTGGATGGTGTGTGGTATGCGATGCCCGCCAGTGATTTCGGATCGTTTGCGATGACGATCCCCATGCTGATTTGGTATATGAAAAAAATCAAACACTCATGAAGCATATTATCATTAATGTAGGAAGGCAGCTTGGAAGCGGGGGCCACGATATCGGAAGAATGCTCGCGCTCGATTTTCAGGCGAAGTACTACGACAAGGAAATCATGAATCTGGCGGCTAAGGAGAGCGGGTTCAGTGAGAAGTTCTTCGAACAGAACGATGAGAAGAAGGGTTTCTTCAAGGGACTGTTCAATATACAGACCTCGCACATCAGCGGTGGCAGCATGTATAAGACGAACTTCTCGCAGGAGAGTCTTTTCCAGTTCCAGAGCGACGCCATCCAGAAGGCTGCCAAGGAGGGCTCGTGTGTGTTTGTAGGCCGTTGTGCCGACTATGTGCTGCGCGACTTCCCCAATACGGTGAATGTCTTTATCACCGCCTCGATGGAATATCGCATCGATCAGATCATGAACAAACAGCACCTCGACCACGATGCCGCCAAGAAATTCATCGAACAGAAGGAATCTGACCGCGCTGCCTACTATAATTATTATACGGGTAAGAAGTGGGGCGCTGCCGAGAGTTACGACCTCTGCATAGATTCCAGCGTGTTGGGACTGGTGGAGTCGGAGAAGATTATTGCTGCATTTATTAGAAAAAGATTTCAAATATGAGATAGCAGAGTATCTCTTTCCCCTCCTGAGTAGGAGGGGTAGGGGTGGTCTGATCAATGTGATATGAAGAAAATAGGAATACTTAGTGATACGCACAGCTATTGGGACGAGAAGTACCTACATTACTTCGAACCCTGCGACGAAATCTGGCACGCAGGGGATATCGGTAATGTGGAGGTGGCAGAGAAACTGGCTGCCTTTCGTCCGTTCCGGGCTGTCTATGGTAACTGCGACGGCGGAGACCTGAGGCTGATGTACCGTGAACTGAACCGGTTCAAGTGCGAGGATGTTGATGTGCTCATCAAACATATCGGCGGCTATCCTGGCAACTATGATTTCAGCGTGCGTTCGACACTCTTTGCCAATCCGCCGCAGCTCTTCGTAGCTGGTCATTCACATATTCTGAAAGTGAAGTACGACAAGACTTTAGGACTGCTGCACATCAATCCCGGTGCTGCTGGTCTTCAGGGTTGGCATAAGGATCGTACCCTCGTCCGTCTGACTATCGAAGGAAAGGTGTTCAAGGATCTCGAAGTGATAACATTAGGGAATAATTTATGATGGAATTTATGCAGACATTGGGCAAAGGAATCATGCAAGGCTTCAATCAGTTCATAGATAACGACCTGCAGAATTTTATGCCGCTGTTTGTCATTGCGGCTGTGGTCTTGGCAGTCTTTTTAATAAAGAAAATAATTCAGAAAATTAAAACAAAATAGGAAATGAAAACAATCGTCATTACTGGTGGAGCAGGTTTTATTGGCTCCCATGTTGTTCGCCTGTTCGTGAACAAGTATCCTGGGTATCACATCATTAACCTCGACAAACTGACGTATGCCGGCAACCTGGCAAACCTCAAGGACATTGAGAAGGCACCTAACTACGAGTTCGTGAAGATGGACATCTGCGACTTCGACGCTTTCTACAAGCTGATGCAGGACAAGAAGGTCGATGGCATCATCCACCTCGCTGCAGAGAGTCACGTGGACCGTTCCATCAAGGATCCCTTTACCTTTGCCAAGACCAACGTGATGGGTACGCTGTCGCTGTTGCAGGCTGCGAAACTCTATTGGGAGTCTCTGCCGGAGAAGTACGAAGGCAAGCGCTTCTATCACATTTCTACCGATGAGGTGTATGGCGCTCTCGAACTGACTCATCCCGAGGGTATCGAACCTCCGTTCACCACGACGGCATCGAGTGCTGAGCATCATCTGGCATACGGTGACAAGTTCTTCCTGGAGACCACGAAGTACAATCCTCACTCGCCTTATAGCGCTGCGAAGGCTTCTTCAGATCACTTCGTCCGTGCCTACCATGATACTTATGGTATGCCCGTTGTCGTGACAAACTGTTCGAATAATTATGGCCCCTATCAGTTCCCCGAGAAACTGATTCCGCTGTTTATCAATAACATCCGCCATCGCATGCCGTTGCCTGTCTATGGCAAGGGTGAGAATGTCCGCGACTGGTTGTTTGTGGAGGATCATGCCCGTGCCATCGACCTCATTTTCCATGAAGGTAAGATTGCAGATACTTATAACATCGGTGGTTTCAATGAGTGGAAGAATATCGACATCATCAAGGTGGTCATCAAGACCGTCGATCGTCTGTTGGGTCGTAAAGAGGGCGAGGATATGGATCTCATCACCTTCGTTACAGACCGTGCTGGCCACGACCTGCGCTATGCCATCGACTCCACGAAACTCCAGCGTGAACTCGGATGGGAGCCCAGCCTGCAGTTCGAGGAGGGTATTGAGAAAACCGTCCGCTGGTATCTCGACAACCAGGAGTGGTTGGATAACGTGACCTCTGGTGACTATCAGAAGTATTATGATAATATGTACGCAAACCGATAAACGTTATGAAGAAGATCTTGCTTTTAGGCTCAGGAGAACTCGGTAAGGAGTTCGTGATTGCCGCCATGCGTGCTGGACAGTACGTGATTGCCTGTGACCGTTATGACAATGCCCCAGCCATGCAGGTGGCTGATGAGCGTGAAGTGTTCTCGATGCTTGACGGCGATGCCCTTGAGGCCGTGGTCAATAAGCACAAGCCCGACATCATCGTACCTGAGATTGAGGCTATCCGTACGGAGCGTCTCTTCAAGTTCGAGGAACAGGGCATTCAGGTTGTTCCCTCTGCCCGTGCCGTGAACTACACGATGAACCGTCGTGCTATCCGTGATCTCGCCGCCAAGGAACTGGGGCTGCGTACGGCTAAGTATTTCTATGCCAAGACCTTCGAGGAGTTCAAGGCTGCTGCCGATGAGATAGGATTTCCCTGTGTGGTGAAACCGCTGATGTCTTCGTCTGGTCATGGTCAGAGCTATGTTCATAACGACGGTGAACTGGAACAGGCCTTCAAGGAGGCTATGGAAGGAAGTCGTGGCGATGTGAAGGAAGTCATCATCGAGGAATTCATCGATTTCGACTCGGAGTTCACCCTTCTGACGGTGACGCAGCAGCATGGATGGCCCACGCTGTTCTGTCCGCCCATCGGACATGTGCAGAAATCGGGTGACTATCGTGAGTCGTGGCAGCCGTATAAGATTTCTGATGAGGCTCTGAAACAGGCTCAGATGATGGCCGACAAGGTGACGAAGGCTTTGACGGGTGCAGGTATCTGGGGCGTGGAGTTCTTCCTGACGAAGCAGGGAGAGGTGATCTTCTCGGAACTCTCACCACGTCCACACGACACAGGTATGGTGACACTCGGTCATACCATTAACCTTTCTGAGTTCGAACTTCATCTGCGTGCCGTGCTGGGATTGCCTATTGCTGGCATCCATCTCGAACATGCTGGTGCTTCGGCTGTGATTCTCTCACCGAAGGAAGCTTCTACACCTGTCGATCGTTCGCTGCTCGACTACAACTTTGTCGATGCCTTGAAGGAGGATCGTACCCGTATCCGCATCTTCGGCAAGCCCGAGGCTCACAAGGGTCGTCGTATGGGTGTCGTGCTCTGTTACGGCGAGATCGGCGATGATACCACCGCCCTCCGCGACAAGGCCAAGCGTCTGGCCAAGACAGTCCTCGGCACTGATCCTTATGCGAAGCTGAGGTGATAGTATGGAGATAAAGTTGATAGACCTGCCGAAGATTACGGATCCTCGTGGCAACCTGACGTTTGCAGAGGCTCAGGCAATGGTGCCATTCGACATCAAACGGGCTTATTGGGTCTATGACGTACCTGGTGGTGAGAGTCGTGGCGGCCATGCCCACAAGCGATTGAAACAGTTCGTCATCGCCTTGAGCGGATCTTTCCATGTCACCCTCGACAATGGCAAAGAACGTGAGACGGTGCTGCTGAACCATCCTTGGCAGGGACTGCTTATCGAGACAGACACCTGGCGAACGCTTGATGATTTCTCGTCAGGTGCCGTCTGCCTCGTATTGGCTTCTGAGCATTACGATGAGGACGACTATATCTACGATTACGAGGAATTCCTGACTTATGTAGGATGTTCGAAGTAAGGCGATACACACCTGATAAAGCCGACGAATGGAACAGGTTCGTTGCTGCGTCGAAGAATGGTACCTTCCTCTTCGACCGCCAGTTCATGGACTACCATGCAGACCGTTTTATGGACTGTTCGCTGATGTTCTATCGCGACAATGCACTCTATGCCTTGTTACCTGCTAATGTGAAAGGCGATGTGCTGACCAGTCATGGTGGATTGACCTATGGAGGTCTGGTAATGAGTAGTCGTTGTTCAGCCAAAGGGGTGCAGGAGGTGTTCGCTGCGATGAATACCTATTTGGCAGACTTGGGCGTCCGTCGTGTGGTATATAAGGCGATACCATGGATTTATCATCAGTTGCCGGCAGAGGAGGATCTCTATGCCCTGACCAGTATATGTCATGCCACACTGATTATTCGCGATATCTCGTCAGCTGTCATTGGCGACAGGCCAGTCAGATTCTCTGAGTCTCGCAAGTCTGGTCTTAGGAAGGCACAGCGAATGGGACTGACTGTTAAGGAAAGTGAGGACTTTGCTACGTTTTGGCAAATCCTCAATGCGAACTTGACAGCGAAATATGGTGTACGACCTGTGCATTCTGTCAGTGAACTCGAATTGCTGCATGGCCGCTTCCCTCAGGCTATCCGTCTGTATATGGTTTACGACGGGGGTAAGCCGTTGGGTGGCACGCTGTTGTTCCTGACATCACAGGTGTTGCATACGCAGTATATTTCTGCAACGGCAGAAGGTAAGGCACATGGCGCCATCGATCTGCTGTTCAACCATCTGATCAATGAGGTCTATACCGACTATCGCTATATCGACTTCGGAAAGTCTACCGTCAGCGACAGTGCCGACCTGAACGAACAGCTGATCTTCCAAAAGGAAGGCTTTGGCGCCCGCGCCGTTTGTTACGACACTTACGAATGGACGCTATGATACCTACTCTGGCAATAGCAATACGGTGGCACTACGGGCAGCCTGTGCTCCCATCACCAGAACCTGGGCAATGTCTGCCGTTTTCGACGGACCGCTGATAAATGTGCCATAGCCGTCGTAGGTCTCATCGAACTTGATGTGCTTGTAAGCCTCGTGCATATTGTTCACGATCTGTGACTTCGGCAGGAGGATGACGAGGTTCTCCGAGATGAAGCAGATAGCCTTCTCTTTCATCGTCTGGGGAATCCACACACAGGCATTCTCCGCTACGCCGAACTGTCCGCGGATGATGCCGACATCGGTGCCGTTGAGGTCACGGGCACGTCCCACGGTATCTGGATTCCTCGTGGCGATGGTCACTTCCGGCAGGTTCGAGGCAATCTCCTTGGCGTCTGGATACATCTCTTTCACCAACTCATTGATATCCTGGCCTTCTTTCACCTCTATCACGTGGCCGCCCACACTTTCCGTCATCTTGATGAACTGCACCAGCGGGTCAGGGTAGGTAATGGCCTTAATGTCACTCAGATCGGGCATGTCGAACTTCTCTCGTACATTCGCCCTATACCTTTTTAATATATCTTCCTTATTACTCATAATTCTTATTCTTTATTACCACGAATTTCACTAATTTCACTAATTTGGCTACGCACAGATAAATAATTAGTTTAATTCGTGTAATTCGTGGTCGTTTTTTTACTTCTTGATCTCTTTGAACAGTTTGTGGAACGGTTTCTTGGGAAATTCCATCATCTTATGGCCTTCTGCCCAGGGGTTCAGACCGCAGTTCAAGATAGGCGAGGGGATGATATTCGCCCAGTGAGCCAGAGCCGTACCGAGGTTGTAGAGCCCTTCGCTGCCATAGAGTGTGCTCATACCTTTGCACATCAATTTCTTCTGCGGATTGGCTGTGCCAAACTCATCGAGTTGCTGACGCCACAGATAGATCTGGTCGCCAAGGTTCACCTTCGCAGGACAGAGCGTCTGACAACTGTTGCAGAGTGTGCAGGCACTGACATTGCCGGAGTGCTTCTGCGGATCACGCAGCATACCAAGGTTGATGCCGATGGGGCCAGGGATGAAGTAACTGTAACTGTAACCGCCACTGCGACGATAGACCGGACAGGTGTTCATACACGAACCACAGCGGATACACTTCAATGCCTCCCAGTGTTCAGGATTGCCGATCCACTCGCTTCGACCGTTATCTACCAGCACGATGTGCATAGGATGGGCCGTCGGACGGGCCTTGCGGAAGTGACTGGTGAAGGTGGTCGTAGGCTGACCAGTACCAGCCCGGCAGAGCATACGCTGGAAGACGGCCAGACAGTCGTAGTTGGGGATGATCTTCTCCAGTCCGATGGCGGCGATGTGCAGTTTGGGGCAGGAGGTTGACATATCAGCGTTGCCCTCGTTGGTGCAGACCACGATGTCGCCTGTCTCTGCAATACCGAAGTTTCCGCCAGTCATACCGGCGTCGGCTGTCAGGAACTCATTCCTCAGGCTCAGTCGGGCGACGTATGTCAGATAGGTGGGATCGTGGTTGCCCTTCTCACTGCCCAGTTTCTCTTCAAACAGTTCGCCCACGTCGTCGTGGTTCAGGTGAATGGCTGGCATCACGATATGACTCGGCGCCTGACCCTTCAACTGGATGATGCGCTCGCCCAAGTCCGTTTCCACAACTTCGATGCCATGCTCCTCTAAGTAGGGGTTCATGCCACACTCCTCAGTCAGCATCGACTTCGACTTCACGATTTTCTTTACGTTGTGATTCTTCAAGATACCATAGACAATCTCGTTGAACTCGTTGGCATCCTTGGCCCAGTGGACGATACAACCGTTCTTCTCGGCATTGGTGGCAAATTGGTCGAGATACTCGTCGAGGTGGGTGATAGTATGGCGTTTGATGGCACTGGCCTTCTCACGTAACTGTTCCCACTCGTCCAACCCGTATGCCATATTGTCACGTTTGGTTCGTACGGCCCAGAAAGTGGCGTCGTGCCACTTGGCGTAGGTCTGGTTCTTTAAGAACTCTTTTGCTGCTATGCTATGTCCTGTACTCATAATTCTTCAGATTTTTAATACCCCTAATTTCGCTAATTACACTAATTTAATTCGTTTAATTCGTGAAATTCGTGGTCGTTTTAACTTATAACCCTGCTGCGAGTATTTCTACTACGTGTTTGAACTCCACTTGGAGTCCCTGTTTCTTGGCAACACCGGCCATGTGCATCAGACAGGAACAGTCTGGTCCTGTCACAAAACGGGCTCCCGTCTTCATATGCCGTTGTACCTTGTCGATACCCATCTGCGTACTGATGGCCGTCTCTTCCACAGAGAACATACCGCCAAAACCGCAACACTCGTCAGGACGCTCAGGCTCAAGCACTTGAATGCCCTCCACCAGATTGAGCAGATCCTTGATCTTGTTGAACTTGGGGATGTTCTCTTCGCTGGGAGAACTGAGTCCTAACTCACGGACACCATGACAGGAGTTGTGCAGGCTGACCTTGTGGGGGAATGTGCCCAACGGATGGTCCACCTTAATCACATCGTGCAGAAACTCCACCACATCCATGATCTTACCAGAAGTCATACACTCGTGCTTGCCTTTCAGCAGACGGGGATAGTTCAGCTTGATAAAAGCCGTACAACTGACGGATGGGGCTACGACATAGTCGTAACCCTTAAATTTGTCTTCAAACTTCTCTGCCAGGGGGATGGCTTGCTTCTCGAAACCGGCATTGGCCATCGGCTGACCACAACAGGTCTGGTTCATGGGATAGTCCACGTCCAGTCCCAAGTGAGTCAAGAGCTTGTATGTGGCGACGCCTACCTGAGGGTACACCACGTCAACATAACAGGGGATAAATAGTCCGATTTTCATATTGTTAGTGTATTATTATAGTTACTTTGGGTACAAATATAGTGAAAAAGTTCCAAAAATACTAATAAATGGATGTTTTATGCCTTTATTTTATGCTTTATTAAAAGTATTTGCTTACCTTTGTGGCATAAAATTTGCATTTAGCATCACGAATTGAATATTTATATTGCTTATGAATTATAACGAATTGAATTTTGGAACGACAACTCGGGAGCAGGAACTCTCGATGTCGGCTGCCTTCCCCATACTGATGCGGAAGGTGTATGTTTGGATGACGCTCGCATTGGTGATCACCGGTGTCACAGCCTATGGCGTGGCTACCAGTCCAGGCCTGATGATGGCTATCGCTACGAACAAGCTTTTGTTCTGGGGACTGATCATTGCGGAGTTTGGACTGGTGGTGGCTATCAGTGCAGCCATCAATAAACTGTCTCTGACGACGGCTACGTTGCTGTTCGTCTTGTATTCGGTGATCAACGGTGCGACCTTGTCGTTTATCTTCGCCATCTACACCATGTCGAGCATCGCCAGCGTGTTCTTCATCACGGCCGGCACGTTCGCTGTCATGGCTGTGATAGGTTATACGACCAAGAAAGACCTGACGTCGATGGGTAAGATACTCTTCATGGCGCTCATAGGCATCATCATCGCTACGGTCGTGAACATCTTCTTGAAGAGCACAGGTTTGCAGATGATTGTCAGCTATCTGGGCGTATTGATCTTCGTCGGTCTGACAGCATACGACTCTCAGAAGATCAAACAGATGTTGTTGATGGCACCAGATGCAGGTGAGGGAGCACAGAAAATCGCCCTCTTGGGTGCGCTGTCGCTCTATCTCGATTTCGTCAATTTGTTCATCTATCTCTTGAGAATCTTCGGAAGACGCGAATAATGCCATATATAATATATAAGGTATAGCTTGTTTTTGTCAACAATCCCGAAAACTTTTATGTTTTTGGGATTTTTTTAGGCAAAAAGTTTGGATGGTATTGATATTATTCGTACCTTTGCATCCGCTTTCGCGCAAAATTTTGGGTGATAGCATAAAAAGAGAGTGATCTTTG
>JAFRQC010000048.1 GCA_017428805.1 Prevotella sp. | reverse complement strand
CAACCAATGCCTCTGCAGAATCCCTCAATGCAAAAATCAAGGACTTTAGGGCTCAGCTAAGGGGAGTCATTGACAAGAAATTCTTCATTTTCAGATTGGTCAAAATTTTCGGTTAATCCCACGTGGTTATGCAGGTGACCCGAATGTGTCCCCAAAGACTTGTTGCAAAGATAAAGGGTTCATTTTGATTGTGTAAACGTGAACAAATCTTAAAAAAATCACCAAATTTGACAGAAATGTGCCAAATTTGGTGTATATTTGTGCAGAAATTAAGGTTGGGGACTTGATAATTTCAAGCTTTTACAGGCTTTTACATATAAGGATTTGATAGCCTCCAGCTCCACCACCCTCCAAAACATAGGCCGCTAATCCTCAACGGGTTAGCGGCTTTTTTTATGCTAATATTTCATTTTCTGACGATAACACTGCCGCTGGCCTGATGAGTGGCCAGTATCAGCACTTCGGCTATCTGTACGTGCTCAGGGGCGTTGGTGGCAAAGACGGCGACGTCGGCAATATCGTCTCCCGTCAGGGGCTTGATGCCTTTATAGACCGTGGCGGCACGGTCGTTGTCGCCGTGGAAACGGATGTTGCTGAAGTTTGTCTCAACAAGTCCGGGCTTCAGGTTCGTCACACGGACAGCGGTGTTGGCGACATCGATACGCAAACCGTCGGAGAGTGCTTTCACGGCAGCTTTCGTGGCGCAATAGACATTCCCGCCGGCGTAGGCAGCATCGCCGGCTACGGAACCGATGTTGATGATGTGTCCGCGATTGCGCTCCACCATGCCGGGCACCACGAGACGCGTCATCGTGAGCAGACCTTTGATATTCGTGTCAATCATCGTTTCCCAGTCGTCGGGATTGCCCTCATATTCGGGTTCCAGTCCTAGCGCCAGGCCGGCATTGTTCACCAGCACGTCAATCTCCTGCCATTCTGCCGGCAGCTCCTGGATGCACTTCGTCGCCTTCTCGCGGTCTCTCACATCGAAAGCCAGCGTCAACACGTCCGTACCTTTTTCCGTCAGTTCCTTTCTGATTTCGTCCAGACGTTGTTCGTTTCTTCCCGTTAGAATCAGCCTGTCACCATTCTCGGCGAACTTCCTTGCACAGGCGAGTCCAATCCCGCTTGTTGCACCTGTGATCAATACAATTTTGCTCATACTATTGTTCTGTTTAGTTACTAAATCTAATCTCATTTTTATAGTTGTTGTCCTAACTCGAATGCCTCGTTCAAGGCATGGGTATTCTTGATATCGCCTTTATCCTTGACGCCACGAACCAACACACGACCCGCATCCTCCAACTTGAAGAAATTCTGGCAGAGCTGGTATTGTGTGAGGATGCTGTCGAATAGTTCAGGAAGTGTGGCGGCACCTACAAGCAGGAGGGCCGTCTTCTTGATGGGGAACGTATCCCTGATGGGATTGTGGCAGCGATCGATGACGGCCTTCAGCTGTGCACTCAGTCCATAGAAATACAAAGGCGAGGCAATTACCAGCATGTTGGCATGAGCCATCTTCTCGTAGATGAGCGGCATATCGTCTTTCTGAGCACAAGTATTGTCTTTGCTCATAGAACAGGCGTTACAGCCTAAACAGGGACTGACCTTGTAATCACGCACAGACACGATTTCCACATGGTGTTGCTCTGAGGTTCCTTCAACGAATGCCTCCACGAGCAAATCCGTATTGCCGCCCTTCCGAGGACTTCCTGAGAGAATCAGTATATTCATTTTGCTCACAATAAATAATCTCCTTCAATTCTGACTTTGGCCTTACCACCGAAGAGGACTTGGTCGTTGTCATATTTCAGTTTCACGGAATTGAAGATACGGTCATTACCGCCCTGCTCGATGGTGACGGGATATCTGTATCTTTTCATCATTTTCAATGTTTTCGACCGCAAAATTACGAATTGTTTCCGAAACAACCAAATATTTGGGATAATCTGTATGGAAATGTGATGAATGTCACTTTTATTTCGTACCTTTGCACCCTGTATGAAACAAGGACGTATAGAAACGATAACGACGAGAATCATCAGCACCACGTTTATGGTGGTGGCGTTAGCTGTGTTTAAACCCTTTGGATTGGACGTGTGGCAGTGGCAGGCCTACGTACATCTAGTAGCTTTGGGTGTGATTGGTTTTTCAATCTGCATGATAACGGACATTATCCTGAAGTATGTCATCAAGATGCCGAGGTCGTTTAAGAAGGGTGCCGAATACATCATCCGTCGCAACCTATGGTTCCAGCTTATCAACACGCCGCTTGTGGCACTGGGCATCTGTCTCTATCGCCACTTCGTGCTGAGCGACCGCATAGAGGGTAATCAGTTGTCTCTTGTCAATTTCCTTGAAACACTCGCCATCATCGCCTTTTGCTCCTTCGCCATCGGACTCTATTGGCGCTTCAAGTACCGCAGCAAGTATCTGGCGATGGAATTGGAAGAGACGCGGCTGCTGAACGAGGAGTTGAAGAAGATGCAAGAAGAACGTGTTGAAGAATTGACCCTCACTGGTACGACCAACGAATCCGTGACACTTCAGATTTCACACCTATTATTTATGGAGGCCGTTGGCAACTACGTCAAAGTCAGCCATCTACGCGACGGACAGGTGCATACCGACATGCTTCGCGCCACGATGAAACAGATGGAGGAAACGCTGCAAGGCTATCCGATGATTGTCCGCTGTCATCGTGCCTTCTTAGTCAACCTTGGCCAGGTAGAACAGATTGTCTCACATTCTGGCTCTACCCAGCTGCTCATCAAGCACTGCCACGAATCGCTCCCCGTCTCGCGCAGCAACATGTCACAGGTTCGCGCAGCAATCAAGCGAGCATAAAAGAAAACACCCGTCATCGTGACGGGTGCTCAAACTCGCGGAGTTCTTCGAGTCCGCGCTCTATCTCCTGTAGCTGCTGGGCTTGACGGCGGATCTGCCAGAGACCGATGCCAAAGGCTACGGCAAAGGTGACCAGTGTGAGACCTATGACGAGCAGCACTCTGCTGACTTCAAACTTATAGCAGGGATTGAAACCAAGCTCAGAGATGTAGAAAGAGATGAAACCTGCGGTAACGATGACAATTGTCCAAAGTGTCTCGTTGTGACAAATTTTCTTGTAGTTCAATACCAGACTGCTGAGTTCATAGCTCTTCTTCCCGGCAAGGTCGAACTTCGACAGTAGCAAGAGTTTCCGTATCATTGGTATCAGTCCGATGACCATCAGCCCCTCAACAATCGCAAACGATACGGTTCGGATGGGGGTGTTCATATAGACATAGGGGAATACCACACAGATGATCAGGATATTGGCCACGAGGGTATAGAGGTTCTGCCCAATGATACCTTCATAGGCCGATTTGGTCTTCTGCTGAATCACTTCCTTCACCACGCGAAGGTTCACTATTTCCGTTTCTGCCAGACGCTCATCGAGCTTGTTCCAGCTGGCTTTCAATGCTTCAAGTTCCATATCAATACAAATTTAATGGTTCGACATTTTTCTTAATTTCTCTTTGGTGCGATTCAGTTTCACGGCGACGTTGGTCTTAGTGATGCCGAGGATGTCGGCGATTTCCTCATAACTCCTTTCTTCCAGCCAAAGGAGAATCAGCGCGCGTTCCAGTTTCCCCAGCTGGTTGATGAGTCGGTAGAGTTCCCTGAGCTGTCCTGTTGTGTCCTCGTCTGCTGCCATACTTGCCACATTGGCCGTCATCGGTACGGTCTGTGGACGGGCATTGGAGCGTCTGAGGAACGTGATGCAGGTGTTCATAGCGATGCGGTAGACCCAGGTTGTGAGCTTGCTATCCCCCCGATAGCGCGGGAAGCTCTTCCACAGGTTGAGCACCGTCTCCTGATACAGGTCGTTCAGGTCGTCCTGGTCGTTGGCATAGATATAGCACACCTTGTAGATCGTACGTTTCTGCGCCTCGACCATCGTCAGGAAATCTTTCTCTAATTCTTTCGTCTCCATCTTAATCGTCTTTGATGTTTCACATCGAGTTCGTTCACGCTCGGCATAACAAACAAGTTTGTTTCTGCTCTCGCTTAATCACGAACTTGCCCCATTAGTCGCAGGAAAAGTGAATTTATTACATTCGACAGCGAAAAAAATGTGAGCATTACACTACATACGGGCCAAAGTTACTAATAATGACGGAATTAGTGCTAAATATACGGCGATATTTAACGAAAGTTGATACAAAATGAGTTGTTAGAGAATATTATTCTGAAATGGTGGGTATTTGTGGACTGTTTTAGAATAATATAAAAGGAAAGGGCTTTTCTTTAGCTGAATTTTCCAAATATCAAAGAGTGTTTGGTGGAATCTTCTAATCTTCGTACCTTTGCACCAAAAATCATATCAGTATGGCTAAATATATTCTTGCAGATAATCAGGAACTGACGAGATTCGCGTTGGAGAGTCTTGTCAGTCAGAGGTCAGAACAGACGGTTTTCAAGGCCAGCGACAAGGCGGGACTTGTGGAGTTGTTGAAGGTGCACGAGAACGCCGTGGTGCTGCTCGACTATACATTGTTCGACTTCGCCGACGAAGAACAGCTGCTGATCGTCGCCGAACGGTTTGCGCTGTCGGAGTGGATCCTCATTAGCGACGAGCTGACCCCTCAGTTCCTGCGGCGTGTGGTTTATTCGTCACACCAGTTCAGCATCGTATTCAAGGACGGACCGTTGAGTGAGGTACGTGAGGCCCTGCAGGCCGTCGAGCGCCACCAGCGCTATATCAGTCAGCGTGCCTTGGAGGTCATCATCAACCATCAGCAGGTGGAGGAGGAGCGTCCCAGCATCCTGACAGAGACGGAAACGGAGATCGTACGTGCCATCGCCCAGGGCAAATCGACGAAAGAGATTGCTGCAGAACGCTTCTCTAGCGTCCACACTATCACCACCCACCGAAAGAACATCTTCCGCAAACTGGGTGTCAATACAGCCCATGAGGTTATTAAGTATGCCCTCCGTGCCGGACTCATAGATTCATCGGAATTCTACATTTAAAAAGCCTCCCAATCGGGGAGGCTTTTTAAATGCTCTGCTTGATGTCTTCCAGCAGATCCTCGCCGGCTTCGAGGCCGATGCTAAGACGGACGGTCGTATCTGGTACAGACATCTCGGCACATTGTTCAGCAGTAAAGAGACCGAAGATGGTCGAGGCTGGATGGATGGCCAGCGACTTGCGGTCGAAGAGGTTTGTGGCACGACGGATGATCTGCAACTTGTCGATGAACGCGAAGGCGGCTTCCTTCGATTCGAGGTCGATGGTGAAGACGGCGCCAGGCAAGGGACCGAACTGCTCACGAGAGAGTTCATAGAAGGGGTTGTCCTCCAAACCAGTATAGTTGACGCGCTTGATCTCTGGCAGTTGCTGACATTGCTTGGCGAGCCAGAGCGTGGTCTCGGCCTGACGACGGAAACGGATGTCGAGCGTGTCGAGGCCAAGGGTTTCCATATAGGCGGCCTGTGGTGTCATCAGTGAGCCAAGGTTTGTTACCAGTTCTGTCTTTACACGAGCCGTAAACGCCAGCTTCTTGCCGACCTTCTTGGTGCGGACCTGCAGGGCAGGGGAGGGTGACTGCGACCAATCGAACTTTCCGTAGTCAATAAGCAGGCCGCCGAGTCCTGTACCACCACCGGAGATATACTTCGTGCTCGACACCACCTCGATGTCCACGCCGAAATCTACGGCACGGAAAGTGGAGAACGGCACGATAGTCGTATCGGCAATCAGAGGCACACCTGCCTTGTGGGCGATATCTGCCAGTTTGCGGATGTCGGCCACGAACAACTGCGGATTGGTGATGATCTCAAAGAACAGCGCACAGGTCTTGTCATCAATCTGCGCCTCTACTTCTTCGGGTTTCGTGAAATCGACAAATCGCGGTTCCACGCCGAAGTTCCCGAGGGTGTCACGAAGCAGCGAGACACTATTGCCAAACAGATGCTTCGAGGCCACGATGTTGACTCCTGCCGCACTGACAGCCGTCAGGGCATAGTGGATAGCCGCCATACCCGTGTTGAGTGCTGTCACGCTCACTGCCCCCGTCTGTTGCCGTACGCGTTCCTCTAAATAGGTAACCGTGGGGTTGGCGATGCGGGCATACGACGGGGCCATGGAACGACCGCAAAACGCGTCGCCCATGGCCTTGGCAGACTCAAACTCAAACGCCGCCGTATAATAGACGGGCATTGACAGTGCCCCGTATGCATCAGGTTTCTGATACTTTGTCGTCAATATTTTCGTTTCGTACTGCATTATCTTCCTATTATCTTCTTTATTGCAATCACGAGCTTATCGACATCCTCGCGGGTATTGTAGAGCGCAAAGGTGGGACGGACACTCATTTCGTAACCCAGGGCACGAAGGGCGGGCTGGGCACAGTGGTGACCTGCACGCACGGCGATGCCCTCCTTATCTAATAACGTACCTGTTTCGGGAACGGGAATGCCGTCGAGAACGAACGACACGACAGAGACGCGGTTCTTGGGATTGCCAATGAGCGTCAGACCTGGAATCTGGGCGAGTTGCTCACGGGCATACTCCGTCAACTGGTGCTCGTGATGCTCGATGTTACGGATGCCGAGATGGCTCACGTAGTCGAGGGCAGCACCCAATCCGATGGCGTCGGCCACGTTGGGCGTACCTGCCTCGAAGCGGGCAGGAGGTACGTTGTACTCCGTACGCTCGATGGTCACATCCTTGATCATGTTGCCACCACCCTGCCAGGGTTGCATCTTATCCAAGAGTTCCTTGCGACCATAGACCACGCCGATGCCATTGGGACCGTAAATCTTATGACCGCTGAACACGAAGAAGTCTGCACCCAAAGCCTGCACATCGACGGGCGTGTGAGCGATGGACTGTGCACCGTCTATCAGCACAGGAATATTGTGCGAATGAGCAATCTCGATGATGCGCTGTACGTCGTTGATAGTACCGAAGGTGTTGTTCACATGGCCCACTGAGACGAATCGTGTACGAGGCGTGATGATGCGCTCGAACTCAGACAGTATCAGGTCGCCGTTTTGATCCGTGGGAATGGCCCGCAGTGTGGCGCCTTTCTCTTGAGCAACGCGCTGCCAGGGAACTATGTTTGCGTGGTGGTCGAGTTCGCTGACGATGACATCATCGCCCGGCGTCAGGAACTGTCGTCCGTAGGTTTGCGCCACGAGGTTGATGCCCTCTGTGGTGCCGCGCACGAAGATGATCTCCTCGCTGGTGGCGGCGTTGATGAACCGCTGCACTTTTTCGCGAGCCTCCTCGTAGGCATCCGTCGCACGGGCGGCAAGGGTATGCGCCCCGCGATGGATGTTACTATTATAAGTACGGTAATACTCTGAAATCTTGTCGATGACTTGGTTCGGCTTCTGCGTCGTTGCGCCGTTGTCGAG
Organism: Prevotella sp.; assembly: GCA_017428805.1. The sequence continues at coordinate 47,938 of JAFRQC010000048.1, read as the reverse complement.
CCACACGAGGTCGTGGCCGTTCACCTTCTGATTGAGCACGGGGAAGTCGCGCTTGATCTGCTCCGAGTTCAGCGTGTCCGCTTCCTCATAGTGCAGGTCGCGCAGCTTCTGTGTCTCAGGGATGCCGATGCCGAAGCCGTCGTCCTTGGGAAGCGAAGAGGTATGGGCGTCAGTGTCGCCGATGTAGGGCAGCTCACCATAGCCGCTACCGCCCGCCAACAGCGCATTGAAGGCTGTCTCCAGCTCCGTGAGGTTCAGCGCCTCGTCAGGAATAACCTCCTTCCGCTCCGCCTGAAGCTCCTCGGGACAGTATTGCTGCGCCACCTGCCTCAGCAGTTCGAACCCAGGATCCTGTATACCGTATCCGTTAATATTCTGAATATCAATCATTATTTCTCTACTTTATTCCTGTGCTGATAATCGTGATAATAGCCCACCTCGACGTTCTCGAGCACGGCGATGGCATCGTCGGTGAGGGCGGCCAGCGAGAAGTACTTCGTGAGCAGATATGAGGCCACGCCGAACTTGTCGAGACCCATCAGGCGGGCACTTAGCGATGGGGCTATCTCGCCTGGGATGCCGCTCTGGTGAAGACCGATCACACCCTGGTTCTTCTCACCGACGCGAACGAGGATAATCTTCGTCGTACCAACGCCGCGGCCAGTCAGGTACTGTCCTTCTACCTCCACCTTGTCGCTCGGAATCAGGGGCACACCGCGCCACAGAACCACGCGAGTTCCGAAAAGATCGGTGGTCACAGGGGGCACACCACGCCACGTACATTCGCGTTCGAAGGCTGCGATGGCTCTCGGATGGGCGATGAAGAAGGCGGGCTCCTTCCAGACTAACGACAGCAGTTCGTCGAGGTCATCGGGTGTAGGCGAGCCGTAACGTGTGGTGATACGGTAGGCGGGATTGGCAGCAGCCAACAGACCGAATTTCTTGTTGTTGATGAGCTCCCACTCCTGGCGTTCCTTGATGCTTTCGATACTGAGGCGAAGCTGTTCCTCCAGCTGGTTGTAGGGATTATTATAAAGATCGCTCACACGGGTATGCACACGGACCACCGTCTGCAGTGTGTTCAGTGAGTATTCCGTCGGATTCTCCTCATAGTCGATGTAGGTCTCAGGGATGATGTTGTCCTCCTCGTGACCGCTGACGAGATCTATGTGCTTCTCACCGTTGTCGTTGACGGATGCCTTCAGACGCAATTGCTTGTCAACGGCTTTTTCGAACGTCTCGCGGAAGTCGGGCACCTCCTTGATGAACTTGATCAGCTCCTTCAGTTTCAGACCGAGGAATGTGGTCGGCGTGATGGCACGTACGCTAACGGTCGATTCCTGCTCATCCAGTAAATCTGCCTCGCCAAAATACTCACCGTCGCCTAATAGAGCAATCCGTAAGTCTTCGCCGTGAGGACCCTTGCTGATGACTTCTGCCTGTCCGCTGGCCACGATGAAGAAGCGTTGTTTGTCCTTGCCCTCCTCCACGAAGAGCTTATCGACATCCACCTCTTTGGTCTCGAACGAGCTGACCAGACGGTTCAGTATTTCGTCATCGAACTCAGAGAAGAGTGGAATTGCCTTCAGGTTCTTTGCCGTAAACGACGGTACGCCGTTCACATACTGGATGGGCAGGCGGTCGTTCTTACGAAGCTCGACCTTCGTGCGGTTCACGCGGAACGTCCCGCCACTGACCTGTACCCAAGGTAACAACTTCAGGAGTAATCTCGGAGTGATAGAGCCCATCTGCGGGGCGGTCTTGGTGGTGGTTGCCAGTCTTCTGGCGGTAGCAGTGGTCACACTGCGCTGTAAATTAGAATCTGCCATAATTGTTTGAGTTTTAAATGTTTTACTTTTTTACCGTTTTATTTTTTTACTTTTTTATCGTTACTTTATGTGTAGTTCCTTCTACGTGCTCAACGGAGAGGACGTTATAGCCCTGTTCCTTGGCGTTGCGGGGCACGTTGTCGAGGGGTTCGCCCTCAGCGAGAAGTACTTCGAGAATGTCGCCCGGCTTGAGCTTCGAGAGCTCGATCTTTGTTTTGACGAAGGTCATCGGGCAGTGCTCCTTCGTGATGTCTAATACCTTTGTTGCCATATCCTTAATCCGTTTAATCCGTTGTTTTTAAATAAATAATGTCTGTCCGCCTTCGCTGAGGTTGAGGAATGAGGCGACGCCGAGCACGTCCTTCACCTCAGGGATGAAGTCCTCTTTCTTGAGGCCGAGCACGTGCATCGCCATCTCGCAGGCGTAGAGGTTGATGCCGAGGGCTTTGGCGGCCTCGACGAGTTCTTCGAGCGTCGCCACATTGTTCTTACGCATCAGGTAGCGGAAGATCTTCGGTCCTGCGCCGAGAAAATTGAAGCGGCTCGTGGGAGTCACTTTCAGTCCGCCCATCATAAAGCCGAAGATCTTCGTCAGCCAGTTGCCGCCGGTAAACGATCGGCCCTGTTTCTGCTTGATGGCGTCGAGGCCCCAGAAGGTGAAGAAGATGTTCACCTCATAACCTACTGCAGCCGCGCCCGTACCTAATGTAAATACTGCTGTCAGTTTGTCGAAATCGCCACTGAAGGCGATGATGCTTAGTTTCTTGTTTTCTGCCATAAAAATAACGTTTGAGTTCTGGGTGCAAAGGTACGGTGGTTTTGGCACTCCCACAATCGCACATTTGTGGCATTCTGCATACCCTTGATATGGTATGCGATTTACCATTCCTGTGGGATTGTGGTATCGAAGAAATCGCCGTACCTTTGCACCCAGATTCAAACTCAAATGATTATGGCAAAGATTTATGTAAATGGAGATGCGCAGGAAGTGAGCCTGCCGCTCAATGTGAGTGAACTGATTCAGCAGCAGAACGTGTTGCAGCCCGAGATGGTCAGCGTGCAGGTGAACGAGGAGTTTGCCGAGCGCGAGGACTGGGAGAGTATTCAACTGAAGGAAGGCGACAAGGTCGATTTCCTGTATTTTATGGGAGGAGGAACGTTATGATAGATTTTACAGAAGAACAGATACAGCGCTATTCACGGCATATCCTATTGCAGGATGTCGGCGTGGAGGGGCAAGAAAAAATAATGAACGCGCGTGTGCTTGTAGTGGGTGCTGGCGGATTGGGTGCTCCCGTTTCGCTCTACCTCGCTGCGGCAGGCATTGGCACCATCGGTATCGTGGATGCTGATGTTGTCGATCTGAGCAACCTCCAGCGTCAGGTGATTCACTTCACCAAGGACGTGGGCGTGCCGAAAGTGAAAAGTGCAGAGGAGAAGATCAAGGCCATCAATCCCGATGTGAAGGTGGAGACTTATTACAAATTCCTTGACTCGTCGAACGCGCTCGATATTATTAAGGAGTACGACTTTATTGTCGACGGTACTGACAACTTCCCTGTGAAGTTCCTCATCAACGATGCTTGTGTGATGGCGGGTAAACCTTTCTCACACGGTGGCATCCTGCGTTTCAACGGTCAGACGTTTACCCATCTGCCTGGCACGGCCTGCTATCGTTGTATGTTCAAAGAACCGCCTCCTGCAGGAGCCGTTCCTACCTGCTCGCAGGCTGGCGTACTCGGCGCCATCGCTGGTATGCTGGGCACCATTCAGGCCGCAGAGACCCTGAAGTATTTCACAGGCATTGGTGAATTGCTGACGAACCGTCTGCTCACCTTCGACGCCAAGACGATGCAGTTCCGCACAGTTCCCGTTCGTCATCGCGACTCGTGTGCCATCTGCGGCACGAATCCCACTATCGACCATCTCATCGACTACGAACTGGCCGCCTGCGACCTCAAAGACCACTGATAAAAGAAAAAGAAGTATGTTTATAAGTAATGAAATAATTGATGCATTGATCAGCCAGGCCCAGCAGGACGCACCCAACGAGACGTGCGGTTACCTGCTGGGCATCAGCGGTGAGGAGGGTGACGTCGTGACAGAGAATTATTGGATGGAGAATATCGACCACTCTCCGGAACATTTCTCTTTCGCGCCGAAGGACCAGTTTGCTGCCTTGAAATATGCACGAAGCAAAGGTCTGAAGATCCTCGCCAACTGGCACAGCCATCCAGCCTCACCCTCGCGCCCTTCTCAGGAGGACCTCCGTCTGGCCAACGACCCCACCATCCGCTATGCCATCCTTTCACTCCACGAGGGCGTTCACCTCAACTCCTTCAAGATTCTGAACGGTGAAGTGGTGGATAAGGAGGTACATCTTTAAAATTGACAATTGATAGTTGATAATTGACAATTGGATATGGACACAAAAACTATAGAAATACTCGAGCGTAATGTCCGTCAGCTATCGCGCCAGACGGAACAGGAAATACGTATGATGCCACAGACGGAAGCTTCACTCCCCTCTGTGGAACAGGTGAAGAAAATCATCAATCTGGTAAAGAGCATCATCTTTCCTGATTACTTCAACAAGCGGCAGTGCCATGAGACCATCCGCTCTTACAATATTGGCGTCCATATGGAAGAGCTGCTTCAGACACTGGCAAGACAGATATCCTATGGCCTTCAGTTTGGCGAGAAAGGCGATACCATCACGTCGAGGCAGCAGGTACAGGATAAGGCCAGAGACCTGGCATTGCAACTTATCGATGCACTGCCTGAAATCAAACGGTTGCTCTATACTGACGTGCAGGCAATGTTTGACAACGACCCTGCTGCCATCAATTATGGCGAGATTATCTTCAGCTATCCTGTGACGAAAGCTATGATCCACTATCGTATCGCCCACAAACTACACGAACTGCAAGTGCCTGTCATTCCACGTATCATCACCGAGCTCGCACACTCAGAGACTGGTATCGACATCCATCCCGGTGCTCAGATTGGCGAATACTTTGCCATTGATCACGGTACAGGAGTTGTTATTGGTGAGACCTGTATCATCGGCAGTCATGTAACGCTCTATCAGGGTGTGACGCTGGGTTCCAAGAGCTTTAAAAAAGACAGCGATGGCAATATGCTTAACATACCCCGCCATCCCATCATCGAGGACAACGTCACCATCTATAGCAACGCCAGCATTCTGGGCCGTATCACCATCGGCCACGACTCCGTTATCGGCGGTAACATCTGGGTGACCCACGATGTGGCTCCCAACTCCCGCGTCCAGCAATCAAAGGCTGTAGAAAGGCATTTTGAAGGAGGTCTGGGTATTTAAACACAAAAGATTAGGAAAATGACAAACGAAAGACGTGATTTGAACCGCCAACTAGCCCAGATGCTGAAAGGCGGAGTGATTATGGACGTGACAACCCCTGAACAGGCACGTATTGCAGAAGAGGCAGGAGCCTGCGCTGTGATGGCCTTGGAAAGGATCCCTGCCGACATCCGTGCAGCAGGCGGTGTATCAAGAATGAGTGATCCCAAGATGATTCGTGGCATTCAGGAGGCTGTGAGCATTCCCGTGATGGCGAAATGCCGTATCGGCCACATTGCTGAGGCACAGATTCTGCAGGCTATCGAGATTGACTATATTGATGAAAGCGAGGTTCTTAGTCCTGCTGATAACATCTATCACATCGACAAGACGAAGTTCGACGTGCCATTTGTTTGTGGTGCGAAGAATCTGGGTGAGGCTTTACGCCGTATTGCCGAGGGTGCCACGATGATCAGGACAAAGGGCGAGCCGGGCACGGGCGACGTGGTGCAGGCGGTGAGTCATATGCGACTGATGCAAAGTGAAATCCGTCGGCTGGTGTCGATGAGCGAAGACGAGCTCTACGAGGCTGCTAAACAGTTACAAGCGCCCTACGAACTTGTGCAATACGTTCATGAGAATGACAAACTGCCCGTGGTGAACTTTGCTGCTGGTGGTGTGGCTACTCCTGCCGATGCGGCTCTGATGATGCAGTTAGGTGCTGAAGGTGTATTTGTTGGCAGTGGAATCTTCAAGAGCGGCAATCCTGCCAAGCGTGCTTCTGCTATTGTGCAGGCTGTGACCAATTATCAAGATGCCCAGTTGTTAGCCAAACTCAGTGAGGATCTTGGCGAAGCGATGGTAGGCATCAACGAACAGGAGATAGAGCTCTTAATGGCGGAAAGAGGTAAATGAGAATCGCAGTACTCGCCTTGCAAGGGGCATTCATCGAGCACGAGCAGATGTTGCAACGACTTGGTGCAGATACTTTTGAAATACGCCAGATGAGGGATTGGCAACAACCTAAAGACGGTCTCATTCTGCCAGGTGGTGAAAGTACGGTACAGATGCGTCTGCTTAAAGAACTTTCCCTTTTCGATCCTGTTCGTCGGGCCATTCTTGACGGTCTGCCTGTCTTTGGCACCTGTGCAGGCATGATACTTTTGTCTGAGGGCTATTTGGGAACGATGGACATCCGTGTGCGTCGAAATGCATACGGCCGACAGTTGGGCAGCTTTTATACGACAAGTCGCGTTGAGGATATAGGTGATGATATCCCTATGACATTTATTCGTGCACCTTATATAGAAAATGTGCTGAGTGATCGATGTTCGGTTCTTTCAGAGATTGATGGCCACATTGTTGCTGCCAGTCAAGGTAGGCAGCTTGCCACTGCTTTCCACCCGGAATTGAATGATGATTTCCGAATCCATCAGTATTTTCTACAATGGATTACTTCGCAGCGTCCTGAATCACTAATCCTGCCAGCATAAAACCAAAAATAGCGGTGATATGGGCCAGGGTTCCGTTAATCTGAGCCTTCGACGAGCACCATTCATGGTTCAGGAGATTTTGATCACCTGGACCATTTTTCGCTTTGGGACACATACACTGCTCTGTGCCGCAGGTGGCATTATGGCCGCGGTTAGTCAAAAGCTCATCGCTAAAGACGCATTGGAATTTGCGCTTGGGGTACTTTCCTTGACTCTTGAACTTCTTACGGAGTGCGCGTGCCAACGGATCACCCTGCACTTTCCAGAACTCCGTTACTTTAATGCGAGTTGGATCCATCTTCAGCGCAGCGCCCATCGAAGAGAAGAATTTGGCTTTCGTGCGGCAAGCCAGGAGGATGAGGGCTGCCTTGTCCTTTAATGAGTCGATGGCGTCAATGATAAAGTCGTAACTGTCAAGCGCGAAACTATCTGCCGTTTCTTCTGAAAATATCTGCTGTAGCGCCGTAATCTCTGCTGAAGGGTTAATACAGAGAAGGCGTTCTCTCAGGGCATCTACTTTCACTTGCCCCACGGTCTTCGTCGTTGCCATCAGTTGGCGATTGATGTTAGTGATGCACACACGGTCAGAGTCGACAATCGTTAACTGTCGGATGCCGCTGCGCACCAGACTCTCAGCGCACCACGACCCTACGCCGCCTACACCAAAAATTATCACCCGTTTCTGGGCTATCCGTTCCATCGCCTCGTCGCCGAGCAATAGCTCTGAACGCCTGAATATCGCATCTTGTATTGCCATCGTCTTTTTCTTTTTCGGGCGCAAAGGTACGAAATTAATTCTAAATCGTACCATGAGTTAGGTATATTTATCGCTTTTTCTCGCGTCATCGTGCGGATTCTGCTGAGAAAGTTGTACCTTTGCACGCAAAAATTGAAGATTAGACTTATGAATTTCGTATTTATATCGCCCCATTTCCCGCATACGTACTGGCAGTTCTGCCAGCGGCTCAGCCAGAACGGCGTGACGGTACTGGCTATCGCTGACGTACACTATGATTTATTGCAGCCGGAGCTGAAGGAGTCGCTGACGGAGTACTACCGCGTGGACTCGCTGGAGAACTACGACGAGGTGTATCGCGGCGTGGCCTACTTCGCCTACCGCTACGGACGCATCGACTGGATTGAGTCGAACAACGAGTACTGGCTGGAGCAGGACGCCCGGTTGCGCACGGACTTCAACGTCGTGACGGGTATACAGGCCGACCGCATCCGCAGCATCAAGGAGAAGTCGGAGATGAAGAAGCACTATCTGGAGGGCGGCATACCGACGGCGCGTCAGACGCTGGCTTCGGCAGGACGCGAGGCCGTGGCTGCATTTGCCGCCGAGGTGGGCTATCCCATCATCGCCAAGCCCGACGTGGGTGTGGGTGCCAGCGGTACTTACAAGATCAGCAACGAGGCGGAGCTGGCTGACTTCTATGCCAAGGAACCGCATGCCAACCAGTACGTGGTCGAAGAGTTCATTACGGGCGAGATATGCTCCTACGATGCCGTCATCGACAGCAAGGGCGAGCCGCTGTTCGAGTCGATGACCGTCTGGCCGCCGTCCATCATGGACATCGTGAACCTGAAGCTCGACCTGTCGTACTACGTCGATAAGGAGACGCCTGAGCCGTTGCGTCAGTTAGGCCGTCGTACAGTGAAGGCCTTCGGCGTGGTGAGCCGCTTCGTACATCTGGAGTTCTTCCGTCTCGACAGCGACCGTCCGGGTCTTGGCAACATCGGCGACTTTGTGGCCTTGGAAGTAAACATGCGTCCGGCAGGAGGCTATACGCCCGACATGATCAACTATGCACACTCGACTGACGTCTATAAGGTATGGGCCGACATGGTTGCCTTCGACGAGCTGCGCACCGAGGAGGGCAAACCCTATTACTGCGCCTTCGCCAGTCGCCGCGACATCTACCGCTACCGCCACAGCCACAACGAGGTGAAGAATCGCTACAGCGGACAGCTGATGATGTGCGAGCGCATGCCCGAACTGTTCTCGGCTGCCATGGGACAGCAGATGTACACCGTCCGTCTCAACACGATGGACGAGGTGCAGGAGTTTATTAATTATGTACATTCAAAACAATGAATATCAATTACGTGAAGAAATACAGCAACGCTCTCGGGCGTGACATGGAATACAAGACCTACGGCACTGAGGGACATCCCGTGCTGGTCTTCCCGTCACAGGACGGACGTTTTTACGACTATCAGGACTTTGACATGGTGGGCGTGCTCTCCGGCTTCATCGACCGCGGACTTATCCGGCTTATCTGTGTTGACAGCATCGACCGCGAGACGTGGAGCGACTTGCAGGGCGACCATCACCGCCGCATAGCACTCCATGAACAGTGGTTCCATTATATTGTGGACGAACTGATACCAGATGTGCGCCGCCATCCCGACGAGACTTTTATCGTCACGGGCTGTAGTATGGGCGGTTTTCACGCCGGAAACTTCTTCTTCCGCCGCCCCGACCTCTTCGACACGCTGCTGGCACTGAGCGGACTCTACTATGCGGGCTATTTCTTCCCCAACTACAACGATCCGCTTATCTACGACAACTCGCCCTACGATTTCCTGCGCTCGATGCCCGCCGACCATCCCTATTGGGACCTGTACCGTCACCGCCGCATCGTGATGTGCGTGGGCCAGGGTGCCTGGGAGGACGAACTGCTCGACAGCACCCGTCAGATGGATGCCCTGTTGAAGGAGAAGAACGTCCCCGCCTGGATCGACTATTGGGGCCACGACGTTGCCCACGACTGGGCCTGGTGGCGCAAGCAGGTGGTCTATTTCATGCAGCACATCCTGACCGACACGGGTGTGGAGTATGTAATTTAAGAAGATGGTATGGCCGACATCAGACATATAGAAGAGAAAGACCAGCTACAGTTGGCCAATATCATCCGTTCCGTTTTTGAGGAATATGGTGCTCCGCTGGTCAATACCGTTTATGATGACCCTCGGACGGAGCATGTCTTCGATGCGCTGGCAGGGAAGAATGCCGGGTATTGGGTAGCCGCTGACAATGGGATTGTTCTTGGAGGCTGTGGCTACTATCCGACCGAGGGGCTGCCCGAAGGTTATGCCGAACTGGTAAAGTTCTATCTGTCACCCGCAGCCCGTGGCCTCGGCTATGGCTCAAAGCTGTTCCGCCAGGCAATCGAAGGGGCTCGCAAGGCTGGCTATAGTCATCTGTATATCGAGTCGTTTCCGCAGTTCTCCGATGCAGTGTCCATGTACGAGCGCCATGGATTCCGGCATATTCCTCAGCGTCTTGGCAACTCAGGGCATACCGCAACTACCATATTTATGGTCAAGGATTTAATAAAGAAACTCAAATAATAGGTATGAAAGAAGTAATTAATACATCTAAGGCTCCTGCAGCCATTGGGCCGTACAGCCAGGCCATCAAAGTTGGAAATCTTGTCTATACCTCTGGGCAGATTCCCATCGGCCCTGCCACTGGCAGTTTTGTAGAGGGAGGTATCAAGGAACAGACTCGTCAGTCGTTGACCAACGTTCAGGCTATTCTTGAAGAAGCCGGGCTGACGATGGGCAATGTAATAAAGACTACGGTGTTCATGGCTGACATGAATGACTTTGCCGACATGAACGCCGTCTATGCAGAGTTCTTTGCAGAGCCATATCCCGCACGCTCTGCCGTGGCCGTCAAGACCTTGCCGAAAGGTGCATTAGTTGAGATTGAAGTCGTGGCAGAAGTTATTTAGTTTTTATAGATGGGCAAGAGACTCTTCGGCTGGATGATAGCCGCACTATTGACTGCTTCGGGGACTTATGGCCAGGTCCCTGAAGAAGTGGATAGTGTCATAAGGTCGGAGCAGTTGCAGGAGGTGAGTGTTTCGTCGAAGGCTGGACGGGTGAAGACCAAAGGGCTGGGTAATACGGATTTTATCAGTAGCAGTGAATTGCTGCGTGCTGCCTGCTGTAATCTGGGGGAGAGTTTTACCACTAATCCCTCGGTTGACGTGAACTATGCTGATGCCGCAACTGGTGCACAACAGATTAAACTGTTAGGTCTGAGCGGCACCTATGTGCAGATGCTCACGGAGAATATTCCCAATTATCGTGGTGCTGCGGCTCCCTATTCGTTAGGTTACATCCCAGGGCCGTGGATGCAGAGCATTCAAGTGTCGAAGGGGGCTTCGTCGGTGAAGAATGGCTACGAGAGCATCACAGGACAAATCAATGTGGAGTTCAAGAAATCGCAGGCTACACCCTTTGCTGATGCGAATCTCTATTATAACACGAAGGGAAAACTGGAGGCGAACCTTGGGGCGAACCTGCACCTGTCGAATCGTTGGAGCACGGCATTGTTGGGTCACTATGAGATACTCGACAAGGCGCATGACGATAACGACGACGGTTTTGCCGACATGCCCAAGGTACGGCAGGGATCACTCATGAGCCGTTGGGCGGGGATGGGCGACAACTATATCTTTCAGGCATCCGTAAAAGGACTCAAGGAGCATCGCGAAAGTGGACAGATATCCTCTCACCACTCAACTCTCGCTACTCACCCCTATACAATTGACATCACCAACGAACGCTACGAAGCCTTCGTCAAGAACGCCTATATCTTCGATCCTGAGCATGCGTCAAACATTGCCTTGATTCTCTCTGGTTCGCTGCATCATGAGAAAGCACTCTACGGGCATAAGCAGTACAATTCCGACCAGCGCAACGGTTATGCCTCGCTGCTGTTCGAGACCGACTTCAATGAGCATCACAGCCTCTCGACAGGCATCAGTCTGAATCATGATCATTTCGACTTCGACGAGACAACACCTGGCGCCTATGCCCAATATACGTATAAAATAGGTGAGCAGTTCACGCTGATGGGTGGGATGCGCTGGGATCACAGCAATATCTACGGCAGTTTCATCACCCCCCGTATGCATTTGAAGTATTCGCCTAACGACATCCTGACCCTGCGCGGCAGCATCGGCAAGGGCTATCGCACCAACCACGTGCTGGCGGAGTACAACTACCTGATGGCCAGCAGTCGTCAGATCATCATCGACGACGATCTCGACCAGGAAGAGGCTTGGAACTGTGGCTTGAGTGCTGCCCTCAGCATACCCATCGGTGAGAAGAGACTCGATCTGAGTGCGGAGTATTATTACACGACGTTCCTCCACCAGATACTCATCGATATGGACAGCAACCCTCACGCCGTCCATTTCACAAACCTTGTGGGCGACAGTTATTCACACACTTGGCAGGCTGAGGCTACTTGCGAACTCTTTGATGGCTTCACCCTCACCGCCACTTATCGTCGCACCAACGTGAAATCGACGTATGGTGGCATCCTCCGCGAAAAACCCCTCACCAACAAATACAAGGGCCTTGTCACTGCCCAGTACAAGCCGGGCTTAGGCAAGTGGCAGTTCGACGCTACGCTGCAACTCAATGGTGGCGGGCGTATGCCAGATCCTTATACCACCGCCGATGGTTCCCCGTCGTGGGACAGCCGCTATAAAGGCTACGAACAACTGAATGCACAGGTCACCCGTTTCTTCCGCCATTGGAGCATCTATGCTGGCGGTGAGAATATTACGGGCCGTCGTCAGAGCCATCCCATCATCGCTGCCGATGACCCCTGGGGACCTGACTTCGATGCCACGATGGTCTGGGGTCCAGTCCACGGAGCCATCTATTATATAGGAATCAGATTAAATTGGGAAAAGATATGAGAACAAAAGCATTATTCATCGCATTAGCATTCGCAGGTGTCTGCTTTGCCAAGGACATCAAGACCGTCGTGCTGATTACCAACCCTGAGATGCATTGCACGGGCTGTGAGAAGAAAATCAAGGACAACATCCGCTTTGAGAAGGGTGTCAAGAGCATCAAGACCAACCTTGAGGACAAGACCGTCACCATTGAGTATGATGCCGACAAGACCACCGTTGAGGATATCATCAAGGGTTTCGAGAAGATCAAGTATGAGGCCCGTGAAGTGAAAACAACTGACACAAAGTCAGCCGAATCTATACAACATTGATGGCTTTGCCGCTCAGGAATGAGCGGACATTGTCTGTGGCAACCTGTATCAGACGACTGCGAGCCTCTTTCGTGGCCCAGGCGATGTGAGGGGTGATGAAGACATTCGGCTGTTTCAACAGCGGATTGTCTGCCTTCGGCGGTTCCTCAGTAAGCACATCGGCACAAAAGGCGGCAAGCCTCCCATCTTCAAGAGCCTCGGCTACAGCCTGATCGTCCACCAACGGTCCACGTCCGGTATTGATGAGAATGGCCGTGGGCTTCATCAGTCGCAGCGTCTCGCTGTTTATCATCTGACGGTTACTGTCCGTCAGCGGACAATGCAGCGACACGACATCCGAGGTCGAGAGCAGTTCTTCCAATGATGCCTTCTCGATGCCATCAGGTAAGGCATCTGAGGCCTTGCTCGTCAGCGCTTTCACCCTCATTCCGAAGGCGAGTGCTATCTGAGCCACACGCCGTCCGATGTTTCCCAGTCCTACGATGCCGAAGGTCTTACCCGCCAGCTCCGTCAGCTCCGTATCCCAATAGCAGAAATCGGGATTTGTGCTCCAGCGGCCTTTGCGATTAAGAATGGCGTAATGCTCCGTACGGTTTGTCACAGTCAGCAAATGCGCAAACACCATCTGCGCCACGCTCTCGGTGCTGTAGGCAGGAACGTTGGTTACGATGATGCCCCTTTCGTGGGCAGCTTTGATGTCCACCACGTTATAACCCGTAGCCAGCACGCCGATATATCTTAGCTGAGGCAGTTGGGCGATGACCTCTCTGCTGATAATGACCTTGTTGGTCAACACAACTTCTGCATCGGCAGCCCTCGCTACCGTCTCATCGGCCTTGGTGCGGTCATACACCGTCAACTCGCCCAGTGCCTCCAGCCCTTTCCAAGCCAAATCGCCAGGATTAGCCGTATATCCGTCAAGTATTACTATCTTCATATTCACTCCTTCATAACCTTTCGTTTGCAAAATTACGCTTATTTCCCGAAATAACCAAGACTTTTGCTCCTTTTTAGGCTGAGATCTGGCCAATAACGGCATCAAGTATCTGATGTCGATCTAAGATTGGATGCGAACGATTGCACATCACAAATATCAGAAAATAAGCTGCTGGGAATATAGCCAAGCAGCTTTTTTCTTATCTTTGCACACGAAAAGTGTATCCAAACAAAAACAATGATTTATGAAGAAACTATTTCTATCCATCAGCATTCTGGCAGCAGTCGTAGGCTGTAATCCGAAACAAGAGACTAAGCAAGTGGCATTCGAGATGCCAGCAGTAGAAGACATCGCCATGTATCAGGTGAATCCCCGAGTGTTCGCTCCTGAGAACTCCCTCAACGCCGTAGCGGCTCGTATCGACTCTATTCGTGACTTGGGCGTGAACGTGATGTGGGTGATGCCCATTTATCCTATAGGCATTGAGAAAGGCAAGAATTCGCCTTATTGCATCAGCGACTACAAGGCCATCGCCCCAGAGTTTGGCACTATCGACGATTTCAAGCATCTGGCGCAGGTGTGCCATGAGCACGGTATGGGCATTATTCTCGACTGGGTGGCCAACCACACGGCGTGGGATCATCCTTGGGTGAAGGAACATCCGGATTGGTACACCCGCGACGAAAAGACCGACACCATCATCTGCCCGCAGCCATGGAATTGGGAAGATGTAGCCGACTTGAACTATGATAATAAGGACATGCGCGAGGCGATGATCGATGCCATGAAGTTCTGGATTGTTGAAGTGGGTATCGATGGCTTTCGTTGTGACGTAGCCGACGGTGTACCTGCCGACTTCTGGAAGGATGCCATCGAACAACTCCGTGCTGCCGCTGGCGACCGCAAGATTGTGATGCTGGCCGAGGGAAAGAACGAGGATAACTTCACTGTTGGAGGCTTCGACATGAACTATGGGTGGGATTATAAAGATGAGATTGTCAAGGTGTGGAAGGGTGCTCCTGCCTCCGACCTCATCAAGGCAGATAGTGCAGAGTATGCAAATCTGCCCGCTGGCAAAGTCAAGCTTCGCTTTACAACCAATCATGACCACTCAACTGAGGCCACGCCATGCGTAGAGTTCACCAACGAGCGAGGTGCAATGGCAGCCTACGTGGCAAGCATCTTCCCTCATGGAGGTGCTCTAATCTACGGTTCGCAGGAGGTCAGCTATCCTGAACCTATCAATTTCTTTAAGTATGTAGCCGTAGATTGGACGGCCAATTCAGCCATCTATCAGGAGTACAAGGAACTGATAGAACTATATAACGAGCATCCTGCACTGCGCAAGGGCAAGATGAGAGCATGGCCCGATGATAATGTATTGATCTTTGAAAAGGCGGACGCAGAGGAAAGTTTCCTGATTATCGTTAATGTGCGCAACGAGTCAAAGGCAGTTCGGATTCCAGAAAGCTGGGTGGGCCGTGAGACAAAGGATGAGGTCACAGACAATGACTTCAAACTCGAAAGCACACTCACGCTGGAGCCATTCCAATATCTGATTCTGAAATAGGGACTATTTGCACCAGATTTAAGATTCAACGCATATAGGACTCGCATCCCTGCGAGTCCTATATAGCATTAATCATTAATAACTAAAAACACACTAAGATCTACCCGAATGCCATTTTCCCACTTCCCCACTTTAAACGTTACAGTTACAGTTGTTACAGTTAAATTACGGGCTATCTTGGGGCTGTGCTTGATGTGCCCAAACTGAAGAATTTGGAAAAATGACAATTATGACAAATGACAGTTCCAAATTTTGCGCTTGGGATTCAATTGCCCACACGGAATCCACATGTCCAAGTAGAACATTACATTACTTTGTAATCAAATCAATTTTGAGAGTGTACAACATCAATTGAAGAAGTTACATAAGAACTTATATATATTATAAATTATTATATATTATAATATATAATAATTCTTAAGTCACTATTTTCTCATGTTTTAAAAAATCGGATCATTGCAATGTAATGTGTAATGACTGCTGGGTTGGGGTGCCAAAATATAACTGTCATTTGTCATAATTGTCATCTTTTTAACTGTAACAACTGTAACTGTAACGGGAATATGTCATCTTGTGTTAATATTTTTCGTAACAAACGTATCAATTCTTGTAGATTTTGTATATGTTTGACAATCAGTAAATTATGAAGACTTAGATTTTGGGCTAAGGAAAGTGAGGGTTTAGGCTAAGGAAACTGGAGGTTTACCCTAAGGAAAGTCCCAGTTTAGTGCCTTGTTTCTCCGAGAAAAGAGGATGGATAAATATTTTGTAAATAAATTTATTAATCTCGTGTTGCGCGGATTAAACAGATTAATCTGCCTCCTGTTATGGTCTTCCCATTCAAATACCCTAAATATGGTATGCAGAATGACATATCGAGGGGATTGTGGGAGTGCGGAAATCGCCGTACCTTTGCACCCAGAAATAATAAACATTGAAAATTGAATATTGAAAATTTAAATTTAAAGAACAGAATTATGAAACGAATGTGTAATATGCGAATGCGTGAGTGTTGTTGTCAGAAGATGATGGCAATGACGATGAAAGGGAGTGTATATATAATAATAGGTGCAAAACAAACAAAACAAAAAGAGTATGAAAAGAATAGCATTTACAATAGCATTGGTATTGAGCCTCGGACTGGGCAGCGCCTCAGCTGAGGAGAATAGTGTAAACGGAACGAACAGCAGCGTACGCACCATCAAGAGTCCGCGTTTCGCTCGTCCGTTGGTTGAAAAGTGGATAGAGGAATACGCCAAGACTGAGCCGGGCGTGGAGTTCCAGATCGTAAAAGGCTCAGGAAATCAGGGTAACATCGACCTGAATGTCACTATCTCTGACAATCAGGACAACAACGAAAAACTCTTTGGCCATATCATATTTTTCGGAGAGACGGCTGTGCTGCCTGTTACTGCACGCAGTTCTGAGGCAGCACGCCTGCTCGAAGGCAAACACCTGAACGCCAAGAAGTTGAAGCAGCTCTTCTTCCTCAATGACGACTTCGATGAGGATGTGAAGAAGAACAAAACTTTTGAGACCATCATTATATATAGCGGTAGCAACGCCTCGTCGGTAGCCTCTTCGTTCGCCCATAACTTCGGCGAGGAGAGCAGCAGTTTCCGAGGCAAGCGCATCTCTGGCGACGACCTCTTCCTGAACACAGCCATCGCGAAGGATCCGCTGGGTGTGACGTTCAACGCCCTGTCGAACATCTTCGACTTGAAGAGCCGTCATCTGAAGAGTGACCTCTCGCTCGTGGGGCTGGATCTGAAGAAGGACCTGGAGAAGAGCTTCAGCGACAATGGTACGCTCGACGAAATCCTGCTTTTGCTGGAGAACGGCAAGCCCGCAGAGGTGGCCGTCGAGAAGGTGGGCATATCGTTCAACAATGCCGACGACGCCGTGAACCGTTTCCTGCAATGGATACTCGAGAATGGCACAAAGTATAACCACGAATTTGGTCTGCTTAATCTCGACAGTAAAGAGACGAACGTTCAGATCCACAATGTACAGAGCAGACTGACAGCACAGAAGTGACGAAGCAGCGAGAGCAGAGCCATGCTCGCATGAGCTCTGCCGAGTCGCGACGGAACTCGAACAAAGTTCAAGTAAAACACATTTAGACTTATGGTAAAAAGATTGTTTATTGCAACGTTTGTTGCAATCAGCCCTCTGTTGGCTGTTGCACAAGGCCTGATCACAGGACACATCACCGATGTCCGTACAGGTGAACCGTTGATTGGAGCTTCGGTGATTGTGAAATCAGAAAAGGGTCAGGGTGTCGTGACCGATATCGACGGCAACTTCTCCCTCCAGACCAAAGTGGAGGCCCCGCTGACCCTGAGAGTTGAATATGTAGGCTATCGTGCCCTCGATGTGGATGTGTATGACTTTGAGGAGCCTGTGGAGATACAGCTGATTGATAACTCAAACCGCATTGACGAAGTGGTGGTAGTGGGTTATGGCGTCCAGAAGCGCAAACAGCTGACAGGTGCAGTGACCACCGTGAAGAACGAGGAACTGCTTAGCACTTCGACCTCGCTCGATAACATCCTTGGTGGAGCCGTTGCCGGTCTTGATGCCACAGCATCTTCCGGACAGCCTGGTGCTTCAATCAATATCCGCATCCGTGGTGGAAACTCAATCAACGGA
Source organism: Prevotella sp. (assembly GCA_017428805.1). The sequence continues at coordinate 30,098 of JAFRQC010000048.1, read as the reverse complement.
GGTAACGAACCGCTATACGTGATTGACGGTGTATTGATTTACAATAGCAATGATGCTACCAGAACTGGCGCTTCATTTACTGGCAGCAACTTCAATCCGTTGGCTTCCATCAATCCCTCCGACATTGAGTCGATAGAGGTTCTGAAGGATGTGTCGGCATCGGCCATCTATGGTTCACGAGGTGCCAATGGTGTGATCATCGTGACAACCAAGAACGGTAAGCATGGGCGTATAAACATAGATTATGGTTACTCTATCGGTGTGTCACAAGTGCGTAAGCGTCTTGATCTGCTCAACGCAGAACAGTGGGGTGAACTTTATCTCGACTTGGCCACAGATGCCCAGAAGGCTGCTACTGGCGTAACTCCGGAACTTGTTAAAACCTGGGGTGCTGGAACCGATTGGCAAGATGCATTCTTCCGCACAGCCACCACCCAGCAGCATCAGCTCTCTGTGAGCGGTGGATCGGATGTGGAGCGGTTCCTGATTTCAGGTAACTATCTCGATCAGAATGGTGTGATTCGTGGTACTGACTTTCAGCGCCTCGGTGCCCGCATCAACTATGAACGTGACATTTTCAAGAACGTAACTGTCGGTTTGAAGAGTAATATCTCAAAGAGCACTCAGCGTGGTGCCTATTCATTCGGTAGCTATTCTAACGGTATGAGCGGTCTGCTGGAACAGGCTATCCGTACCTCACCGGCTGTTCCTATCTATAATGCTGACGGTAGTTACAATTATGCAAATCCGTTTGAATCTGGCGATTTCGTACGTAACGGCCAGACGCCTAATGCGATTGCCGACCTGAGTGAGGTGGACGCAGAGACGAAAGTAGACAATGTGCTGGCATCTGCATTTGCTTCCTGGGAGATTGTCAAAGGACTTAAGTTGCGTGTGCAGGGATCATTGAATATCATCAACACACGTCAGGATGTGTATGGTCCTTCAACCTCTACTGCGGGATTCAATACTGACGGCTATGGTTCTATCGGCTCCAAGAGATGGGAAAGCGATCAGGTTGAGGCCACTCTGACTTGGAATAAGAAATGGAAGAATATCCACGAGATCGAGGTGTTGGGCGGTTACACCTATCAACAAGAGAAGAGCGAGAGGGTATTGGCCGCAGCAGCGAACTTTGCCAACGAAAACCTCTCTTATCATAGCCTGCAGTCTGGCTCTCAGTTGATAACACCTCAATCTGAATTTGTCACATCAGTGCTTTATTCAGGAATCGGACGAATCAACTACTCTCTCTTGGATCGCTACCACTTGACAGCCACGCTGCGTGCTGACGGTTCTTCACGTTTCGCCAAGAACAAGAAATGGGGATGGTTCCCTTCGCTTGGACTGGCCTGGAATGTGAACGAAGAGAAGTGGCTGAAGGGAGTGAAGTGGCTTGAAGATCTGAAACTGCGCGCCAGCATCGGTACTGTAGGTAATCAGGAGATTGGTGACTATGTGTTCCTTTCAACCTATGCTGCCACTCATTACTATTTTGGCAGCGGCACAAAGAATACGGCTTATTATCGCTCAGGTCTCGGCAATGACGATCTGAAGTGGGAGACAACCACCTCGTATGACTTGGGATTTGACTTGTCGCTGCTGAAGGGCCGTTTGAGCTTTGTGTTTGATTTCTACCACAAGAAGACTTCCGACCTGTTGCTGTCTATCCCTGTTGAACAAACCACTGGTTTCGGTACTCAGTTGAGCAATGTAGGTAATGTAACTAACGATGGTGTTGAGTTCGCCGTCGATGCCACACTCTATCAGTCAAAGGATCTCTCCTGGACCGTCAATGCCAATATCGCTCATAATAAGAACGAAGTGACGAGCATTGGTACACAGCAGAGTGAGATCATCAATGGCAATCAGACCATCATCAGGGTAGGTGAGTCGTTAGGTACTTATTACGGATGGGTGTTCGATGGCGTAGTTCAGAAAGGTGACGACTTGAGCAAGGTTCCATCGCCTTCGACGAAGAAGAACGTGGAATATGGTGATGCCAAGTATGTCGACCAGAATGGCGATGGCGAGATAGATCAGGAGAACGACCGTGTGGTCCTGGGTTCTTCACAGCCAAAGTTTACCTATGGATTTGCTTCGCAGTTGCGCTACAAAGACTGGGATCTGAGTTTCAACTTCCAGGGTTCTTACGGGAACAAGCTCTACAATCAGTTAGAGCAAGCACTGGAGTCGCCCAATGCCAGCTATAATGCATCTGCCAAATTGATTGATCGCTGGTCGGAGTCGAACCCAAGCACCACCACCCCCAAAGCCTTTGCACTCAACCTCTATAATGCTTATCTTGACAGCCGCTTCATTGAGGATGCCAGTTATCTGAGACTGAAGAATATCCAGTTGGGCTATAATTTCAAGCCTAAGTTCAGTAATGGCACAAAGTTGGGCATTTATCTTTATGCTTCAGCACAGAACTTGCTGACAATCACTGATTATAGTGGTTATGATCCGGAATATTCAGGTTATGTTGATCGTGGCACCTATCCTGCCGCACGCACATTTACCTTCGGTGTTAAATTTTCGTATTAATTTTAGAGAGGAAACAGTATGAAAAAGATTCAGATATATCGTACAGCACAATCGCTGCTGTTAGGACTTACTATAACCCTGTCGCAGGTATCGTGCGAGTCATTGGATCAGGGTAACTTGAGTGAATTGGCCGAAAGCAATCTGCCTCAGAGTGATGCCGACGCACAGGCATTGGTTAACGCTTCGTATGCCAACAACATCACCATGTGTACATCGTTCATGTATCTTTTCGACCTGACCACCGAGACTACTGTATCAGGCGAGAACCCCAATGGTGGTGGAGGTATGCTTGGACTGCTGGCATGGGATGGAAGAAACTCTTATATCGTCAGTGCATGGTCTACTATCTACACTGCTATTGCCCGCACAAATGATGCCATCGACAAACTGGAGAAAAATCCTGCCGGCATATCGCCAGCCATTGCTTCGAGAGTGATTGGTGAAGCCAAGTTCCTTAGGGCCTACTGGCTTAACTATGCAGTACAGATCTGGGGCCCGGTCCCCATCGTAACAACTCCTAACGGTGGTAAGAACGCTGTCAGGAACTCAGAGACAGAAGTATATCAGCAGATTGTAAACGATCTGGAAGATGCTGCAGAACGGTTGCCAGAAGCCAGCGAATACGGACTCAGCGACATTGGTCGTGCCACTCGTGGAGCAGCCAATGCAGCATTGGCAAAAGTCTATCTCACTTGGGCTCAGGTGGATGATGACCTGACTGACGCACAGCGCAAGGAATACTTTGGGAAGTCTGTACAATATGCCCAGAAGGTGATTGACTCTGGCGAATACAGTCTGGAAGAGAACTTCTATGACAACTGGAACAACCAGAACCGTAATGGTAAAGAGAGTATTTTCGCCGTACAGTGCTATATCGGTTCAAGTATCAATGGCGACAACTCTGGTGGAAACCACCTCTGCCACTGTTCTTTCTCAACCTCTTATAGCGTATCGCTGCCTCACATCGCCCCAGGTCCTGACAACACTGTGGAAAACTCTTATGAGGATGGTGACCAGCGCAAGGATGTGTCTTTTGCCGACTCTTTATGGCAACCGTCAACTCAGAGCTATTTCCACTTCTATTTTGACAGTGATGGTGATGGTGTACGAGAATCGGGTTTCTCCCGCTATAACAAGTATATTGATCATGACAGCCCGGAGACAAGTGCAGGCGATCGCGCTATGAACCGTCAGGTGATCCGATACGCCGAGGTGCTGTTGGTACTTGCCGAAGCCGCAAACGAACGCGACGAAGCCCCCAGCCAGGCTGCCTATGACGCATTCAACAAGGTACGTCGCCGTGCTTTCCGTGAGAATATCAACAGCAGCAGTGCCCAACCACACGACCTTGCAGCAGGTCTTGGCTATCAGGAGTTTAAGGATGCCATTATCCAGGAGCGCTCATGGGAGTTTACCTTGGAACAGAAACATCTGCTTGACTTGAAGCGCTGGAAGATATTGGTAAAGAGTATCAAGAACAGTAAGCTGGCAACGGATTATCCGCAGTACAACAAGCAGAACATCGATATGAAACACTATCGCTTCCCAATTCCACAGGCACAGCGTGAAGTGAATCCGAACCTATGGCAGAATTACGGATACGATGGATCTGAGATCACCACAAACCCCTATATAGGAAGAGAATAATCAGACAGGAATAATAACCTCATAAAAGAAACAAAATGAAAACTATATCAAGAATCATTGCCATCGCCACATTGGCTTTTAATCTGAACAGCGTCTCAGCCCAGGGACCACTCAATATATTCAAGTCTGGCCAGCAGAAGACAGAGTTGGAGAAGAATGCACCCTCACTCCCCAAGCATCTGAAAGAGCGGAAGGTGGCCCTTGAGGCCTGGAATGCTATACCGGCCAGCGAATTACAGCCTGTGACACTGACGGCCAATGTTACGGCCAAGAACCGTTCGGGAGTACGCGAATTGCGCATCAGAGAGTTCCACTATATCGGTGACTGCGGTTATTCGCACGGCGGACAGGATTCTGGTGTCGACACCCCAACGACAGCCCAAGCTGTATTTGCTTCTGATCTTGCTGACAGCTATCTGAATCAGGCAGCCCTGCTGGGTATCGATATCGACTCGCTGACCATTGAGATTCACGGACAGCCAGACAAGGAGAAGACCAATCGTGTATGGTATCCTCGCAATTTCCTGTACACTCTTTATATTGATTCTCCTGCCTCGGATGCAGAATTGGAGAGGCTTGCGGTGTTGGCAGAGCAGAATTCGGCAGTTGCCACGTTGGTCAAGAGCGCCGTAGTTCCCAAACTGATCATCGACCTTAAGAGTTCACCACGTGAGCGTAAAGTTGAAGGCAGCACATTGGCATCATTGCGTGAATATATCTATGGTAAGCGCCAGGCACAACAAGCCAGCAAAGCCAAGGTAGAGGCTGCCAGGGCTGAGAGAGGAAAGAGAGATACCGCCGCAATCTTTAGGGCACTCGCCCCGAAACAGGGTCCTTGGGTAAAGGTGTTCCCCAACGGAATCCGTCAGTTAACGGTTAACGACAAGTACCTGATCCTGCACGACAATCCAGCCTACCTTGGTGGAACTAATCTCGGTTTCACGTCGCTCGAGGGAGTACTTGGTATTCTCGGTACCTGTATCACCCACATTTCACTGGGACAGGCAGCAGAACGTGCACTTGACATCGATTCAATTGCGCTGACGGTAGAGGCAGAATGGGATCCTCGTGCAGGCCGAAAAGGATTTGAACAAACACCGATCACTCCTCAGAACATCAGATACACCCTGCACGTGCTGTCGCCAGAGAATGCCCAGACCATTAAGGAATGGATTGAGGCTGTTGAGAAGATCTGCCCTATGTATAACCTCTTTAAAGATACTCAGACATTTGAACACCGCATTGTTCGCGGCAGTTTTAAAAGACAATGATGATGAAATGTGAGCCTGCATATTTACTTGCTTTAGCTACCTGGCCTGTAACGGTCTGTGCTACCAATGCACAAGCAGACTCGCTACGTATAGTCCGTTCAGCCGCTTTCCCAGCTGTCAGCCGATACCAGTCGCTCGACTCGCTGAAGGCAGAGGTAAAGCTGCAACTGGAGAAACGGTATGGACAGCACTATGGGTGCTCGGCACTTTCGCTGACATCTATTGCCGCCACACTTGGAAGTCCGCTTTCCGAACAGCAGCTTCGCAGTATGTCGGATTCGTTCTCTGGCGGTATCGGCCACAAGTTTGGCGAGGGTACCTGTGGAGCCCTGACCGGTGCGATTGTGGCCTTGGGATTTTACGCAAGTGGTGACAAAGAAAAGCATCTGCAGCTGGCAGCTGAAGTATATGATGAATTTAAGAAGCAACAGGGATCCATCGTATGTGGTGACATATATGGCAAACATCGTTTCAGTCACTGCGACGGATGCAATCTCTGCGCTGTACAGAAAGTAATAGAAGTGCTATTTCGTGAGGGCGATATCCATACAAGTACCATTGCCCCATGGCAGCAGATATCAGAAACAACAATAAAAAAGTGAAGATGATGAAAAAGAATGTATATCAGATTATAAATACGATTGTGTTTTTACTGTTTTCGGGTTTGACACTAACGTCATGCAAAGAGAGTGACGAACCTGCAGTTTCTATCAATATTCCTGCTGCTGATGAAGAATGCTGCAATGCCGAGGAGACATTCCTGGCATATACCTTCCTGAACAATGGCTATCTGAAGGAGATTACTTCGCTGCGTGACACGATTGATGGAAAGTATGCTTTGGGCGTTTACTCCAGAGGAGGCAATCTCCACGCAGGATATAACGACATCTACTTTGCACTTACAAAGATAGCCAACCAAGGCTTTGTGCGTGATTTCTCAATAACAGAGATAAGCCCGGTAATGACAATGACAGCGATGGGTATGAAGCATGCTACACCCACAGTAACCGAGAGCGTACTCTATGACGCTACATTCCCTGCTGTACAACATGCCTGGATATCATTTGTGATGAGCAGCAGCGACAAAGGATTCTGGGAATTGTCGTACAAGGTTACCACCCAGAATCATTCTGTCACCCACAATGGCAGTGTCATCAATGTTAATCCAAATGCTGCTGGTCAGGAATGGCTGAAATCATTCAAGTATCAGGACGTAACCTATTATCTTTCTCTGGTAAACCCAGGTGAATTCCAGACAGGCATCAATACCATTTATGCTTATGTGTCAGAGCAGAACGCAGACAAGGCAAAACCATGGGAGGTGTCTGCCCAGGAGTTCACCATCGAGATAATCCCGACGATGCCTGATATGGGTAACCACTCATCGCCAGATAACGTGGCACTTAAAAAGCAAGAATCGGGAATCTATGAAGGTAAACTCAACCTGACCATGACCGGATTGTGGGATATTCACCTTGTTGTAAAAGACAAAGAAGGAAGCATCGTAGCAGGAGGGGAGAATAATGATAGTGGGTATAGCAGCTTATACTGGAGTGTTACTATATAGTCTGTCGCAGATCATCTTGACGCCTGACAGTATAGACAGGGAGGGGTCGATTCACGAAGTGACCGTCACTTCCACTGTTGGTTCAAAGCGCAAGGTGGCCGGTAAAGGACGGACAGCATCGATAGAAGAACATCTCCTGCAATTAAACAATGTTGGTATGGTGAAACGAGGTGCTTACGCCTGGGAGCCATTGGTAAACAATATGTCGACGGAGCGTCTGAGCACAACCATCGACGGGATGAAAATCTTCTATGCTTGTACCGACAAGATGGATCCCGTCACATCGTATGTGGAGAGCGGTAATCTGCAGCGTATCCGCTTGGACTCCGGGCTCGACGGTAATCCGCAGGCTACAGGCAACATCGGCGGAAGCATTGATCTGAAACTCCGTAAATCAGGCTTTGAAGCCAAACCACATGAGTATAATCTTACCACGGGTTATGAGGCCAATGGCCATCTGCAGGTGTATGGTGCCGATGCTGCTTTTTCATCGCAGAATCTCTACACGAATTTTGGTGCGTTCTATCGTCATGCTGATAACTATCGGGCAGGCGGACACCAGGAAATACAGTTTTCTCAGTTCCAGAAAGTAAATGCATTCCTGAACCTGGGTTATCGTCCTGCTCCAGACCACATCGTTGAGGGTACGGTCATCTTCGACCGTGCCACCGATGTGGGCTATCCCGCACTTAACATGGATGTAAGCGATGCTACAGGACTCATCACATCGCTTTCCTATCGTCGGGAACAGTTAAGTGGGTGGTTTTATCGTTGGGAGACGAAGGCTTACTATAACCATATCACCCACAATATGGATGACAAGACGCGTCCTGACGTGCTCATCCATATGGACATGCCCGGCAAAAGTAGTACGGCCGGACTCTACAGTTTGCTAGAGGGCTCTAAGGACAATCACCAGTATCAGTTGAATTACGACTTGTACTACAACACGCTTTTTGCTGATATGACCATGTATGTAGAGGGTGCTAAGCCCATGTATATGCTGACATGGCCAGATGTTGGCACACTTAATAGCGGTCTGTTGCTGGCTGATAACATCCGTCTGTCTGATGAGCATAGTCTGCATCTGTCGGCAAAAGGTTCGTGGCAGTACCAACGTGTGAATAGCGATGAAGGATTCCGTGCGCTAAGTATCTACTTTCCTGGAATGGAAAGGACAAAAACGGGTTGGATGGGCAGAGCCTCTTTGAGTTATGCCTGGCAGCACAACGGCTGGCGAATAGCCGCAGGAACAGGATATGGAAATCGTGCGCCCTCAGTTACCGAGGCATATGGTTATTTCCTCAACAATGCCTTCGACCGTTATGACTATATCGGCAACCCCCACCTTAAAAATGAGAGTGCCGTGGAACTTAACATTTCTGGATCGTGGAAAGGTGATTTGGTTGATGCCCGTCTGGAGGTGAATGCCTTCCTTTTCCAGAACTATATCATCGGAACTCCCGACGACCGGCTCTCACCAATGACCATTGGAGCAGCAGGAGTGAAGGTCTATCAGAACCTGAAGAATGCTCAGATTGTCAATGCGTCTTTGGTGTTCAACATCACGCCACTTCCGTGGTTGCGATGGGACAACCGGGTGAGTTACAGTTATGGCAAGGAGAGTACAGGTGCAAGACTACCGCAGATTGCCCCATTGACATATACCACGGCACTTAAAGTGCTCCTCCAGAACTGGGAAGGTGAATTGGGAGGCGAACTGGTAAGTCGTCAGGACCACTACAGTAGTAAGTATGGTGAGACTCCCACTCCGGGCTATGCTGTATGGCATATCAGTGCTGGTTATCAGTTCCCGATAGGATCAGTTTTGACCAATATCCATATAGGTGTAGATAATCTGTTTGATCGTTATTACTCTACCTATTCTGATTGGAACCATATCCCACAAAAAGGTAGAAACATATATATTAATGTGTCATTGCAAATATAGAAATTATGAAAAGAAATATAGTATTATCAATAGTTGCCTCGGTGCTTTTCGGAGTTAATACTGATGCCGATGCACAAAAGAATAAAGAATTGCGTCCTGTTACTATTGACTTTTTTACCCAAGTCAATGCTATATCGGATGTAAAGACCATCGGAGATGACATTTTCTTCGTTATCCGTAAGGCCAGTCTTAAAGATGACAAGTATACAAGCGATCTCTACCAGTTGGTGGACGGTAAAGCTAAAGCACTGACTGCATCGGGAATCGTTGGCGGTTATGACATATTAGACGATGCGATCATCCTAAAGAAACGTGACAAAGAACAAACGGTGTTCCTTGAATTGACCCGTGGATATGGTGAAGCCACAGAGTGGCTGCGTCTGCCTTATCAGATCGGCCAGGTGAAATATATCAACCGGCAGCATTTCTTCTTTACAGCCTCATACAAGTTACAGCAAGGTTCTGATTGTCTGCCTGATTCGCTGAAGGCAAATGATGCTGACAAGCGATACCGTATCTTTGATGAACTTCCATTCTGGTCGAACGGGCGTGGCGATACCAATGGCTTACGTCAGGTGTTGTATGAATACAAAGACGGTCAGGTACGTGCTTTGACTGATTCGCTGACAAGTGTAGGAGGCTTTGCACTGAGTCCCGACCATCGTTACTTGGCTTATACCGTCTCGGATAAGCGTAATTTCCGTTACTATGGCAATCAGCTCCATACCTATTCTATTTATGACAGGCTGCAACGTGAAGTCGGTTTCATCGATAGTACCAGTTATGGCTCTCTGCAGTTCATCGATGGTCATCATCTTTTCTTGACAGCCAAAACTTACAGTTCGGAAAATCCGCAAGCCAATGGGGTACTCTACACTCTGAACATCAAGACAGGCCAGTCTGAAAAGATATATGATGGCGAACAGTATGAGTTGGGCGTTTCGCTGCTTTATGATACAAAGGGCAGTAATCATTCTGAACCGGTTATCGACAACTCCAGTATTGTCTATAACTCAACAGCAGTTGACTATGCGCCACTAGTCCGGCTGTCACTGAAAGATGGGAAGGTGGTACCACTCACATCTCGTCAATATGATATCGACGCTTACCTCAAATACAAGAATGGCTACCTTTTGCTGGCGACAGAGGCGCAGGGCGGACAGGAATTCTATTTGTTTGATGGCAAGAACGAACTTCGCCGCATCAGCGACATTAATACCTCAACCTTTGCTGCCCACTGGATATCCAACCCTCAAGAGGTCAAATACACCAACAAGGCTGGGACTGTTCTCAGTGGTTATGTACTCCCTCCTGCCAACTATGAGCCAGACAAGAAGTATCCTGCAATCTTGAATATTCATGGGGGGCCGAGATGCGCCTATGGTACAGGATTCTTCCATGAGATGCAGTATTGGGCCAACAAAGGCTATGCTGTTATCTTTGCCAATCCCCGAGGCAGTAGTGGAAATGGCTCTGGTCATGCATTGTTGAAAGGAGATTTTGGTGGTCGCGACTATGATGACCTCATGTCATTCGTTGATGCAACTTTGGATCAGATTGACTATATTGACAACAACCGACTTGGTGTGACGGGCGGATCGTATGGTGGTGTTATGACCAATTGGATTATCGGGCATACCGACCGTTTCCGTGCAGCCGCCTCCCAACGTAGTATCAGTAATTGGACATCGTTTGAGGCAATGAGCGACATTGGTTATAACTTTGGTCAGAATTACACAGGAGGCAATCCGTGGAATAATGTGGAGGCATTGTGGAATCAGTCACCTCTGGCTTATGCCGACAAGGTGAAGACACCAACACTCTTTATTCATAGTGAAGAGGATTATCGCTGTCCATTGCCCGAAGGCATTCAGATGTATAGTGCATTGCAATTCTTCGGCGTGCCATCACGCATAGTCATCTTCAAAGACGAGAACCACGAACTGTCACGTAACGGAAAGCCGCTCAACCGAATCAAACGACTTCAGGAAATAACAAACTGGTTCGAAAAGTACTTGAAATGATGAAATACCATATACGGGGTATGTAATATGCCCAGATAGTGGGATTGTACAGGTTGTAGAGTTGCCGTACCTTTGCACTGTCAAATTGAAAGTATAGAAGAAAGTAGTTATTATGATGAGAAAGAAGATTGGATTATTGTTGCTTGCCATACTGGTAGTTGGCAGCAGCGCAGATGCAAAAAAAGGTGTAAAGGGTAACCTGAAGGCAAAAGTGGCGATTGGCTATCTCAATAGCAACTTTGGTACTTATGACAAACTCCAAAAAACAATTTGGGCTAACCCCGAGTTGGGTTTCTTGGAGACCAATAGTAGCGGTTTGCTGAAACAACACCTTCGCGAGAATGGTTTTACAATCGAAGAGGGAGTGGCCGGTATGCCTACGGCTTTTGTTGCCACTTATGGCAGCGGTCAGCCTGTTATCGGTTTCCTCGCAGAGTTTGATGCCCTGCCAGGACTCTCTCAGGATACAGTACCTTATCGTAAGCCTCTCAAGGAGAATGCTCCAGGACAGGGATGCGGCCATAATACTTTTGGTGTGGCCTCCAGTGCAGCAGCCGTATCTCTAAGTAAATGGCTTGCGGCCAATAATCAGAATGGCACTATCAAAGTGTATGGAACACCCGCAGAAGAGGGTGGTGCCGGCAAGGTGTATCTTGTTCGCGAAGGTTTCTTCAATGGGGTTGACGTAGTTCTCGACTGGCATCCGTCATCTGTAAATGCTGTGTCAACAAATGGCGGAACTGCGATGGTGATGGTCGACTACAAATTCTATGGTAAGCCTGCTCATGCTGCCGGTAATCCATGGAAAGGACGCTCGGCTCTGGATGCTGTTGAAGCTCTCGACTATATGGTGAATCTATTGAGAGAGCATGTCCCGACTTCATCACGTATCCACTATGTGATTCCCGATGGCGGTTTCGCTCCCAATGTGGTTCCTGAGTATGCACGTGTTTCATATTATATACGTAGTCCTAAGAGAGATATCCTTAATACGCTGACAGAGTGGATAGATTCTGCAGCAGTTGGAGCAGCCAAGGGTACACAGACCAAATTGGAGAAAGAAATAATCGCTGGAACGTATGAGCGTTTGCACAACAAAACGCTATCAAAGGTTATCCAGAAGAATCTTGAGACGGTAGGCGGTGTTATTTATGATGAGAGAGAACGTAAGTTTGCTGAAGCATTGAATAAAGCCAATGGAAATCCTGATTCACTCGTTGATCAGGCTGCTAAGGTTCAGCCTTTGGCAGAGTTCCCAAAGGAAGGTAGTGGTGGTTCAAGTGATGTGGGTGATGTGTCATGGGTGGTACCTCTTGCCAGTTTTGGAGCAGCCACCTTTGTGCCAGGCAGCCCTGGTCATAGTTGGCAGAATGTAGCGGCCGACGGGACCACCATAGGAACCAAGGGACTTTTGAATGCCAGTCGTGTTTTTGCTTTGACTGCCGTCGATCTGTTCACGGATGCCAAATTATTGCAGGCGGTCAAGGATGAGTTTAATAAGGAAATCGGTCCAGATTTCAAATATGTCCCGCTGTTGGGCGATCGCAAGCCTGCTTTAGATTATAGAGTTGTAAAGAAAGAATAAAAAGACACAGATAATTACGGATTTCTCACGGGAAATCCGTAATTTTGCAAATTGATATGAAGATTACGTTATTGTGGATAGGTGCCCTTGTGGTGGGTACGGTATTGGGATTGTTGGGACTTGGTTGGCTCAACGAGGTGATGAACTTTGTGGCGACGGTCTATACGAGGCTGTTCCAGCTGTTGGCTGTGCCGACGATTGTGCTGGCGGTGATTACCACCTTTGCGACGTTTGGTTCCAAGGGCTCAGGGCGTATCTTCGGCCGTACGCTGACCTACACGCTGCTGACTACCTTTGCTGCCGCCGCTGTGGGCGCCGTACTCTATGTGCTCATCGCCCCAGGTAACCTGCCCATTGATACGGTCATTGAGGCGAATTCGAAATTCGCATCTCAGGAGTCGGGGATTTTAAATCCCCTCCAGCACGAGACGACCTACGCTGACCACATCATCTCCGTTATTCCCAACAATATCGTCAAGCCTTTCCTTGAAGGAAATGTGCTCTCGCTGCTTCTGTTGGCCTTTGCCATCGGCTTTGGACTATCGAAACTGCCTGAGTCGGAAAACAAGGCCGTCGTGGTGAAGTTCCTGCTCGGCCTGCAGGAATTGCTCTTTCTGCTCATCCGTGGTCTCATCTGGACACTGCCCCTTGGCATTGTGGCCTTCTCCGCTCAGTTATCGGCACAGGTCTCTGCCGGCGTCGTGGCCGACAGCATCGGGAAGTATGTGTTGGTGGTCTTGGGTGGCAATGTCATCCAGTTCTTCGTCGTATTGCCATTGTTCCTCTTGGCACGAGGCTTGAACCCCATCCGTGTATTGAGCAAGATGATGCCAGCCGTGCTGATGGCGCTCTTCACCAAGAGCAGTGCCGCCACGCTGCCTGTCACGATGAATACCGCTGAGAATCGTCTGGGCATCCGTTCGAAGATAGCCCGTTTCGTGCTTCCCATCTGCACCACCATCAATATGAACGGCTGTGCCGCCTTCATCCTTGTCACATCGCTTTTCGTGATGCAGCAGGGTGGTATGCCCATCACGTGGGACACCATTCTGATGTGGATTCTCATCTCCGTCATCTCCGCTGTGGGCAACGCCGGTGTGCCGATGGGCTGTTATTTCCTCACCCTCTCGCTGATGTCTGGCATCGGAGCCCCTGTGGCCGTCCTGGGTATCATTCTGCCCATCTACACGATTATAGATATGGTGGAGACGGCAGAGAACGTCTGGTCTGACTCGTGCGTGGCAGCTATGGTCGATAAATCGACCAGCTGATGGCCAAGATGACCGTCGAGGAGAAACTCGGACAGATGAACCTCTTGCCTGGCACCTCGGCCACGACTGGGGAACTGAAGGACAGTCCGCTGCTGACATTGATAGAGCAGGGGAAACTTGGAACGGTGCTGAACCAGACAGGCGTGGAAAGTATCCGACAGCTTCAGGACGCAGCAAAGAGGAGTCGTCTGGGCATTCCAGTACTTGTAGGTATGGACGTGATTCACGGCTACGTGACCATCTTTCCCATACCCTTGGGGATGTCGTGCAGCTGGGATCTGGAGGCCATTGAGCAGGCTGCACGGATAGCCGCCAAGGAGGCTACGGCCGACGGTATCTGCTGGACTTACAGTCCGATGGTGGATATTGCGCTCGATGCACGTTGGGGACGTATCGCCGAGGGCAACGGTGAGGATCCGTTCTTGGGCAGTCGCATCGCTGAGGCGCTGGTGAAAGGCTATCAGGGTAACTACGGTCCTGAGAATATGATGGCCTGCGTGAAGCACTATGCCCTCTACGGCGGGGCTGAGGCTGGGCGCGACTATAACACGGTGGATATGAGTCACGTCAGAATGTACAACCAGTTCTTCCCGCCTTACGAGGCAGCCGCCAAGGCAGGAGCAGGTTCGGTGATGACCTCTTTCAACATCGTGGACTACATTCCCGCTACGGCCAATAAATGGCTCATCGACGACGTGCTGCGCAAGCAATGGGGATGGAGCGGCTTCGTGGTGACCGACTACGGTTCCATCGCTGAGATTACCAAGCACGGGCTGGGTGACTTGCAGCAAGCATCGGTGTTGGCCCTGAAAGCGGGTACAGATATGGATATGTGTGCCGAAGGTTATATCAAGACACTCGAGCAGTCGCTGAAAGAAGGCAAGGTGACGATGGCCGAGATCGATCAGGCCTGCCGTCGTGTGCTGGAGGCGAAATATATTTTAGGTCTGTTTGACAATCCCTACCGTTTCCTCGACCCCAAGCGCCACGAGAAAGACATCTATACCTTAGAGCATAGGCAGGCTGCGCGTCAGTTGGCTGCGGAATCGTTCGTGCTGCTGAAAAATGAAAAAATTAAAACATTAAATAATGAAAAGGTGTTGCCGCTGAAGAAACAGGGGAAGATTGCGCTTATCGGTCCGATGGCCGATAATCGCATCAATATGGCTGGCACCTGGGCACCGACTGCCGCCAACGAGCGCTATGCCACGCTGAAGGAGGCGATGGAGAAGGCATTAGCAGGCAAGGCGACGGTCAGCTATGCCCAGGGCTGTAACTTCACCAGCGACTCCACCCTGCAAAAGGACGGCGGCTTCTATCGGGCGACACCTTTCAAAGATGCCACGCTGTTGAGGCGTGAGGCGCTGGACATTGCTCGTGATGCCGATGTTATCGTCTGTGCTATGGGAGAGTCGGCCGAGATGAGCGGTGAGTGCAGCAGCCGTGCTACGTTGGAGATGTTTGACACACAAAAGGAACTGCTGGAGGCCCTGCTCGCACTGGGCAAACCGTTGGTGGTGCTGAACTTTGCTGGCCGTCCGACGGTACTGACCTGGGAGAACGGTCATGTGCCAGCCATCCTGCAGGTATGGTTCGGCGGTAGTGAGGCAGGCGATGCCATCTGTGATGTGCTCTTTGGCGACAAGGTGCCTTGCGGCAAGCTTACCGCCTCTATGCCTCAGGCCACTGGACAGGAACCGCTCTACTATAACTATCTGCCGACGGGAAGACCTGTGGGCGAAGACCAGAGTACGTTCTCGAAATTCAGCAGCAACTACTTCGACGTGCGCAACGACCCGCTCTTCCCCTTCGGATTCGGTCTGAGCTATACCACTTTCGACTACAGCGACATTCGCCTCGACGGGCGTAAGGCATCCGTGACAGTCACCAATACGGGCGACTATGACGGCGTCGAGATCGTACAGTTGTATATTCACGACGTTGTGGCCAGCATCACTCGTCCTGTGAAGGAACTGAAAGGCTTCCAGCGCATTCATCTGAAGAAGGGTGAGAGCCGGGAAGTGACGTTTGAGATTACTGACGACTTGCTGAAATTCTATAACAGCAGCCTCGACTTCGTGCTGGAACCTGGCGACTTTGAAATCATGATTGGCCCTGACAGCAGTCTGAAGCACTTGAAGAAGACCGTCCTGACCGTTGAGTAAGGTAAAGGCAATCCGTTAAATTGTCTTAATAATTGAAGCATTGTTCGTCGTATTCGGCGAATAATGCTTACTTTTGCATCTGATTATTTGTTTTCTTTAAAAATAATATTGTATGAAAAAGCAATTCTTCAGCCTTTTTAAGGCATGTGTGTGTGGAGTGATGTTGCTCGCAGGGGCAGCGTCGTGTGAGAAAATGAATGTCGAGGATGCCGAAGAGGAATCCAAGGCAAATGTCGTGCTGCGCATTGGCAGCGTCGAGCAGGTGCCGTTTGAGATGGCGCGGACGAGAGGACGTGATGTCAATGGTGTCTGTTCGCGGTTGAATTTCTTGGTGTATCAGGGTGGGGGAAAAATCAAACAGATTAATCAGACTTCAGACGATGAGGACTTCGGAGAGGTACATGTTCAACTATCAGAGGGTCGGTATTATTTGGTAGTGTTGGCGCATAGCAGCGATGACAATCCTTCATCGAATAAAGTTGATGAAATAAAGTTTACGAACGCTATGGGATTTACTGACACCTTTTTTTATGGTGATAGTCTGATAGTAGGAGAGGATAATATAATGCTTACGTTGGAACTGGATCGTATTACGGCGTTAATAAGGTTCATCTCAGAAGATGAACCTGCTATAAATAATAACCGTATTCGAATTAACTATACAGGAGGCTCAGGTGCGCTTAACGGCACTAATAATGGTTGGGGTAAAGTGAAATCTCAGCAATATAAGTGGTTTGATGTGGATAATGAAATAAACAAATATGATTTATATACCATTCCTCATGAAGGAGCTGATCAACATCTGAAAGCATCCATATACTATTATGAAATAAATGGTGATAATGTGAAACCACTATTTGATGATCCATTTGTTATTAATAACATCCCAATTAAGCGTAATCATGTTACCGTTTGTAAAGGAAAGCTGTTTGGTTCGTTTAAAGAGAATAAAATTAAAATCACAATAAATAACGATTGGTCGGCGGATTCCCTCTACTTCGACTTTTGAAGAAAATTTCCAATATATTTGGTGGTTTGCGCGAATTGCATTAATTTTGCAACCGATATGGATAAAAAAGGTACTAACGACGTGCTGCGCAGGAATGTGGCGCTGCTGTCGAAAATCGGTGAGAAGGAAGCTGGCATGATGCCCGCGATTGAGGCTCCGCTGCCCTCTGTGGAGCAGGTGAAGCAGATTGTGACGCTCGTCAAGAACATCATCTTCCCAGACTATTTCAACAAGCGGCAGCCCGACGAGGCCATCCGCTCGTATTATATCGGTGTACACATGGAGGAGCTGATAACGCTACTCACCAAGCAGATTGCCCACGGACTCCAGTTTTGCGAGGACTGTGAGCAGATACGCACGAAGGCTCAGGTGTATGATGAAGCCGGACGGTTGGCCAGCGAGTTCATCGACACACTGCCCGAGATCAAACGGCTGCTCTATACCGACGTCGAGGCGATGTTCGATGCCGATCCTGCCGCCAGGAACTACGGTGAGGTGATCTTCTGCTATCCAGTGATGAATACGATGACGCACTATCGTATTGCCCATCGCCTGCATGAGTTGAAGGTGCCCGTCATCCCGCGTATCATCACTGAACTGGCTCATTCTAAAACAGGTATCGACATCCATCCGGGTGCACAGATCGGCGAGTATTTCGCCATCGACCACGGTACGGGCGTCGTCATCGGCGAAACATCAATCATCGGTAACCATGTGACGCTCTATCAGGGTGTGACACTGGGTGCAAAGAGTTTCAAGTACGACGAGCAGGGGAATATGCTGAATATTCCGCGTCATCCGATTATCGAGGATTATGTCACTGTCTATTCCAACGCTTCTATCCTCGGCCGCATCACCATCGGGCATCATTCTGTCATCGGTGGTAACATCTGGCTGACGCATTCTGTTCCGCCATATTCGCGCATCCTTCAGTCGAAGGCTGTTGATGCAGGATTCCAAGACGGCGCAGGGATATAAGAAATGGCTTCCGGTTTGGAAGCCATTTCTTATTGGATTTTATTTTCCTCTGATGTAGCGGATGGGCTTTTCGACTGCTGTGGAGTCGGAAGCGCCTTCACCACGAGTGCGGGAATAGTAGGTGCCGAACCAGGAGTCGTAACCCCAATAGTTGTACCTGCCCCAGTTGGGCGATGAGGTATGAACGAGATCGAAATCGACATAATTGCCGTTGTCATAGAGCGTGCCTACGAAACGATCGTCGTTCAAACGATAGTCGGAAATCCTGAATGATGTGCCATCTTCGTAGAAGTGGATATAGATGACGCGATTATCTACAGACCAGCTGATATGGTTGGCGACGTAGTCCCAAGGGGCGTTGCTATAGTAGTCAACCCAATATCCGGTGCCGCTCGAGAAAGAGTAGGGGTCTCCATCGAAAGTGATCTCTGTATAGGTGGCGTCGTAGGTACGGCCATCATAAGAGGTTGAGATATACATGTTCCCTTTCCATGTGCCTTCGAGGGTGGAAGCGATCTGAGCGTCTTCGCAGGAAGAGAACGAGACGGCTGCTATGGCTATGACGGCCATCGTCAGGATGTTGTAAAATAACTTCTTCATAATCGTAACGTTTTAAATGTTTGATGGTGCAAAGGTAGCATCATTTGAGCCATTACGCAAGTGAATTATCCTAATCGTCGGTAGGGATTTCCCTATTCCTATTTCTGCTTCTTGCCGAACTCAGGGTCAATCTTGAGGGTGGCGGTGACGATGTAGGTAAGTGAGCAGGCCGCTATGACGATGAGAAAGAACATGGGGTAGCCGACGGCTTCCTGCAGGGCTCCCGCAAAGAGACCTGGAATCATCATCGACAGGGCCATGAAGGCGGTGCAGAGGGCATAGTGGGCCGTCTTGTGTTCACCCTGACTATAATATATAAGGTATAGCATGTAGGCAGAGAAGCCGAAGCCGTAGCCGAACTGCTCGATGAAGACGCAGACGTTGACGATAAAAAGACTCTCAGGCAGGGCATAGGAGAGGTAGACATAAACGAGGTCAGGTAGGGTGATAGCCATGACCATCGGCCAGAGCCAGTGTTTCAGTCCGTCGCGACTGGCGACGATACCTCCGAGAATGCCTCCCAGTGTAAGGCCGATGACACCGACGGTGCCCTGTACCAGTCCGTATTCGGCTGGCGAGAGGCCGAGTCCGCCTTTCGCAGTCGCATCGATGAGGAAGAGGGCGCTGACTTTGGCGAGCAGCCCCTCTGGCATGCGGTAGAAGAGCATGAAGCAGATGCCTGCCCACACTTGAGGTTTCTGGAAGAAGGTCTTCAGCGTGTGCCAGAACTCCTGCATGATCTGTCGGCCGTGCATCTTCTCGATGCCTTTGTCTTCAGTCGGACGCGGCAGGATATAGTGGTGCCACAGCCAGAAGGCGATGAAGAGGCCTGCCATACCGTAGAACATCAGACTCCATGAGTATTTGATGTTGCGGGTGACAACCTCGAGGTTGCCTGCCAGCATCACTAACAGGCCTTGGCCGACGATGGTGGCGATGCGATAGAACGTGGAGCGGATGCCTACGAAGTAAGCCTGGGCGTGCTGTTCAAGACCGAGCATATAAAAACCGTCAGCAGCGATGTCGTGAGTGGCGCTGGCAAAGGCCATCAGCCAGAAGAATGCCAGTGATCCTTGCAGCCAATAAGGGGCTGGGATGGTGAAGGCGACACCGCCGAGGGCTGCACCGATGAGCAGCTGCATGACGACAATCCACCAGCGTTTAGTCTTGATGATGTCGATGAACGGACTCCACAGGGGCTTGATGACCCATGGCAGATAGAGCCATGATGTGTAAAGGGTGATGTCGGTGTTCGACAAACCGAGGCGTTTATACATGATGAGCGAGATGGTCATCACGGCCACATAGGGCAGACCTTCTGCGAAGTAGAGGGTGGGCACCCAGGCCCAGGGAGACTTTTTATTCATTGAATTGATAATTAATAATTGGCAATTGAAAAATGATGATTATTCATATAGTTTGCTGATTTCGGCATGGCGGTAGTAGAAGAGCAGGATATCATCGTAGGTCTTGCCTGCCTCGCCCATGACGGCAGCACCGATCTGGCAGAGACCGACGCCGTGGCCCCAGCCCTTGCCGTGAAGCACGAATGTCTTCTCCTGACTCCCGACTCCTGATTCCTGACTCCTGATCTCCACCTCGAAGGCAGAGGAAAGCAGATGGGTCTCGCTGAGGGCGCGACGGATTTCGAGTTCCTTACCGATGGTGAGCGTCTTCTTCGAACCGACGATCTTCAGTTTCCAGATACGCCCGCTCTTGCCACGCTCCAAAGGGATGAGATCCTCGATGGTGCCGAAGTCGTCTTTCAACTTGCGGTTGACGAGCTCGGAGAGTTGTTCCTGCGTGTATTCCACCGTCCAGCGGTAGAAGTCGGGTGTTTCCTGGTCGTACTCCTTCATAACCTGCGAGAGGATATGCTTATCGTTGGTGTCGCACCAGGGGTCGTGGATGCTCTCGAGGTAGGGTTTGGGCGTGTCTTCCCAACAATATTGGAATTCTTCCGTCTCGCCGCCACAACACTTTGAAAAACGCGCATCGCAGATTTCACCGTTGTAGGAGAGCACTTGTCCGCGAGTCTCGCTGACAGCCTGTTCTGCTTTCACACGATTACCGCCGCCGATGCCTTGATAGCGCTGGCAGTGGTCGTCGGCACAGACGTCGAAAATGGTATGGTCTTCGCGGTCGTACCAACGGATAATCTCGTCGTCTTTCTTGATGAACGAGAAGAAATTGTCTGCTCCGCTGTCGAGGCGGCGACGCTTCTCCATTTGTGCCAGGAGCCAAGAACGGGAGATGACCGCATGGGCCTTGAGAAACTCAATGGAGGCGGTAGGCGACATCTCGCTGGCGATGACACTCGTCAAGTAACGCTCTACCGGCAGTTCGTTGATGGCAACAATCTTGTCGGCCTCGACGACGATGCGCAGCGTACCCTCAAACTCTTGTGTCTCCTTGCGCTCCCAATGGAAGTCGACGCCGATGGTGACATCGCTGAGTGAGAATGTGGCGTCTGGCGCCTGTGGCGTGAAGGTGAGTTCGCGATACTGCGTGCCTCGCCATAGGATACCACCCTCAGAGAACTCGACGGTCTGCGGGCCAGTGATTACCTCACCCTTAGCGACGTAGGCCTGATTGAGTTGGAAGGCAATCTTCTCAGCCGTGACGATGCCGACGGTGACGGTAGGTTCTTTAGAACTTTGAACTTTGAGCTTTGAACTTTGAACTTTATCCTGTAGGCGGTTGATCACCTGTTGCAGCTGTTCCTTCGATAGTGATACCTCATTCAATATGCTGAGGGCCAACTCTGGCGTGAGACGCTCGAAGTCCTCCTGTCGGGGAGTAATGATGAGACCCGCCATATCGAGGGCTCCTGGCGAGATGATATACTGGTCGTTGCCCTGAGCATAGTAGCAGTCAGGACGGTGCTTGCCGCGTGGGAAGACCACCGATAGATAGTCATCGTTGCGCCGCCAGCTGACGATGTTCATCATCGGCTCTGCATCGTCATCCTGCATCGGTAGGGCTTCGTAGAGACGCAAAAAGAGCTGTTCGTCGCTGTATTGCGAGTGACTGCGGATGAGCAGGGCAGGGCAGGGGTATTCCTCAATAAGAGATATGTCCTCGTCTTCGTTGAGGCTGATGATGGTAGTGAGGTTGCGGCTCAGACGCTGCCAGGAGAGTTGCAAGGGCAGCCGCCCGCTGGTGCCTGCCTGGAAATGGGCGTGGTCAGGGGCTGATGCGCCGCACTTGGGACCATTGTAGAACACCATCATCTCAGGGTATTCTTCGAGCAGCTTGTGTATCTCGCCGTAGTTCTCACGGATGCGCTGAGGCTCGTGCTTGACGCTGGGAATGGTGAAATGTACCGGCAGGATGGGGTAGGGGTTGACAAGCAGGTCGAAGTGGCTGTCGACGGATTTCTTTGTCTGCTCCTTCGGACGGTTTGCCTCGCAGAGGAAACAAGGCCGGTCGGCAATCACTTTCTTGTCGATGCTGGCACCTGTGGACACCATTCGGGCGGGGTTCCACTGTACTTTTATCGATGAGGCTCCCACCGTCAGATCGCGTGTCTTCACATTCCTCAAATCCTGATAGCGGCGACTGGCATCCTCCCACTTCTCCAACTGACGGTTGAAGAACCGTTGCAGCGCCGAGTCGTTCATCAGTTCCTGTTTGCCTTGCAGCATCTGCTGACGGGCAAGGATTTCCAATGTGCGCAGGCGATCCTTATAAAGATTGTTCGCATTAATGCGGTCGATACTGAGGGCGGCATCGCTGTTGCCTCCCCATCGGCGACAGAGATAAAGTTCTGTGAAGATGCGCCCGATGCGGTAGTGACGCGAGAAGATAAGTCCCAAAGCATAGTCCTCACCATACGAAGTGTTGGGGAAGCCTATCTGCCGCAGCAGCGGCGTGAAGAAGGCACGAGGCGCACCCAAACCGTTGATACGCAGGGCGTTGTTGGGACCGTTCTCGTCTGTCCACTCTGCGTGGTCTATCAATCCCGGCGGCAAGGTATTCAGTTCAAAGTCACACATACGATACGAACCGATCACCATCGCCGCATTCTGCTTATAGAAGGCTTCTACAACCTGTTGCAGCGTCTTTGGCGTGGAATAGAGATCGTCTGAGTCGAGTTGTACCGCAAAGCGTCCGCAGCGGTCATCATTGATGGCCTGGTTCCAACAGCCGCCGATGCCGAGATCCGTGCGCTCAGGGATGATATGCACAAGCCGCTCATCGTGGATGGCCTGTAACAACTCTGTTGTCTTGTCCGTGGAGTGATTGTCGACCACGATGACATTATACTTGAAGCTTGTCTTCTGCGAGAGGGCTGAGTTCACTGCGTCGCAGATGGTCTTCTCACGGTTGTAGACGGGAATCACGACGGATGCCTCGACATCAAACTCCTGTTCGTTAAAGTCTGGCCTCCGATAATACGAGGGGTCTATCTTCGCCCCGATCTCCGCCAGATGGGCGGTGGCAGCATGTTCCATCTCTATCTGCACCTCGCGGTTACGAGGGTTCACGTAGTCGAACTGCTTTACGCCAGAGGCCCGGGTGTCCAGTTCCTCTTCCGTATAGAGTTTCTCGTCGATATGGAACAGTTGCCCGTTTCTGCTCAGGAAGAGGCGCAGGGCGTAGAGGCCTGCGTGATGGTAATCGGCTTCGCCAGCCTGCATCGCGAAGGTATGCATCAGGGCGGTTTTCACCAGCAGCAGCGAGCCGAAATCGAAATCGTCGCGGATGCTACCCGTCTGATAGTCGATGACGGGGTGGGGCGTGCGCTTGCCGTCGATGAGGTCGTAATGGTCTGCATAGACCATCGAGGCGTCAGAGTCGGATGCCACGCGGAGAATGCGTTCCAGGGCTCCCTCGCCCAGTTCCAGCCTCGTCGGCTTCGTCTGCAGCAGTACATAGTCGGCTTTCGCATTCTCAGCAATGGTCATCAGGGTGTTGCTGCCCGTGAGGTTATCGACAATCAGCTGCTGACAACCTTTCAGCGTTTCGTCGCCTTCGATGGGCTGTAGGTCGGAGGTGAGCAGAAAGATGTGCTGCACCGTCTTGCTCGCCTTGAGTTGTGCCACTGTCCTAGCAACGGCATTTATGTCGTCGCAGGGCAGAAAACAGTCTATTTTTTCTCTCATTAGGGTCTTTTAGTAAATTAATAATGCGCAAATTTCGTAATATTTTTCGAGAATACCAAATAATTGAAGAATTTTTTCTAACTTTGCACACGAAAATGGAGATAAACGAAGAAAAAAAGGTGCTTCTTGGGCTCTCGTCCGACGAATTGAAGGCGATTGTCCGCGACTTGGGGATGCCTGCTTTTACGGCTGGGCAGATTCTCAAGTGGCTCTATCAGCAGCACGTGACGAGCATCGACGAGATGACCAATCTCTCGAAAGCGAACCGCGAGCGGCTGAAGGAGCAGTATGTCGTGGGTGCGATGGCACCCATCGACTGCCAACGCTCTAAAGACGGCACCGTCAAGTATCTCTTTCCCGTGAGGCGCTCGGAGTATTCTGAGAACTCTGATTATTCTGAGAAATTCGTCGAGACCGTATTCATCCCCGATGGTGAACGGGCCACGCTCTGTGTATCCTGCCAGGTGGGTTGCAAGATGAACTGCCTCTTCTGCCAGACGGGCAAGCAAGGCTTTGAGGGCAACCTCACCGCTGCCGACATCCTCAATCAGATCTACGCTTTGCCTGAGCGTGAGCGCCTGACGAACATTGTCTTTATGGGGCAGGGTGAGCCGATGGACAATCTCGATGCTGTATTAAGGGCTACGGAGATCCTGACTGCCGACTACGGCTATGCCTGGAGTCCACGTCGCATCACGGTGAGCAGTGTGGGCATCAAGACAAAACTCAAGCGTTTCCTCGACGAGAGCGAGTGCCACGTGGCCATCTCGATGCACTCTCCCCTGCCAGAACAGCGCCGCAAGCTTATGCCTGCCGAGGGGCAGATGTCCATCACTGAGGTTGTTGCCCTCCTGCGACAGTATGATTTCAGCCACCAGCGCCGATGCTCCTTCGAGTACATCTGTTTTGGCGGACTCAACGACACGCCAGTCTATGGCCGTGAGATTGTCAGGCTGCTGCAGGGATTGGACTGTCGTGTGAACCTCATCCGTTTCCACGAGATACCTGGCGTCGATCTGGCCGGCTCCGACGAGAAGCGTATGGAGGCCCTGCGTGACTATCTGACGGCTCACGGCGTGTTTACCACTATCCGTGCCAGTCGTGGTCAGGACATCTTCGCAGCCTGCGGCCTCCTCTCCACAGCGAGGAAAAGTGAAAAGGTGAAAGAGTGAAAAGGTGAAAGTAATCATAAAGTTGAAAGTTCAAAGCTCAAAGTTCAAAGTTTACAATGGATAATAGAAAGATTCGCGTGGCAATCACGCACGGCGATACGAACGGTATTGGTTATGAAGTGATACTCAAGGCATTCGAGGATCCGACGATGTTCGACCTCTGCACGCCCATCATCTACGGCTCACCCAAGGTGGCCTCTTACCACCGCAAGGCGCTCAGCCTCGAGACGCAGTTCTCAATCATCGAGAAGGCTGAGGATGCCCGCGACGGACGTCTGAACCTGCTTGCCACCTTCGACGAGGAGGTAAAAGTGGAGCTTGGTACGCCTACTGAGGAGTCTGACTCCGCAGCCCGCAAAGCTGTAGCCAGGGCTAAGGAAGATCTGCAGAAGGGCCTCTACGACGTGTTGGTGCAGGCACCGATGAAGTCGAACGCCAACCCCTCGAAGGAAGACCGTTCGCTGATGATGATGGTGAGCGACCTTGTGCGCATCGGCCTCGTCACCACCCATCTGCCTTTGAAGGATGTGCCCGCCGCCGTCACCACAGAGAAGATCGTCGACAAGGCCACAATCTTCCACAACAGTCTGCGTCGTGACTTCCGCATCTCCAATCCCCGCATTGCCCTGCTTGCCCTCAATCCGCAGCCGGGCACAGAGGAGGAAAAAGTGATTCTGCCCGCCATCGAGCAGCTAGAGGCGAAAGGCATTCAGGCCTTCGGACCCTACGTGGCCGATGACTACTTCGGACAGCAGATGTATTACCAGTTTGACGGTGTGC
This sequence comes from Prevotella sp., assembly GCA_017428805.1. Next base: position 4,423 of record JAFRQC010000048.1, on the reverse strand, counting down.
TCGCTATGTTCGACGATCAGGGCCTCGTTCCCTTTAAGACACTCGCCATCGATGGCGGCGTGAAGCTCAAGGCAGGTATCAGCGCCATCTGCACCACGCCCGATCACGGCCCTGAATTCGAGATTGCAGGCAAGGGACAGGCTGATCCCTCTTCGCTGCGTCACGCTGTCTTCACTGCCGTTGATATGTATCGTTACCGCAAGGACTATGACGCCCCCCTGGCTCACCCTCTTCCGAAGCTCTATCACGAGAAGCGCGAGGACGGCGATAAGGCGCGTTTTGCCGTGCGCACACCGCAGAAGAAGGGCGACGATGCAGTGCCCGCAGAGATGGAAGACTGAGAAATTTTCGTTAAATTCTGCCAAAATTGCAGCCGTTTCAGAAATAATGTGTAATTTTGTCAGCTCAAAAACGAAGTGAACGATAAAAATGGATCTGCAAGCCATTAAACAACGGTATGGAATCGTAGGCAACTGCGAGGCGTTGAACCACGTGCTCGACGTAGCTCTGCAAGTGGCGCCCACCAAGCTCAGTGTGCTCATCGCAGGCGAGAGCGGTGTGGGTAAGGAGATTATTCCCCGCGTCATCCACGACAACTCGCCGAGGAGGCGCGAGAAATACTTCGCCATCAACTGCGGCTCCATCCCCGAAGGCACCATCGACTCTGAGCTCTTCGGACACGTCAAGGGCTCCTATACGGGTGCCATTAACGACTCGCCGGGTTACTTCGGCGCTGCCAACAAGGGCACGCTGTTCCTCGACGAGGTGGGCGAACTGCCGCTGGCCACGCAAGCCCGACTGCTGCGTGTGCTGGAGAACGGCGAATACATCCCCGTAGGTGCCACGGAGGTGAAGAAGACCGATGTGCGCATCGTGGCAGCCACGAACGTCAATATCCAGAAAGCCATCAGCGAAGGCCGTTTCCGCGAAGACCTCTATTATCGTCTGAACGAGGTGCCTATGCAGATGCCGCCTCTTCGTGAGCGTGGTGAGGACATCGTGCTGCTGTTCCGCCTCTTCGCTATGCAGATGGCTGAAGAATACCGGATGGACAAGGTGGTGCTTACCGACGAAGCCAAGCAGGTGCTGATGCGTTACAAATGGCCGGGCAACATCCGCCAGCTGAAGAACATCACGCGCCAGATCTCCGTGCTCAGCCCCGAGCGCACCATCACAGCCGATATGCTGCGCACCTTCATCCCGCAGGACCACGAAACCACCGAACTTGCCACCATCCATCGCACGGACGGCGGCGACCACAGCTTCGAGAACGAACGAGAGATACTCTACAAGATACTCTTCGAGCTGCGTGGCAACGTCAACGAGATGCGCCACGAGATGAGCCAGCTGAAGAAACGTCTCGATGAGGCTCAGAGCCAGCCGCTCTCTGCCCCATCCGCCGCTTCTACCCAGCTCGCTCCCATCACGCCCATATCGCCCATCACTCCCATCACTTCCCCCGCCGCCATCGACGCTATGGCCGAGGAATACATCGAGCCCGAGAAGGAACCCGAAAACCTCAATCTCAACGATCTGGGCAAGGCGATGCTTGAAAAGGCCCTCGAGCGCAACCACGGTAACCGCCGCAAGGCCGCGCAGGAACTGGGCATCAGCGACCGCACCCTCTACCGCCGTCTGAAACAGTTTGGGCTGGCCACCATCCTGCTGCTGTGCCTGCTGATACCCACGTCGTGCTCCGTCAGCTACAAGTTCAACGGCGCCAGCATCGACTACTCGAAGACGAAGACCATCCAGATCGCCGACTTCCCCCTCCGCGCCTCATACCTCTGGGCACCTATGGGACCGATGTTCAACAACGAGCTCCGCAGCCAGTTCTCAGACCACACACGTCTGGAACTCGTGAAGCGTAATGGCGACCTGAAGCTCGAAGGCGAGATTACGCGTTACGACCAGCGTAACAAGGGTGTCAGCAGCGAGGGACACTCAGCGATGGTGGAGCTGTCGATGACCGTCAACTGCCGCTTCACCAACAACGCCAACCACAATGAAGACTTCGAACAGCAGTTTACCGCCACCGCCAGCTATGAATCGACGCTGTCGCTCTCTGCCGTGCAGGACGAACTCGTGGCAGAGATGGTGAAGAACATCTGTGAACAAATATTCAATGCCGCCGTAGCCAACTGGTAAAAACTGGATAACAAAAAGAAAATGGATCTGATAGAACTGACAAAGCATCCTGAGCGGATGGACCGTGACACGCTTTACGAGTTGCGTTCCCAGGTGGCGCTGTATCCCTACCACCAGACGCTCCGCCTGCTGATGCTCCAGAACCTCTATCTGCTCCACGATCCGGGCTTCGATGAGGAACTGCGGCGCGCCGCCATCTACATCACCGACCGCCGTGTGCTCTTCAACCTGGTTGAGGCTGCCCACTACCAGCATCCGAGTCATCAGAATACTCCGAGTACTCCGAATACTCCGACACCCTCCTCCCGCACCACCGAGCTCATCAACTCCTTCCTTGACACCATCCCCCAGGAAGAAGCCGCTCCCCGCAAGCGCCGCCCGACGCCTGCCGATGCTGCCATCGACTACGTGGCCTATCTGCTCGATACCGAGGGCGACACACCTCAGGAGGAGACTGAATCCGTGCCTGAGATGCGTGGTCAGAATCTCATAGATACATTCATAAATGCTGACAAAGGGCGTTTCGCCCTCAGTGACGTGCCTCTGCCGGCCGATGACACCCCAAAAGAGCCCGAAGAACCCGAAGAAGAGGTCGGAGAGGAGTATTTTACCGAAACTTTGGCCAGAATTTACATCAAACAGGGCAGATATTCGAAGGCACTTGAAATTATTCGGCGATTAAGTTTGCAAGTTCCGAAAAAAAATGCTTACTTTGCAGACCAAATACGCTTTTTAGAGAAAGTGATTATAAATAATAGTAAAAAATAAATAGTAAAAAAATGTACACTTTATTTGTAGTTTTAATCGTCATTGCAGCACTGCTTATGATTGGCATTGTGCTCATTCAGGAGTCTAAGGGCGGCGGTCTCGCCAGCCAGTTCTCCGGTTACAATCAGATCGGCGGTGTGCGCAAGACCACCGACTTCATCGAGAAGACCACTTGGGGCCTCGCTGCCGCTATGGTCGTTCTCAGCGTCCTCTGCGCCTACGTTGCTCCCGGTGCCTCCACAGGTGGCTCCGTTATGGAGAACTATGAGGTGCCTGCCACCAACCCGAACAATCTGCCGGGCTTCGGTGCCAGCCAGTCACAAGACGCAGCAGCCCCCGCAGCTCCTGCTGCAGAGGCTCCCGCAGCAGAGGCTCCTGTAGCCCCTGCACAGCCTGCCAAGTAATCGCGCTTAGTAGAACCTGACGATCTCGTTCAATGGCCTCCTTTCAGGCCTATCGGGATCACCGGCTCGATATCCCAGGGCAATGACGGCCATAATGGTCTCATTCTCTGGGATATTGAATGCTTTTCTCAATCCCTCGGCATCACGCATCCCCATAATGAGCGTATCGAAGTTCATCGCACGCGCCTTCAGGATCAGGTAGCAGTTGCTCAGGCCGTTGTCGTAGGCACCCCAGCCTTCACCCACCTCGTTGGTCTGCTGGCCCTGGAAGAAGCCCGACTTGCCGCGCTCGTAGGTAGAGCAGATGAGCACCGGCGCGTTGATGATGCGCACAAGGCATATGACCTGGGGATGGAAACCGATTTTCTGAATATGTTCTATGATATGGAACGTGACGATCCAAAAGAGTTCAAACGTAGGAAGAACCTCTTAACAAGCAAGAAGAACAAGGTAAAATCGAGCATGAAAACCTGTCTTTGCGAGATTAACAAGTTAAGGGCTACAACAGACGGTAGCTGGCCGGAGTTATTTGATGAACTATACGTAGAATACTCGTCTGGCAGGATGTTCGGTACGTTGAACTTTACTGAGTATTGTGAATTTTCTGTCAGGGCTGATGAAAAATACCATGCCGTACTTGAAGATGGCCAAAAGATTCACTCTGTGGCATGGTATATCTCGATGATTACTGACGATTATATCAGTCTTGACGAAGAACTTCAGGAACTGGAAAAACAAAGGGAATTTGAAGCCGACCTATACTCATTCAGCAGTTAATTTATGGAAGACTGAAATAATAGCAGCAGACATTTGGATTATATGGCGAAAAGTTGTAAATTTGCATCCGAAAAGGTGGCAAAAAGTTGTCAAACAGCCTCCAAAAACATTGCGAAAAATTGTAATGTGTCCGATAGCCTAGGTCATATTTCTTTGGATTTTTTCGATTATGACCGAATTATTTCTTTGGATTTTTTTAATTCTTATCAAATTATTTGTTTGGATTATTTCTTTTTTGTATCTTTGCAGCGTGAAAACTCATAGCGCAAATGTATTACGAACGAATCATAGATCAGTATCTTAGTGAATGGGCAACACGTGCCACC
>JAFRQC010000047.1 GCA_017428805.1 Prevotella sp. | reverse complement strand
GTATCAAGCAGTGGGCTACCGAGAATGGCGTAACTCACTATACTCACTGGTTCCAACCCCTGACCGAAGGTACTGCCGAAAAGCACGACTCGTTCATCGAGCACGACGGCAAGGGTGGTATGGTGGAAGAGTTTACTGGCAAGCTGCTGGTACAGCAGGAGCCTGACGCCTCATCGTTCCCCTCTGGTGGTATCCGCTCGACTTTCGAGGCCCGTGGTTATTCTGCCTGGGATCCCACATCGCCTGTGTTCATCATCGACGACACGCTGTGTATCCCTACCGTCTTCATCTCTTACAGTGGTGAGGCTCTCGACTACAAAGCACCGTTGCTTCGTGCACTGCACGCTGTGAATGTGGCTGCCGTCGATGTCTGTCATTATTTTGATCCCGCTGTGAAGAAGGTCACTTCTAACCTCGGCTGGGAACAGGAGTACTTCCTTGTAGATGAAGGCCTCTATGCCGCCCGTCCTGACCTCCTGCTGACAGGTCGTACCCTGATGGGACACGACTCTGCCAAGAACCAGCAGATGGACGACCACTATTTTGGTGCCATCCCTGAGCGCGTACAGGCCTTTATGAAGGATCTGGAGTTCGAAGCACTCGCACTCGGCATCCCCTGTAAGACCCGTCACAACGAGGTGGCTCCCAACCAGTTTGAGTTGGCCCCGATCTTCGAGGAGACTAACCTCGCAGTGGATCACAATATGCTGCTGATGTCAGTCATGAAGAAGGTGGCCCGTAAACACGGCTTCCGTGTACTGCTCCACGAAAAGCCCTTCGCAGGCATCAACGGTAGCGGTAAGCACAACAACTGGTCGCTCTCCACAGACAACGGTATCCTGTTGCACGCCCCTGGCAAGACTGCTGAGCAGAACCTCCGCTTCGCCACGTTCATTGTAGAGACGCTGATGGGTGTCTATAAGCACAACGGACTGTTGAAGGCTTCTATTATGAGTGTTACCAACGCTCATCGTCTGGGTGCCAACGAAGCACCTCCTGCCATCGTATCGTCGTTCCTCGGCAAGCAGGTTTCAGAGTTGCTCGATCATATTGAGAAGGCCGACGTGGATGACGTTCTCGCTATGGCTGGCAAGCAGGGCTTGAAGATGGATATCCCTGAGATTCCTGAGTTGTTCATCGACAACACTGACCGTAACCGTACCTCTCCCTTCGCCTTCACAGGAAACCGTTTCGAGTTCCGTGCCGTAGGTTCTGAGGCCAACTGCGCCAGTGCGATGATTGCCCTCAACAGCGCCGTCGCCGAGGCCCTCGTAAGCTTTAAAAAGCGTGTGGATGCAAAGATTCCTGAGTTCGAGAAGAAGCTCGCAGGCACCAGCCACAGCGCTACCTTCCACGCCATCATTGACGTGCTGCGTGAGGATATCAAGACCTGTAAGCCCATCCGCTTCGACGGAAACGGCTATTCAGACGAATGGGTACAGGAGGCTGCCAAGCGCGGACTCGACGTCGAGAAGTCCTGTCCGAAGATCTTCGAGCGTTACCTCGATCCTGAGAGCATCGAGATGTTCGAGAGCCTGGGTGTGATGACGAAGAAGGAACTCGAGGCCCGCAACGAGGTGAAATGGGAGACCTACACGAAGAAGATTCAGATTGAGGCCCGTGTACTTGGCGACCTCTCGATGAACCATATCATCCCTGTGGCCACCCGCTATCAGAGTGCCCTGTTGAAGAATGTGGACAGCGTCTCTACTGTCTTCCCCGTCGACAAGGCCGAGAAGCTCAATGCCCGCAACCTCAAGATCATCGAGGAGATTGCCGAACGCACTTCTGCCATCGAGAAGGGAGTCGAGGAACTTGTCAACGCCCGCAAGCTTGCCAATAAGATTGAGGACGAGCACGAGAAGGCCATCGCCTACCACGACAAGGTGGAGCCGAAACTCGACACTATCCGCTATGAGATCGACAAGCTGGAGCTCATCGTCGATGACTCACTCTGGCCACTGCCGAAGTATCGTGAACTGTTGTTCATCCGATAAGAGATAGTCTGGTGCCCTCATCACCAGACTATGCCAGACACCATTTTTTTGGTTGTTTGAAGTTTGCAGGGGACTCGACGCTGTGACAGCTTCGGGTCCCTATTTTGGCTGCAAGAATGACTTTTCTCGGAAAATGTTGCATTATTCGGGAGAAAATGATTAACTTCGCAGCCAAAATCGTGTTTTTATGAATGTACAGATCGAACCCACGTGGAAGGCGCATCTCGGACAGGAGTTTGAGAAGCCCTATTTCACACAGCTGACACAGGCCGTGCGACAGGAGTATATGCAGACGACGTGCTATCCTCCTGGTAAGCTGATCTTTAATGCCTTCAACCTCTGTCCTTTCGACCAAGTAAAGGTGGTCATCATTGGGCAGGATCCTTATCACGAGCCAGGACAGGCTCACGGACTCAGTTTCTCCGTGCAGGACGGGGTGATGTTTCCCCCTTCGTTGCAGAATATCTTCAAGGAGATCCAAGCCGATCTTGGCACACCTATTCCGACTTCAGGCAACTTGACGCGCTGGGCAGAACAAGGAGTGCTGTTGCTGAATGCCTCGCTGACGGTGAGGGCGCATCAGGCAAACAGCCACTCTGCGCTGGGCTGGCAGAAGTTTACGGATGCTGCCATCCAGGCACTTGCCACACAACGCGAGTACCTCGTCTATATGCTCTGGGGCGGTTATGCCCGTTCGAAAGCTTATATGATCGACAAACAGAAGAACCTTGTACTCGAAAGTGTCCATCCCTCTCCTCTCAGCGCGAACCGTGGTGGTTGGTTCGGTCAGCATCAGTTCTCCCGTTGCAATGCCTATCTTGAACAGAATGGCCTAACCCCGATTGTATGGTAGAGATTCCTCCCATCATCCAAGTAGGCGACGTGCTGCTCTCGTCAGATATCCTGATGGAGAAATTCTGCTGTGACCTCAGTGCCTGCAAGGGACAGTGTTGTGTCGAGGGCGACGCAGGAGCACCTGTGACGCTCGAAGAGATAGCAGAGATAGAAGACTGCCTGGATGAAGTTTGGGGCGACCTCTCTGCCTCTGCCCAGGCCGTGATCGACAAGCAAGGCGTGGCCTATACCGATAAGGAAGGTGATCTGGTGACAAGTATCGTCCGTGGGAAGGACTGCGTGTTTACATACTATGATAGTTTACAGTTTACAGTTGACGGTTTACAGATGAATACTGAAGCAGCAGAGAAATCAACTGTAAACTGTAAACCGTCAACTGTAAACATTGACAATTGTTGTCTCTGCGCTTTGGAGAAGGCTTTCAGAGCTGGGAAGACACGCTTCTGCAAGCCCGTCAGTTGTGCGTTGTATCCCATCCGTGAGAAACGCTTAGGCAACGACCTCATAGGGCTGAACTACAACCGTTGGGAGGTCTGCAAGATGGCTGTTGCCAAAGGCAGACAGAAAAACATTCCCTTGTACCAATTCCTCCGCGAACCATTGATTCGCCGTTTTGGGGAGGATTGGTATCAGGAGTTGTTGGATGTTACCAAGTTTTTACTGGCATCGTCTGACCAGCCTTGAGCTTGAGCGTCTTCTGCTGACCATTATATAATAAGGTGACGGTACCACTCTTGCGGGCCTTGATGCTGCAATCGCGCACATAGCCCCCCTTCCATTCAAACGACACTTCATAGCCCCCACGGGCACAAAGCCCACTCACTTTACCATCCTTCCAAGCTTCAGGCAATGCCGGCAGCAGTTCAATTATGCACTGTGAACTATGAACTATGAACTGACTCTGCATCAGCATCTCGCAGACACCTGCGGTACCACCGAAATTACCATCAATCTGGAAAGGCGGATGGGCATCGAAGAGGTTGGGGTAAGTACCGCCTCCCTTGCTGTAGTTAGGCCTTCTGCTTCTCTCGGGTGCAACGGCCGTCAACAGTTTACGATATATCTGATGGGCTTTCTCCCCATTCTTCAGTCGTGCCCAGAGGTTGATGCGCCAGCCCGTACTCCAGCCTGTCGTCTCGTCGCCTTTGATCTCAAGTGTCCTCTCGCTGGCCTCCAACAGGGTATCTGTTTCTCCCCCTGAATAGGGGGAGCCAGAGGGGGTCTGAGCAAGATGATTTCCTGGATAGAGGCCTATCAGATGACTCTGATGACGATGCTTCGGATCCCAGTCATCCCAGTCATAGTACCACTCATTCAGATCACCCATGTGTCCGATGGTATAGGGGTGCAGTCGTGCGAGAGCCTGCTCCATATCTTTGTTCTTCTCACCTAAGATACGTCCTGCTGCAATGGTGTTTGTAAGCAGTTCGCGGATGATGGCGAGATCGGCTGTACCACCGTAACAAGTGACACCGTGATAGCCCTTGTCCGTCCTATACTCATTTTCTGGCGAAGTACTGGGGGCTGTGATGAGCTCTCCAGGTTGCTTGGGATTCTCGATGAGCCAGCGGAGGCAGAAACGGGCTGCACCCTTCATCAGTGGGTAGGCTACCGTCTGTAGATACGTCTTGTCCTGTGTGAACTGATAGCGCTCCCAGAGGGTATTCACAAGCCACGCACCACCCATATTCCAATTAGCCCACATCGGATTCTCGTTCTTCTCACCTACAGGGTTCGTCATCGCCCAGATGTCTGAATTATGGCTTGAGCACCAACCTTCATCGATGCCGTAGTAGTTCTTAGCCGTATAGATTCCGTTGGCAGCGAGAGACTGGATGAAGCCGTCGAGCGGCTGAGCCATCTCTGCCATATTAGCCACAAAAGCTGGCCAGTAATTCTCTTCGAGGTTGATGTTCACCGTATAGTTCCCTCGCCAAGGAGACCAGAGGTGGGGTGTCCAGAGGCCTTGCAGATTAGCTGGTACGCCTGGGGTGCGGGAGCAGGAGATAAGCAGATAGCGTCCGAACTGGAAGTAGAGTTCTTCGAGGTAGCGGCTCTGACCGCCATTATCGGTATAGGCCTTGAGCAGGGCGTCGGTATTTTCAGAATACTCTGATTTTTCGGAATTCTCAGATTTCTCTGACAATCTGATCTTCACGCGGTCGTAGAGGGCTTTGTAGTCAGCGAGGTGGCGAGTATAGAACTCGTCGTAGCCATAGTTCTGCGTATGCCAGAGGTCATTGGCGGCATTCTCAAGATATGGGGCTGCTTCACGGACGGGATGTTTGTCGAAGCCGTTGAAGCTGGTCTCATTGACGATATAGAGGATAGCTTCCTTGGCGTTGGTGATGGTCAGCGAGGAGTCGCTGGCAATAGTCTCGCCGTCTGTCTTTACGCTGATCATCGTACAAAAATGGATACTCTCCTGAGCGTCGCCTGTCGCGTGACCTGTCATCGTGAGTTGTGTGGGAATAGCTTTCACCTGATGGGGCACCTGTGCCGTAAGGGCGATGCGACAGCTGATGTCGCCACGCAGACGGATGGCGATGAGCTTATCAGGGTTCGAGGCGAAATACTCGCGTTCGATGGTCTTTCCGTCGCGTACATACCTATCTTTAATAATAGCTGAGTCGAGGCTCAGCGAACGATGATAATCGCAGACGGTTCCAAGTCCCAGGTCTTTGATATGCAACGTACCCAGCGGCTGGAAATACTGCGAGTTCGGGCCCTGCACATAGTGCTGCAATGAGTCTGCGAGTTTATAGTCCTCATTGAAGAGGGCCTCGCGGATTTTCGGAATCCACTTGTGGGCATCCTTATCAAGATTCTTGTCCACAGGCTTGCCTGTCCAAAACGTAATATCATTCAGATAGATGATATTGTCGTCTGTGCCACCATAGACCAATGCTCCAAGTTTGCCGTTGCCGATAGGCAGCGACTCTTCAAAGTAATCGGCAGGATGGTCATATTGCAGCACCATCGGTGCCTGATCGCACAACGGGGACAGTCCCTTTTGTACGATTTGTGCGATGCTCGTTGCAGCAAACAGGCTCAGGACGAGCAGTAAATGCTTTTTTCTCATAACGGGATGATATGTTATTGTAGTTATTTTGCTGCAAATATACACTTTTTCTGCTTAAAACATACGAGATATCAGAAAAAAGTTGTATCTTTGACGCGAAATCGTAAATATTACCGTAATGATGAAGTCAATTCGTTATGCTTTGTTGCTTTTAGCAATGTCTGCATTCTGTACTTCCGTGAAGGGACAGGATGTCAAGGAAGTGATGGATAGTGTGAAGGCCGGCGTCAAGGCCGGAAGTGTGAAAGATGCCATCTCGACGGTGAAAGGAGCCTTTGCAGAGAAGGTGGCTACAGCCGAGACCATCCTGGGCACCTGGGTCTATAAGGAGCCTGCCGTACTGGTCACCTCTGGCCGTATCATCGTCAAAGCCGTCGGCAATGTGTCTGCAGGTAAGTTGGAGAAACTGCTGGAAGGCTATTTCGAGAAGGCCAACATCACAGCTGAGAACACTTATCTCACCTTCCGCAAGGACGGCACCTTTGAACGTTGTGTGGCTGGCCACAAGGCTGAGGGCCATTGGATGCTAGGCGACAAACTGCTGTTGGGCATCCACAATGTGCAGACGGCAGCGGTGACGCAACATCTGGAAGACGGCGAACTGACGCTCGTATTGCCAGCTGGTAGGATTATGAGTGCGATGGTCTCTCTGGGAGCCATTCACGACACGACAACCAATAATGCCATCGTCAAACTATCGAAGAAACTGAAGGGCATCGAAGGTGGTTTTACGATGGTGAAGAAACAATAAGACGCAAAGATATGCATTCCATCAAGAATCTGAACGATATGATTGTCTTCCTGCAGCAGCGGGGCGACAAGAAGCGGGTGGCTGTGGTGTGTGCCAATGATGCCAGTACCCGTTATGCTGTGGAAAAGGCGCAGGAGATGGGATTCATTGAGCCCATCTATGTCGATGGCGACGATAAGGAAGATTGTGCCCGTCGTGCTGTAGCGCTCTGCAAGAGTGGTGAGGCGGACATCCTGATGAAGGGCCTCATCAATACCGATATTATCCTGAAGGCCATCCTCGACCGTGAAACGGGCATCCTGCGTCCAGGTCATGTGCTGACGCATATTGCAATGGCTGAGATTCCCAAGTACGAGAAACTGCTCTTCTTTACCGATGCGGCCGTGATCCCCGTACCTACTGAGGCCCAGCGCCGTCAGCAGATCCACTACGTGAACTACGTCTGTCACGCCCTTGGCATCGAGGAGCCTCGCATCTCGCTCATCCATTGTGCTGAGAAGGTCAGCGCCAAGGTATTCCCTTATACCGTTGATTATCTGGAGATCATCGCTGAGGCGCAGACAGGCAAGTTCGGTCGTTGCATCATCGACGGTCCTTTAGACCTGAAGACCTCACTCGACTCCGTGAGCTTGCATGAGAAAGGCATCCGCAGCATTATCGACGGACAGGCCGACGCCCTCATCTTCCCTGATATTGTGGCAGGTAACGTGTTCTACAAGACGCTCACCCTCTTCGGCTATGCCAAGACGGCAGGCGTGTTACAGGGCACACAATGCTGTTGCGTGCTGCCTTCAAGGGCCGACAGTCCTGAATCAAAATACTACTCTCTGGCATTAGCAGCCATCTGATCTAATCATTTCCCCTCCTGAGTAGGAGGGGTTAGGGGTGGTCTGAGGGGGAGAAACAGTTACACTTGTAACAGTCTTTTTGCGAAGTATCTGACGGGATACCACACGGAGAGGAAGCCTACGAGCAGTACAGTAATGAAGATCAGGATAATATCTTCAGGATGTACGCTGACAGGATAGGCATTGATGATGAATGAGCCGCTGCTGGAACCCAATGCCACCAATCCGAACTCCTGTTGTGCCCAGCAGAGCAACAATCCTACGACAATGCCGATGACAGCTCCGATGGCAGAGATCATACGCCCTTCAAAAAGGAAGATACGCACAATCTGCTTGTCCGATGCCCCTAAATTCCGCAGCGTCACCACATCGTCTTTCTTGTCGATAATCAGCATCGAGAGCGAGCCGATGATGTTGAAGCAAGCCACCATCAGGATGAACGTCAAGAAGATGTAAGCGATGAACTTCTCGATCTTCATAATCTTAAACGTGTCATCCTGTTGCTCAAAACGGTCCTTCACCACGAACTTCGTACCACACAGCCTACTGATCTCCTTCTTCACAGCATCGAAATTACTGCCAAGTTTCAGGCGCAGCTCCAACGACGAGAGCATGCCCTGCTGGTCGAATAACCTGCGGGCAAAGCCGATACTCGTAAGGATATAGTTCTGATCGTATTTCGCCTGTTTTACGTTGAATAGCACGCCAGGCGAATAAAGATCATCCTCCTCGAAGGCATCCTCAGGATTGGTGATGTCAAACTGTCCCTCCCTTCGTGGAGCGTAGATCTTCATCGGCTCCTTGTAAGCATAACCTGTGGCGAGCTGCTCTGCCAGACGGATGCCAAGAATGCCGTAGTGCAGATCGGCAGCGTGCAGACAGAACTCCCCGTCGCCGATAAGAATCTCGTCGATATGCGTCAGCTGCTCGAAGTTGTCATCCACACCCTTTACCACCACCATCGCCTGACGACCGTGATAGACAGCCAGCGCCTGATCCTCCACGCACTCCGTAGCCACATCAATCTGTGGCAGCTGGCGGATTTCCGTGAGCACAGGGTCGTCGGCAGCTACCGTCTTGCCTTCTGCAGGCGTCACCTTCAACTGCGGATCGAACGAGGTGAAGAACGTAGCCACAAGGTCGTGGAAGCCGTTGAACACGGAGAGTGTCACCACCAGCGCCATCGTCGCCACCGCCACCCCAATGACTGAGATGGCACTGATCACGTTAATGGCGTGTGTTGACTTCTTCGAAAAGAGATACCTTCGCGCAATAAAGAAAGGAAAGTTCATACTTCTATCTTTTTGCAACGGACTACACGACTTAAGGACTTTTCCTGTGGATAAGAGTCGTGTTAGTCCTGTAGTCCGTTGCTTATTTCTTCAGCAGTTCGTCAATCCTATCAATGTAGTCGAGCGAGTCATCGATGAAGAATCGCAGCTCAGGCACGATGCGCAGCTGGTTCCTCACCTTCGTACCTAGTTCGTATCTGATGGCCTTCACGTTAGCGTTGATGTTCGTCAGGATCTCCTCACCCTTTTCTGATGGGAAGATGCTGAGGTAGGCGGTACAGATGCTCAGGTCTGGTGAGATCTTCGTCCGCGTCACGCTGACCATCGTGCCGTGAGTGGCACGCGTCTGCTGTTGGAAAATCAGCGACAGCTCCTTCTGCAGAAGCCTTGCTATCTTGTTTTGTCTTGTCTCTTGCATATTTCTTTCTTTTTTATGTTTTTTGCAACGGACTACACGACTTAAGGACTTTTCTTGTGGGCAAGAGTCGTGTTAGTCCTGTAGTCCGTTGCTTATTTTTTCCTTATAATCGTCAGGCCGTCGCGGAGGGGCAGGATGACCTTTTCCACTCTGTTGTCCTGGGCGATGAAGTCATTGAAGGCCTCGATGCCTTGCGTCTGATGGTCGTTGTCGTAGGCGTGGTCCACCACGTGACCGTCCCAGAGGGTATTGTCTGCGAGGATGAAGCCCCCTGGCCTCAGAATCGAAAGCACCATCTCGTAGCACTCGCGATACGTCCGCTTGTCGCCGTCGATGAACGCCATATCGAACGTAATGCCCAACTTCGGAGCCTCCTCCAACGCGTCGCCGATGATAAACTCGATCTTATCTGCCACAGCCGAACCCTCGATCCACGGACGCGTGAAATCCTCCATTTCATCGTTGATTTCGAACGTGTAGAGCCTTCCGCCCTCTGGCAGTCCCTCGGCCATCGAGATAGCGCTGTAGCCGCTGAACGTCCCCACTTCGAGGATCCTTTTCGGCTGGATCATCTCTACCAGCATCTTCAACAGTCGCCCCTGCAGGTGTCCGCTGGCCATCCGTCCGTGTATCGTATGCACGTTCGTCGCCCGCCACAGCCGATACAGGTACTCAGGCTCCGCCTCCGAATGCCTCAGGATATACTCCTCCAGATCGCTATTCACTTCTTCTTTTCTTTTGCAACGGACTTCACGACTTAAGGACTTTTCTGTGGATAAGAGTCGTGTTAGTCCTGTAGTCCGTTGCTAAATCATTACTTTCTGAGCGCTTCTACAGCCAGGCGATACGAGTCGAGCCCGAATCCGCAAATCACGCCCTTGCACGCTGCCGAAATCATCGACTTGTGGCGGAACTCCTCACGCTGATGCACGTTCGAGATATGTACCTCTACCACAGGACATTTCAGGCTCCTGATGCAGTCATGCAGCGCCACGCTCGTGTGGGTGTAGGCCCCGGCATTCAGCACGATGCCGTCGTAGCCCTCAAAGAAACCCACTTCCTGCATCTTGTTGATCAGCTCGCCCTCCACGTTGCTCTGGTAATAGTCGATCTCCACATCCGGGAAGCGCTTGCGCAGCTCCGGCAGGTAGTTTTCCATCGACTCTGAGCCATAGATGCCCGGCTCCCGCTGCCCCAGCAGGTTCAGGTTCGGGCCGTTGATAATCTGTATCTTCATACCTTATTAATAATGTATTAGGCTGCAAAGTTACGAATAAGTGCGAAGAAAACCAAATATTATTTGTTTTTTCTATTGTGGCGCACTTTGGACATACCTCCATTTTGTAAACAATATTCAAAACATCGCCCCTTCCCAAACCTTCTTTGTATCTATTTGATATACAGGCAGTTGCAAAGCCTTGATTTTAGACTAAGGAAACTGGGACTTTCAAGGCAGGAAACTCAGACTTTCCCCTAACTAAACTCCCACTTTAATGCCACTAAAGTCCGAGTTTCCTGTCCACGTTTTAAACGTGTAAAATAATTTCGTTAGAAGACTCGAGACAACACCGATGACAAGCACAGAGGGGTCAAGTCCGATTGTGCGATTTGAATAAAAAATGAGGGTGTGTCAATGCACATCCTCATTCCCCTTTTGGTTGTAAGCGCGATTTTCGATTTTGGAGCCAGACCTCCGAGATGATCAGGTGTACCAAATAGACGGTAACTGTCTGGGGTCACTTGGTTCAACCGGATTAAGGTTGACCTCCCTACTCTCTTCTTTCAATTCATTCATAGTTGACATAAGCAATCCTCCTTCTGGTTTGTTGTTGTCGCAAATATAACGAATTTTTTGTCAAAGTGTTCACCTAACACTCATAATTTATGACAGATTAACACTTTTATGCAGTTTTGCGTATTTCTATTCACGAAATATTCACGGTTGTCTGCTTCTCAGAGCTATCATACTGTGGCGAGACTTACGTCCAAAACTCCTTATCGCCAGTGAGTTCCATTCGTTCCTGACACTTGGGACAGGTGCGTTTATCCCATATCCTGATGCGGTCGCTGCCACAGTTTAGGCACAGGCGCCCCACCTCACTCCGATAAGATGGTGCCACATCGGCGATGATGCCGCCAACCACAAGATTCTGAATAGACTTGCAGTCTGGACACGACACAGCCGTGATCTCCTGTCGGAAGAGCCCACGCCCTTCATACACCTCAGCTTCATAGCCGCAAGCCCTGCAACGATATTTCAGTTTCCAAGCCATCTGACACTCAATTCAAATCTCTTTCAGTCGTTTCAGATGGCAGAGTAGCAGTTTCCCATTGCCATCGCGCAGATGCATACCGTTACCCTGACAGTAACGGAAATAGCTGCAAGAGGCACAATCGTCCTTCTTCATCCACTCACGGTTGCGATACTTTTGGTAACGGCTCTCCCATACATCCATGAAGTCATCCTCATAAATATTGCCCTGATTGTAGTCGGCTCGGATGCTGGCACAGGCAGCGATGGAACCGTCGGCCATCACGGAGCCCACGCTGACACCCGCCTGACAAGAAAAGAAACGGTTGCGCACCTCGCCCTCGTAGTTACCAAGGAAGCCTTCGCAGCCGTAATCAGCCCGAATGCGACCTTCCTCACGTACCCTTTTGATAAAGTCAAACACACCTCGGAACTCTTCATTCGTCAGCCTCATCATAGGATCGAGGGCAGCTCGTCCAACAGGGAAAACCGTAAAGAGTCGCCAACGCTTGACACCCTTGGAAATCAA
>JAFRQC010000046.1 GCA_017428805.1 Prevotella sp. | reverse complement strand
ATATAATATATTTTATATATAAATATATAAATAATAAAATAATAATTGAATTTTTCACAGTCTAATATTTAACTGAAACATCTGAAACACTGAAACGCAATGGCGCTATGGGCTAAAAGAAAACTGTCATCTGTCATAACTGTCACGCACTCATAAAAAAATCGGCAAAAAGCATACGTTATTCAAAGATTTTTCGTACCTTTGTAACCGATATGCAACAGAACCGAACCATCATCCCAATAGTCACTGTATGGCTGCTGATGCTGATGCCCATGATGGGCAGGAGTCAGGAGACAGGAGCCAGGAGTCAGGCATTTGAGCTGCGGAAGGAGAACGACAGTTTGTACTGGCTCGGCGTGAAGGGCGGAAGCAAGAGCGATGAGTGGCGACTGGCGCACCCGGTGTATCAGTTCCAGACGGGCGACGTCGATGGAGATGGCAGCGAGGATGCGATGGTGGGAGTTATTAAGAAGACGAGGTACTATCCAATGGGGAGGAGGCTGTTTATATTTAAACAGATAGATGCAAAAGCGGGAGTGAGAAGACAAGAAGGGCGGATCAGACCACCCCTAACCCCTCCTACTCAGGAGGGGAAGCTGCCGCAGGAGTCATCTCACGCCACTGCGTCTATGCACCGCAGGAAGTTAGTGCGACCGATGTGGTTGGGATCGAAGTTGGGAGGTATTCTGGAGGACTTCCGATTCGTTGAGCCAGCAGAGGGCGACAGTATGGGTCGTATTAGAGCATTAGAATCGACCACAGATTCGCTTTATGTGGTATCGGACTATAAGTGGAGCGGCTTCGGCATGAAGTTCGAGCGCTTTATTATAAAAGGTGTGGACAAGGATACCGCTCTCCAATACTTTACAGACAAAGAAACAGCAACTAAATACTTAAGCCAATGAAGACAAAATCTTTCCTTATCGCCTGCTTAGCCGCAATGATCTTCGCGGCCTGCAGCCAGAAACAGAGCGCAGTCAGCGTGCCAGTTTCACACATCAACGTTGAGAATCTTCTTGACAGTATCGACTTTGACATGGACGTGACAGGTCTGCCGCTAAGCGACATCACCCTGCTCACGCAAGCCCCTGCCGCACGCAAGGGATTCCCCATCAAGGACGCCTACCTGAGAGGCATCTTTTCCACGACCACCTGGTACGACTCGCTGATGTGGAAATTCTCCGAGGCCAACCACTTCGACACGGAGAAGATGAAGGAGGGCGAGCCCTGGCGCGACTTCTACTATCGTGCCGCCATCGAGACAGAGGCCGTGAAATATTCTGACGAAGAGAAAGCCTTCATCGACCGCATGAAAGCCCGCGAGGCCGAGCTGTTGAAGGAGAACTTCGCCACGGAGGCCGGCCTGCGCGTGAACATGCAGAACCTCTCCAACCCCACGCAGCTGAAGGACTTCGACTCGCTGCTCTGCGCCCATCTGGCCAAGGACGGCTTCGCCATCGTGCCCGCCACACACGACCAGCTGTTCAACATCTACGAGCAGAACGACTACTCGCAGTTCCCCAACTTCGTGACCACCGACGTCTTCCTGCAGCTCTACCACCTCTACATCGACTGCACGCTGCGCGAGATAGAGGAGAATCAGCTGCTGCCGATGATGATCCAGTTCTGCCGCAACATGCACGAACTGCTCTACAACATGGAGCGCTGGTCGGGCTTCGACGAGCAAGTCAACAAGGTGGCCATGCACAACACCACCTTCTACAACGTCGCCTACAAGCTGTTCACCGGCGAGTGGATCTCCGACCCCGAGCCTGACAGCAACGATATGCAGGAGTATAAAAATGTGATGGCCTCCGAAAACAACTTAAGCAATTACATGGAAGACTATCATGACATCCTGTTCCCCTACAGCCTCTTCCGTCCGCGTGGGCACTACACCCGCACGGAGAAGCTGCAGCGCTACTTCCGAGGCATGATGTGGATCCAGAGTGTGCCCTTCGGCCTTGACAACGAAGACGAGGTGCGGGCAGCCGTGCAGCAGGCCTGTGCGCTGAAAAGCGACAAGACCGCCCAGAAGAACTACAACCGCCTGAACCAGCTCATCACCTACATGATGGGTCAGTCTGACAACCTCAGTCTGCCGCAGGTATTAGCCGAGGTGGAGAAGACCGGCATGCAGATGGAACACCTCATCCACAGCGACGAGGCCATCGCCAAGATCACCGCCGCGCTAAAGGAAATCGGCGACAAGCAGACGCGCATCCGTCCGAAGTTTGAGAAGACCAGCCACAACAAGATCAACGTGATGCCCCAGCGCTACCAGCCCGACGGCGAAGTGCTGCTGAACATGGTCGACTACACCAACAATCCCACCAAACGCGCTGTGCCCAAGGGCCTCGACTTCTTCGCCGCAATGGGTGTCTCAGCCGCTGAGCAGATTCTGATGGAGGAGAAGACTGACTGGAAGGCGCTGGGCGACAGTCTGAAGTCGATGAAGAAGCGCATGGGTGAGATCGACTGGCAGGAGACCACCTGCACGCAATGGATAAACGCCCTGAAGGTGCTTACCGACAAGGAAGGCAAGGAGAAGATGCCCTACTTCATGTTGACGCCCGAGTGGGACAAGAAAGACCTGAACGCCGTGCTCGCCTCATGGGCCGAACTGAAGCACGACGCCATCCTCTACGCCAAGCAGCCCGCAGGTGCTGAGTGCGGTGGTGGCGAAGAAATACCCGATCCAGTGGTGAAAGGCTATGTGGAGCCCAATGTCGGCTTCTGGAAGAAGGCCATCGAACTGCTCGACAACACCGAGAAACTGCTGAAACAGGAGAATATGCTCCCTGAGAAAGTGAAGGACGCCACCGAGCGAATGCGTGAGGAAGCCCAGTTCCTGCTGAGAATCAGCGAGAAGGAGCTGGCTGGCCAGGAGCCTACCGATGAGGAGTACGATCAGATCAAGGCTGTGGGTTCTACCTTCGAGTACATCTCGCTCGACCTCATTCGCAGCGAAGACCAGTATCTCTCGGGCTGGAGCGATGTTCAGGGCGCAGACAAGAAGGTGGCCCTCGTGGCTGATGTCTACACCGCCAACGCAGACAATAACCCAAACAAGTCAATCCTCTTCGAGGCCGTCGGCGATGCCGATGAGCTCTACGTGGTGGTCGAGATCGGCGGCTATCTGATTCTCACGCGCGGCGCTGTGTTCAGCTATCGTGAGTTCATCCAGTCCATCGACGAGCAGCGCCTGACGGACGAGGAATGGCAGGAGCAACTGAAAAAGAACGCCCGCAAGGGTGTGCCCGAGTGGATGAATCCACTGTTCGTGCCGCTGAACAAATTGCCCGAGGCGAATGAGGAGTTCTTCTATAGTACTGGCTGTTAGCCTGCTGTTCAGTGTATCTGCGCGCTGTGCAGATACACTGAGCATCGTCCTTACTGGCGATATCCTGCTCGACCGCGGGGTGCGCCAGACGATCGAAAGACACGGAGTCGGCCATCTGTTTTCGGATGGCGTCGACTCCGTGTTTCAGTCTGCCCAGGTGGTCGTGGGTAACCTTGAGTGTCCGGCCACGAAGATCAAGTCGCCAGTATTCAAGCGATTCATCTTCAGGGGCGAACCCGAATGGCTCGACACATTAAGGCAACACGGTATCACCCATCTGAACCTCGCCAACAACCACTCCATCGACCAAGGGCGCGAGGGACTGATGGACACACGACGGAACATCATCAACGCAGGAATGGTGCCCATCGGAGCCGGAGCGAATATGCAGGAAGCCTCAGAGCCCGTTCTGCTGGCAGAACATCCGAGGAAGGTGTGGCTTGTGCCTTCCTTGCGCCTCGCCCTTGAGAACTACGCCTATCTGACGGACAAACCCTGCGTGAGTCAGGAGTCGATGGACTCGCTGCTCTCACGTGTGTACCACCTCCGCCAGCAGGACTCTACGGCAGTCATCATCGTCTCGCTCCATTGGGGGCAGGAGCATAAGCTGCAGCCCGTTCTCCGTCAGCGTCACGATGCCCACATGCTCGTGTTGGCGGGTGCCGACGTGCTCGTGTGCCACCACACCCACACCCTCCAGACTGTCGAGGACTACGGCGACCACAAGATCTACTACAGCGTGGGCAACTTCATCTTCGACCAGCACAAGCCTCTGAACAGCGAGGCCTGCATGGTGCGTCTGAGAGTGAGCCGCGACAGCCTCGAAGTAGAGACCATTCCTGTGGAAATACGCCATTGCGTACCGTATTTAAAGGTAAAAAAGTGAAGAATGAAGAGTGAAAAGTTAAAAAACAACAAGGCGCAGCAACTTTCACCTTTTCACCTTTTCACCTTTTCACTTTTTTGTTGTACTTTTGCAACGTCTATCGCTGAAAACGAATGAGGAAATGGCTCAAGTGGATCGGGATAGCGGTACTCACGCCCGTTCTGCTGTTCATCATACTCGCCGCCCTACTCTACGTGCCGCCCATACAGAACTGGGTGGCACAGAAAGTAGTTTCCGTCGCCTCTGAAAAGACGGGGATGGAGATCTCGGTGGGACACGTGAACCTGGAGTTCCCGCTCGACCTGGGCATCGACGACTTCCGTATGCTGCACCCAAATGACTCTGTGACAGATGTGACAGATACTATCGCCGATGTCAGGAAGCTGGTGGTCAACGTGCGCCTACTTCCGCTGTTGAGAAAGAAGGTGGTCATCGAGGAACTTTCCTTCCGACAGGCGAAGATCAACACCAACGGCTTCATCGACGATCTGCGGATCAAAGGTCAGTTCCAGGAGTTGTGGCTCGCGTCGAAGGGTATCGACCTCGACAAGGAGACCGTCTTGGTGAATGGTGCCCGTCTCTCCGACGCTCAGCTCGACATCAACCTTACAGACACAGCTGCCGTAGATACCACCGAATCGAACCTAACCTGGGTGATCGATGCCGACAGCCTCTGCATCAGCCGCACCGACGTCACCCTGCATCTTCCCAACGACACCGTAGACTTCAACCTCGCATTAGGGAAGGCTGTGGCCAGGCAGGTCACTGCCGATCTCGCCAGACCATTATATAAGGTGGGGAGTCTTGACCTCTCTGACGGTCGGCTGGACTATGAACCGTTAGGCCTGAGCGACGTCACACTCGGCGTCGACTCCATCCGCTACTCATCCACAGGCACGTCACTCTTCATCCGGAAGACGTTGCTGACAGACAAGAGCGGCCTGAAGATCACAGAACTGACGGGTGGCCTCAACCTCGACTCCACCTACAACCATATCCGTCTGCCTCTGATGACGCTGAAGACGCCCGACTCGAACATTATGCTCGAAACAGACTTGGACTTCAACGCCTTCGACGAGCAGACGCCAGGCATCTTCAAGGTGCGCCTCTTCGCACAGTTAGGCAAGCAGGACATCTTCACGGTGGCCGGCAAGCTGCCCCAGAAGTTCACAGAGCATTTCCCCAACCAGCCGCTCATCATCAGAGGCTCCGCAGACGGAAACATGAAGCATCTGGATCTGACAGGCATCGACATCGACCTCGCCACCGCCCTGCACGCTACCGTCAAGGGAACGATCGACAACGTCACGGAGTTCAGCCGTATGAAAGCCGACCTGCAGGTAGAGGCCACGTCGAAGAAACTGAACTTTATGACCGCCCTCATCGATCCCGAGATGAGCAACACCGTCCGCATTCCCGACGGCATCACGCTCAACGGCAAAATGACCGCCGACGGCACCAACTACGCCACCAACCTGACACTCAATGAGGCTGGCGGCAGCATCAAGCTGGTCGGCAACGCCAGGATTCCCCTCGATGCCAAAGGTGACTTTGAAACAGACCGCCTTTCCTATGACACCGATATCGACATCAGGAACCTGAACCTGCATCACTTCCTGCCCAAGGACTCCATCTATATGCTGACGGCTGACATCAAGGCCTCAGGCTATGGCACCGACTTCTTCTCGCCCGAGAGCCGCCTCACTGCCGACGCCAGCATCGAGCGACTGCAATACGGCAGCTGGGATCTGGACAACCTGATGGCTTCTGCCACCTTGTTCAACGGACGGGGACAATTCGACATCGTCGGAAACAACCAGATCCTCGACGGCTGCATCGGCGCCGAGCTGTTGCTCAACACCCACAAGATCGAGGGCACTATCAGCGGCGACTTCACCAAGGCCGACCTCTACCAGATGCGTCTCGTTGAGAAGCCCCTCACCATCGGCACCAACGGCAGTCTGAAAGTCAGTTCAGACATGAAAGACACCCATTACATTAGCGGGCGCCTGAACGATGTCTATGTGAAAGATGGGCAAAAGACCTACACTCCAGGCGATGTGGGCATCCTCTTGAAGACCAATCCCGACACCACCTACGCCCGCATACAGAGCGGCGACTTCATCCTGAAACTCGACGCGACGGGCGGCTACCAGAGGCTGCTCAGTCAGTTCACCACCCTCTCCGACTCCATCGCCGGACAGTTTGAGGACAAGGTCATCAACCAGCCCGCCATCAAGGCATTGCTGCCAGTGATGAAACTCCACCTGGAGAGCAAGCGCGACAATCCTGTCGCCAACTTCCTGCGCGCCACAGGCACCGACTTCAAGGAACTGATGCTCGACCTCACCACCTCGCCGGAGACAGGTATCAACGGACAGGGACATCTCTTCTCGCTCAACTACGACAGCATCCAGATCGACACCGTCCGCCTGAGTTTCATACAGAAAGACGATCGGCTGACCTATCAGGGACAGATCTGCAACAACAAGAAGAACCCGCAGTTCGTCTTCAACGCCCTCTTCGATGGCCACGTCCACGAGCACGGGGCACTGGCGGGCTTGCGCTATTTCGACGGGAAGGGCCGTATGGGTGTCCGCATCGGAGCCACAGCCGAGATGGAGAAAGAAGGTTTGCGCTTCAGGCTCCTGCCCGACCGTCCGACGCTGGGATATAAGGAGTTCAACCTGAACAAAGACAACTACATCTTCCTCTCCAGCAGTAAGAAGATCCAGGCGAAAGTCGATCTCATCTCTGACGATGAGACTGGTATGAAGATCTACACCGAGCATCAGGACTCCACCATGTTGCAGGACCTCACCGTCAGCCTCCATCGCATCGACCTGGGAGAACTGACGTCTGTGACACCTTATCTACCTCGTATCACGGGTAAGCTTGACGGCGACTACCATATCCTGCAAGACCGGAACGAGCACATCTCCGTAGCCTCCGATATGGCTGTGGCAAGTATGACCTATGAGGGTGCTCCCATCGGCAATCTCAGCACGGAGCTCGTCTATCTGCAGAATGAAAACGACACCCACGCCATCGAGGCCCGTCTGCTGCTCGACGATGAGAAGTTCGGTCTGCTCAGTGGTACCTATCAGAATAAGGGCGAAGGAATCATCGATGCCACGTTCGACATGACACGTATGCCACTCTCGCTCGTCAACGGCTTTGCACCCGACCAGATCTTCGGTCTCGACGGCTACGCAGAAGGCAGCGTGACCGTCAGAGGTACCACCCGTCATCCGGACATCAACGGTGAGATGTTCGTCGAAGATGCCCATCTCGTCAGCATTCCCTACGGCATCCGAATGCGCTTCGACAACGACCCCATCCGTATCATCGGCAGCAAACTGATGCTGGAGAACTTCGGCATATATGCCTACAACGACGAGCCGCTGAACATGATGGGCAGCATCGACTTCTCCGACCTCGACCATATCCTGATGGATTTGCGTGTGAGGGCCCGTAACCTCTTACTCGTCAACACGAAGCAGGAGAAAAAGTCCATTGCCTGGGGCAAGGCCTTCGTCAATGTCGGCGCAAGGATACAAGGACCGCTCGACATGCTCAACGTGCGGGGGCGTCTCGACGTACTCGGATCCACAGACCTCACCTACATGCTACTCGACTCACCCCTCTCGGCCGACAATCGTCTCGATGAGCTGGTGCAGTTCACAGACTTCTCCGACTCCACAAAGACCGTCATCACGCGTCCCCAGCCCACAGGTATGAATGTTAACCTCACCATCGGTGTGTCGGAAGGCGCCCACATCGTCTGTAACCTCAACCCCGAGCAGACCAACTATGCCGACTTGACAGGCGGTGGTGACCTGCGTATGAAGTATGACTATGAGGGACTTAACCTCACTGGCCGTTACACGCTCACCAGCGGTGAGATGAAATACTCGCTGCCCGTCATCCCGCTGAAGACCTTCAACATCAAGAACGGCAGTTATGTAGAGTTCACTGGCGACCCGATGAACCCACGACTGAACATCACCGCCACCGAGCGAACCAAAGCCACCGTCGGCGACGATACTGGTGTCGGCCGCAGTGTGGTATTCGACTGTGGTGTCGTCATCACCAAGACCCTCAATGATATGGGTGTGCAGTTCATCATCGAGGCTCCGGAGGATTATGCCGTCAATACCGACCTCGCTTCGATGTCGGCCGAAGAACGTGGTAAAATCGCCGTCACGATGCTCACCACAGGTATGTACATCGCCGACGGCAACACGGGCGGCTTCTCTATGAACAATGCCCTCAGTTCATTCCTCCAGAGTGAGATCAACAACATCGCGGGTTCCGCCCTGAAGACTATCGACCTCAGTGTAGGCGTCGACAACAGCACCGATGCCACAGGCGCCACCCATACCGACTACTCATTCAAGTTCGCCAAGCGATTTTTTGACAACCGCCTCCGCGTGGAGATCGGTGGAATCGTATCCTCAGGCAGCAACGCCGCAATGGGACAGAAGCAGTCGTTCTTCGACAACGTGACGATGGAGTATCGCCTGAACCAGAACGGCACCCAAAACCTGAAGATGTTCTACAAGCAGAATGTGTACGACTGGCTTGAAGGCTACACCAGCGAATACGGCATCGGTTTCGTCTGGCGTCGTAAGCTCGACAACTTCTGGGACATCTTCCGCTTCTGGAGAAAGGAGCAACAGCCGAACTTCAACCGTCCGCCCTTAGAGCCTGGATCATCTGATCGTCGGCCGACGGTGCAGCGAGACAGTATACGAACTGACAGTATAAAGGTGGAAAGGTAAAAAGGTGAAAGGGTGAAAAGGTGAAAAAGTGAAAAGGTAATAAAAAGGTAAAAAAGTAAAAAGGTAAAAAATGAAAGAATTAAACTATCATAGCATTCTGTTAAAGGTGAAGGCGCACGCCCTTTTACCTTTTTACCTTTTTACTTTTTTACTCTTCTTCGTCTCCTGTTCTATGACCAAGAACATCCCTGAAGACGACCAGCTCTTCACGGGTCTGAAGTCCATCACCTACGTCGATGAGCCTAAGGACAATCCCTTCGAGGATCACCTCGACGAAACCAAGGAAGAAGTCGAGGCCACGCTGGCCACAGCCCCCAACGGATCCATCTTCGGCAGCAGTTATTACCACACGCCCTGGTCGTGGCGACTGTGGGTCTACAACAAATATGCCGACAAAGACTCCAAGTTCGCCCGTTGGATGACAAAGTCCTTTGGGCGTGCCCCCGTGCTGATGAGTAAGGTGAATCCGGCTCTGCGCGCCTCCGTCGCCCAGTCCGTTCTCCAGAGCAACGGTTACTTCCGCAGCGAAGTTACCTACGAGAAGGTGCCGCAGAAGAACCCGAAGAAGTGCAAGATCGGCTACACCGTCCGCCTCGACACTCTCTTCACCCTCGACAGTGTGGCCTACGTCAACTTCCCCGACTCCCTTAATGCCCTCATCGACTCCACCCGCAGCGAGGCACTCATCAAGCCGAAGGATGCCTTCAGCGTCTCTGCCCTCGACGGGGAGCGCAGTCGTATCACCAACCTCTTCCGCAACAACGGCTACTATTATTACAACAACAACTACGCCTCCTACCTCGCCGATACCTTCCAAGTGGCGGGACAGGCGCAGTTGCGTTTCCAGCTGGCCAACGGACTACCCCCAGAGGCACTTCAGAAGTGGTATATTGGCAATATTTCCGTACAGCTCCGCAAGAGTATGCGCGAACAACTCACCGACAGCGTCAAGCGCCGTCACCTCACCATCCGTTTCAACGGCAAGAATCCGCCGATCCGTCCCAACGTCATCCTAAAGAACCTCAGGCTGCGTCCGCGTCAGGAGTTCAGCTACGACAACTACCTCGAGTCGGCCAGTAAGATAAATGCCACAGGCGTCTTCTCCTCCACCGACTTCCAGTTTACGCCCCGGGCCGGCACAGATACACTCGACCTCAACCTGAACTGCGTGTTCGACAAGCCCTATGACTTCTACATCGAAGCCAATGCTATCGGGCGCACCAGCCATCGCTATGGTCCGGGAGTGAAGATCGGTTTCACCCGTCGCAACCTCTTCCGTGGTGGTGAGAAACTCGATATCAACCTGCATGGGTCCTACGAGTGGCAGCATGGTGGTGAGACCAGTTCCAACACCTACCAGTATGGTGCCGATGTCACCGTCGAGTTCCCACGCATCATCGCACCGTTCTATAGCAGCGACCGTGTGCGCCGCGACAAGAACGGCCGGCGCATCCCCCGTCGCCGTCCCTATGCCGCCCCAATCACCTATGCGAAGGCTTCTACCGACTTCTTACGCCGTCCAGAATATTACAATATGCACGTTGTCTCGGGCGAATGGACCTACCGCTGGCAGCCCACAGCCACCAGCCGCCACGAGTTCTCGCCCCTGACGGTGAAATATCAGTTCAAGAGCAGTACCTCAGAGAAGTACGAAGACGCCGTCAATAAGAACCTCTACCTCAAAGTCTCCATGCAGGACTATCTCATCCCTACTATGCGCTACACTTATACCTACACCAGTCCCGTCAAGCTGCGCAACCCCATCCGCTGGGAGACAACCATTGAGGAGAGCGGTAACATCACCTCGCTCATCGACCTCGCCCGAGGAAGGGGCTACGACGAGAAATATAAGACGTGGTTCAAAGCACCCTACGCCCAGTTCGTCCGTGTGGAGACCGACTTCACCAAGACCTGGTCGTTAGGTCCGGCCTCGAAACTCGTGGGACATCTCAATGCCGGCATCATCTACAGTTACGGCAACTGTGACGACGCCCCCACCACTGAGCTTTTCTACGTGGGAGGTGCCAACAGCATCCGCGCCTTCTCCATGCGCGAGCTCGGTCCGGGTCGCCTGCCGGATTTCATCAACAAGAGCAGACAACTCGACTACGCCTGGCGTAACGGTGACATAAAATTTGTAGCCAACCTTGAATACCGTGCGCCCCTCTTCGGCAATCTTGAAGGAGCCATCTTCCTCGATGCAGGTAACGTGTGGTGCCTGAAATCCAGCTTACAACACAGCCTGGATGACTACGAGGACTACTCCGATACAGGCGGCCAAACGGCACAGGAACAGTATGATTATTACGAATTCCTCTATGACATGATGGCGTTCAAACCCTCCGAATTCTTCAATGACATTGCCCTGGGAACAGGTATCGGACTGCGCTACAACCTCGGTTTCCTCGTCGTCCGCCTCGACTGGGGCTTCGCCCTCCACTTCCCCTACGAAACCGAGAAGTCTGGCTACTTCAACATCCCCAGCTTCAGGAGAGCCAACACCATCCACTTCGCCATCGGCTACCCGTTCTAAAAAGTTAAAAAACAACAAGGCGCAGCAACTTTCACCTTTTCACCTCTTTACTTTTTCACTTTTTTGTGTACCTTTGCACGCAAATATTGAATATAACTCAAAAATAGCATTATGAAACCGACATTATTTCTGCTTGCAGCAGGCATGGGCAGCCGATACGGCGGCCTGAAACAGCTCGACGGTCTGGGCCCCAACGGCGAGACCATCATGGACTACAGTATCTACGACGCCATCCAGGCCGGATTCGGCAAGATCGTATGGGTTATCCGCAAGGACTTCGAAGAGCAGTTCCGCACCCAGATCCTCGCGAAATACGAGGGTAAGGTGCAGTGCGAGCTTTGCTTCCAGGCACTCGACGCCCTGCCTGAAGGATTCACCGTACCCGAAGGCCGTCAGAAGCCATGGGGAACGAACCACGCTGTGTTGATGGGTAAGGATGTGATTAAGGAACCCTTCTGCGTCATCAACTGCGACGACTTCTACAACCGCGATGCCTTCATGGTCATCGGCAAGTATCTCGCCAATCTCCCCGAGGGTGCCCGCAACCAGTATGCGATGGTGGGCTTCCGCGTAGGCAACACCCTTTCCGAGAACGGCACCGTCGCCCGTGGCATCTGCTCGAAGAACGACAAAGGCCATCTGACCACCGTCGTCGAACGGACTGAGATCGTGCGCTGCGCTGCCGACGGCTCCAACGCCGGTGCTGCCAGCGAACCCATCCGTTATAAGGACGAACAGGGGAAGTGGGTCATCGTCGACGACAACACCCCTGTCTCGATGAACATGTGGGGCTTCACACCCGACTATTTCGAGTATTCCGAGGACTACTTCCGTGAGTTCCTCAGCGACCCGAAGAACATGGAGAACCTCAAAGCCGAGTTCTTTATTCCCCTGATGGTCAACAAGCTCATCACCGACGGCACCGCTACCGTCGAGGTACTCGACACCACATCGAAGTGGTTCGGAGTCACCTACGCTGCCGACCGCGACTCCACCGTCGCCCGCATCCAGCAGCTTGTCGACGAGGGCGTTTATCCCAGTAAACTGTTCTAATGGACATCACCATTCTGAACGAAGCGCAGCTCAGTCAGCTGGACCAGCTGATTGCCTCTGCCGATACGATCCTCATCACCTGCCACAAGAGTCCTGATGGCGACGCCATCGGCTCTTGTCTGGCCTGGGCGGAATATCTGCGTACACGCGAAAAAGAGGCCATCGTCATCGTGCCCGACCAGTACCCCGACTTCCTGCAGTGGTTGCCTAACACGGAGAAGATCGTGCGCTACGACAAGCATCCCGAGAAGTGCGATATGCTCTTCAAGATTGCCGACCTCGTGTTCTGCCTCGACTTCAATACGCCCAGCCGAGTCCAGGATATGGAGGCGACACTCGTCTCCTCCCCCGCCCCGAAGGTACTTATCGACCACCATCTCGATCCCGACGTGCCCGCTGTGCTCAGCATCTCCCAACCGGAGGCCTGCAGCACCTGCGAGCTCGTGTTCCGCATCGTCTGGCAGCTGGGAGGCTTCGACCGTCTCGACAAACGCTTCGCCGTTCCCGTCTATTGCGGTATGATGACCGACACGGGCGGATTCCTCTACAACAGCACCCGTCCAGAGATCTACTTCATCATCGGCGAACTGCTCACCAAACACATCGACAAGGACCGCATCTACCGCAATGTCTATCACAACTACTCCGAAGACCGTATCCGTCTGATGGGCTACGTCATGTACGAGAAGCTGGTCTATCTGCCTGAGTTCCATACCGCCTTCTACACCATCACCCGTGAGGAGCAGAAGCGGTTCCACTTCATCAAGGGCGACGCCGAGGGACTGGTCAACATCCCCCAGCAGATCCGCGGACTGAAGCTCTCCATCTCTTTGCGCGAGGACTCCGAGAAACGCCGCATCTGGGTATCGTTGCGCTCCGTCGACCAGTTCCCCTGCAACAAGATGGCAGCAGAGTTCTTCAACGGCGGCGGCCACCTCAATGCCTCCGGCGGTCACCTCGACATGACCATCGACGAGGCCGTCCAGGTAGTCCGTGAAGCCATCATTGCCTATGCCGAACAACTGAAAAGGTGAAAGGGTGAAAAGGTGAAAAAGTTAAAAAACGACAAGGCGCAGCAACTTTTCACCTTTTCACCTTTTCACTTTTCCACTTTTTTCGTAACTTTGCACCCGATATGAAGAAATTAGCTTACATACTGATACTCCTGGCCGTTGTGCTCGTCAGCTGCAATGACTATGAGACCTATGGTGACAAGAAGGAGAAAGAGCGTAATGCCATCGCGAAATTCATCGCCGACAGCTCCTTTACCGTCATCTCAGAAGAAGAGTTCGTGAAGAATGGCTACAAGACCGACCTCAGCCGCCGCGAGTTCGTCAAGCTCGACAAAAGCGGTGTCTATATGCAGATCATGCGTCAGGGCTGCGGCGAAGGTTTCAAGGACGGCGATGAACTTACCCTTGACTGTCGCTACTCGGAGTACGACATCCTCAACGACACGATGACGACGCAGAATTTGACCGTCAACTACGCCTCGATTCCCGACCGTATGACCGTCTCCCGCAAATCGGGCACATTCACAGCCTCGTTCCTCAGCGGCGTCATGGCCAGCACTTACAGTACTTCTGTCCCCGCCGGTTGGCTCACGCCGCTCACCTATATCAAGGTGGGACGTCCGCAGTCGATGACTGACGAATGTGCCAAGGTGCGTCTCATCGTCCCCCACACCCAGGGACATGTCTATGCTTCATCGAACGTGACGCCCTATTTCTACACCATCACGTTCCAGCGCGAAATATAAATCGTACGCGCCAAATCGTAAATCGTAAATTCGTAAATCGAAAATCAATATGACTTTGATTAAATCCATCTCCGGCATCCGCGGTACCATCGGCGGACAGACCGGCGACACACTCAATCCATTAGACATCGTCAAGTTTACCACTGCCTATGCACAGTTCATCGGTGGTCATAAGATCGTCGTCGGTCGCGACGGCCGAATCTCCGGCCTCATGGTCCGCAACGTCGTCGTAGGCACCCTTATGGGTATGGGCTACGATGTCATCGACATCGGCTACGCCACCACACCGACGACCGAGCTCGCCGTACGCATGGCTCAGGCTGACGGCGGCATCATCATCACCGCCTCGCACAACCCCCGCCAGTGGAACGCCCTGAAGCTGCTCAACAACGAGGGCGAGTTCCTCACCGCTGCCGACGGTGCCGAAGTGCTCCGCATCGCAGAGGCCGAAGACTTCCATTACGCAGAGGTCGACCAACTCGGCACCTGCACCATCGACGACACCTACAACCGTCGTCATATCGACTCCGTGCTCCAGCTGAAACTCGTCGATGTCGAGGCCATCCGCCAGCGCAAGTTCCGCGTCTGTGCCGATACCATCAACTCCGTGGGCGGCATCATCCTCCCCGAGTTCTTCCAGGCCCTCGGTCTCGACTACGAGATTCTCAACGGTGAGTGTACAGGCGACTTCGCCCATAACCCCGAACCGCTGGAGAAGAACCTCCACGGCATCATGGACCGTATGAAGAGCGGCAATTTCGACCTCGGCATCGTCGTTGACCCCGACGTGGACCGTCTCGCCTTCATCTGCGAAGACGGCACGATGTTCGGTGAGGAATACACCCTCGTCTCCGTCGCCGACTATGTATTATCTTCCCCTCCTGAGTTAGGAGGGGTGCCCGGAGGGCGGGGTGGTCTGAACGCGGGCTTGACCACTGTCTCCAACCTCTCCTCTACCCGCGCCCTGCGCGACGTCACTGAGAAGCACGGCGGCCAATACACCGCTGCCGCTGTCGGTGAGGTCAACGTCACCACGAAGATGAAAGAGGTGGGTGCCGTCATCGGCGGCGAAGGCAACGGCGGTGTCATCTATCCCGAGAGCCACTACGGCCGCGACGCCCTCGTAGGCATCGCCCTGTTCCTCTCTTCGCTCGCACAGAAGGGCTGCACCGTCAGCGAACTGCGCAAGACCTTCCCCGACTATCAGATTGCCAAGAACCGCATCGACCTCACCCCGGGCACCGATGTCGACGCCATCCTCGTGAAAGTGAAGCAGATGTTCGCCAACGACAACAGCGCCACCGTCAACGATATCGACGGCGTGAAGATCGACTTCCCCGACCGCTGGGTACACCTCCGCAAGTCGAACACCGAACCTATCATTCGCGTCTATAGCGAGGCCCAGACCATGGAGCAGGCCGACGAACTCGGCAAACGCCTCATGCAGGTGGTCTACGACATGTAATAACCTCATCATCTCACTTTTAGCTTATAACTGCATGATTTTGAGCATATTGAAAGAGTGAGGTGTTTGTCAAACACCTCACTTTACATCTCATGCATCACTTCACCATCACCTTGTAGTAGGCTTCACGAACTTCGGTGGATGGTAAGTGAGGTGTTGAGTGAGGTGTTCAGAAAACATCTCACCCTCTGAAACGCCTGCTCACACTGGGGTTTCAGAGGTCAGAGTGAGATGATGAGGTGTTTGGGCTACTCCCCTATATAAAAGGAGGTGTAATGCAAATGAATAAACATGCTATTTTTGAATATGTATGCATAGTGTCTGCGACTGGGAGTTTCCTTAGACTAAACCGGGACTTTCCTTAACCCAAACTCTCAGTTTCCTTAGTCTAAACACCCGACAAGGTTAGCTGCGACTCAAAGTGCATAAATATTCAGACAGAGGATTAACAGAACAAAGCAAACAATCAATGGCTGTGTAATCAGTCTCAACTCATTGATATCAGTTATGTCTATTTAGTGTCTTAAAAAAATAGAGGGCGTGTCAAAATAGGCACATCCTCTATTGCACTAGTACATGTTCTGAATAGTGTTAATTCTGCTATCACGCTGTGATCTGGCGGGCGCGTTCAAGGGCCTCGTTGATGTGGGAACAGATGTTCTCCTCACCGAGCATCGTGTCGAAGCCGGCCTTGTGGAGCACGGCCTGAACAGTAGGATTGACGCCTGAGAGGACAATCTGGATGCCCTCGGCCTGCGACATGAGACAGAGGTTCGTGAGGTTGTGGATGCCCGTGGAATCGACAAAAGGCACCTTACGCATGCGGATGATACGGACACGAGGACGCTGATGGTGCAAGGCACCCATGATCTCCTCGAAACGGTTACCGGCTCCGAAGAAGTAGGGACCATTGATCTCATAGACCTCCACACCCTCGGGGATGGTGAGGTGCTCGAGGTTGCCCAGCTGGAAGTCGCTGTCTTCCTCCTCGGGGTTGATCTCCTGGGAAATGACCTTGACATCGGTGGTCTCAGCCATACGGCGCATGAAGAGCAGACAGGCACAGAGCAGACCGACCTCGATGGCGATGGTGAGGTCGAAGATGACCGTCAGGAGGAAGGTGACCCAGAGCACGATGACATCGCTCTTCGGGTTCTTCAGAATGGAAATAAAGCTTCGCCAGCCGCTCATGTTATAGCTCACGATGACGAGCACACCGGCCAGACAGGCCATGGGGATATACTGCGCCAACGGCATGAGGAACAGGAAGATGAGCAGCAGCACGGCGGCATGGACGATGCCTGCAACGGGCGTGCGGCCGCCGTTGTTGATGTTGGTCATCGTACGGGCGATGGCACCCGTGGCCGGTATGCCGCCGAAGATGGGCGACGCCAGGTTGGCCAGTCCCTGGGCGATAAGTTCTGTGTTGGAGTTATGACGGTCGCCGATGACACCGTCGGCCACGGTAGCCGAGAGCAACGACTCGATGGCTCCGAGGATGGCGATGGTGATGGCTGGCGAGACAAGTCCCTTGATGACGTCCCAAGTGAGATCGGGCACCTGTGCCTGCGGCAGCGTGGCAGAGATGGAGAAGCGGTCGCCGATGGTCTCGATGGTGGTGACGCCGGCATACTGTCTGAGGAGGGCGGCAGCGATGGTCATCAGCACGATGGCAATCAGCGAGCCGGGCAGTTTACCGATGGCAAAGCGGTGCGTCAGCTTCGGCCAGAGGGCAATGACAGCCACGGAACCCAAGCCGATGAGGGCACTCCAACGCTCAATGGTAGGCACGCAGTCGATGTAGGCAATCCACTTTTCGATAAAGTCGGAGGGCACGATGGCCATCGACAGGCCCAGCAGGTCCTTGATCTGCGTGGTGAAGATGGTGAGGGCGATACCGCTGGTGAAGCCGACAACGATAGGATACGGAATGTACTTGATGATCGTGCCGAGATGCAGCACGCCGAACATAATGAGGAAGATACCCGCCATCAGCGTGGCGATGGTCAGTCCTTCGAAACCGTACTGCTGGATGATGCCATATATTATAATAATGAACGCGCCCGTAGGTCCACCGATCTGAACCTTCGAGCCTCCGAAAACGGAGATGATGAGACCGGCGACGATGGCGGTGATGATGCCCTTCTCGGGTGTCACGCCAGAGGCAATACCGAAGGCAATGGCCAACGGCAGGGCGACGATGCCCACGATGATGCCTGCCAGCAGGTCGGTCGTCAGTTGCTGGCGGTTGTAATGCTTAAATACCGAAAACAATTTCGGCTGAAATGTTAATGAACTTGTCATATTCGTCTTGTTATCTCTGAAAACAGGCTGCAAAATTACTAAATAAGTGTAAAAATTACTATTATATGCATCAACTTATTCAAAAAAGACGTAATTTTGTTGCCGAAAATCAAGCGAGAGCTGCTTTTACTGTTTACAGTTTACGGTTTACAGTTTACAGTTATTTATAGTTTAATTTAAAAAAGAAAGCATTATGAAAAAGGTTTTATTCGCTGTGATGGCAATGATTGCCATTGGTTTCGCATCGTGTGGTAACAAGCAGGCTGCTCCTGCCGAGGGTGCTGCCTTCGACGTGGAGGCTGCTGTCAGTGAGATTACTTCTCAGTTGTCTGAGCAGATTGAGGCTCAGGATGCCGGCAAGTTCTCTGAGGTGCTCGCCACCGTTCAGGAGAAGATCAAGGAGATTATCGGCAACAACCCTGAGGCTGCCAAGGAGTATGTGACTAAGGTTCAGGACTTCCTGAAGGAGAACGCCGAGAAAATCAAGGCTTTTGTCGGTGATAACGAGACGATCAACAGTGCCATCAACGCCCTGACTGCCGCTCCTGCCGATGCTATCGTCAGTGGTCTGTCGTCAGCCGTAGGTGCTGCCGGTGATGCTGTCGAGAGTGCTGGTGATGCCATCGAGGGTGCTGCTGAGGACGCTGCCGATGCTGCTGCCGAGAAGGCCGAGGAAGTGAAGGACGCTGCCAAGGAACAGGCCGGCGAGGCTGTAGATGCTGCTGCCGACAAGGCTAAAGAAGCTATGGGACTGTAATCAATTGAAAATTGATAATTGAAAATTGAACATTCATCATTAATGAATAAAATTCTCAATACGACACTGGCAGCTATACTTTTCTGTACGGCTGCCAGTGCTGCGGATATTATCGTGAAGGTAGAGTACAACGGCAATTCGGCCGTTGTCACCATCCCAACGGAAGCCAGTGCCTACGTGAATAACCTCAACGGCGAGTCATCGCATGTCAAACTGCTCCAGACATCTACCACCGAGAAGAATCCCGGTGAGATCATCTATTCGTTGAGCGGGCAGAGCGACAATGGCGAGTTCTACCTTACTGGCGAATACAAGGCCACACTACAACTAAACGGACTCACTCTGACGAATCCCGACAGTACGGCCATCCACATCAAGGACGGCAAGCGCATCAAGGTGAGTATGGCCGCCAACACGGTGAACACCCTGAAAGACGGCGTGAATGACTCGACATCGAAGGGCTGCTTCCATTGTAAGGGGCACACAGAGTTCGTCGGCAAAGGCACATTGAACGTGAGCAGCAGCTTCAACCACGCCATCTACAGCAAGGAGTACGTAGAGGTGAAGAACTGCACCATCAACGTGACGGGCGCGAAGAAAGACGGCATCCATTGTCAGGAGTATTGTCTGATCTCCAGCGGTGAAGTGAACATCAGCGGTGTGGAGGATGACGGCATCCAGGTGGAGCTGAAAGACTCCGTCGCTACCGGACAGACTCTGAACCACGAAGACGAGAACAGCGGCAATTTCTATATGACAGGCGGCACGCTGAACATCAACGACCTCGGCAGCTACTGCATCAAGGCCTACGGCAGCATTACCTTCACGGGTGGTAAACAGAACTTCGACACAAGCAACATCAAGGATCACGACACCACAGCCATCAATGACATCGTCAGCAGTAAATCAGGCAATCGCCAGTATTATGATCTGAACGGACGTCGGATGCCGAATGACGCAATACTGCCTCGTGGCATCTATATCGTGAAGGAAGGCGACAAGACCAGAAAGATTGTGGTGAAGTGAAAAGTGAGAAGAAATAAAAAGTATGAAGAAGTATATCCTTAGCATCATGATGGCCGTGGTTGCCCTGAGCAGCTGCGCGGATAACAAGAAACAGGAGTCAGGAGACAGGAGTCAGGAGAACACACCTGCCACAGACATTTCTACCGACTCCAGTCTCCAGGCTACTGACTCCTCCTCTGATCTTGCCACCGACTTCACGCTGAACGACCTCAGCGGCAAGCCCCTCACCCTATCGAGCCTGCGCGGCAAATACGTCATCCTCGACTTCTGGGGATCGTGGTGCGGCTGGTGCATCAAGGGCTTCCCACAGATGAAGGAGTACTATCAGAAGTACGCCGGCAAGTTCGAGATTCTCGGCATCGACTGCAACGATCCTGAAGCGAAATGGAAGGCCGCTGTGGAGAAATACGAGTTGCCTTGGTTGCACGTTTATTGTCCACGCGACTCCAATGTGCTCGATCTGTATGAGATCCAAGGTTTCCCCACGAAGATCATCGTCGGACCTGACGGGAAAATCGTCAAGACCATCATCGGCGAGGATCCTGCATTCTATACGTTCCTCGACGAGTTATTCAAGTAATAACAAATCCCCGCTCAGTCGAGCGGGGATTTGTTTTAGAATTTGAATTTATAGCCCAGACCTATCATGTGGCGGTTAGGCTCGAGGTCGTCTTCATCATCACGCACCGACTGGTAGCGATAGAAGAGACCGAGGCTGTGCTGCTTGGCCACCTTCCAGTCGGCACCCACCTGAAAACGGGTCTTCTGCAGACTCATGGCATTGAAGAACTCCACACTGGCGTAGGGGGTCACAGCGAGACCTTTCTTGTCGTACTCCACCTGCAGACGGCTACGGAGCACATGAGTATTCTTGCTATCGTAGGTCTTCGGTTTGCCGTCGTAGGCCTGGTCGAGATAACTCCAGCGCTCATCGACGGTGTACTCTGGACGATAGGTGTACTGCCAGCGTTCGCGCAGAAAGAAGCGGAAGTCACCGAAGAGCTTCTTGTCAAAGGTAGCCGTGACGCTGAAACGGTGGCGCGTTGCCCAATACTTGGCATACTTCTTGGGATCACCAGCATCAACATCTCCGTCGATCACCTCATCGTCGGTAGCGTCATAATAAGAGATTCTCTCGTTGTTGTCGTAGAGAAGCGTATAGCCGGCAGAAAACTTCAACCATTTGGCAGCCTTATAGTCGAGGCTCAGACCTGCACTCCAACGATCTACTGTCTTGGTATTGTCGCGGGTACGGAGTTCGCCCTCGAAACTAAGATTCATCACCTTGGAGAGTTTCTTCTGCGCCTCGAGCGTGAAATCGAGTCCGAAGTCGTCGGACTGGGCCATCGCTGCCAACGGCAGCGACGCCATCATGATTACTAATAGTCGTTTCATTTATTGAATTGCTTGAGTTGTTCTTTGGAAAGCTTGAGGTTGTCAGCCACGTCGCCGTCGCTGCGCTTGCCACGGTAGCGGATCTTCACCATTGCCATATCACGGATGAAGTCGACGGCTCCCACCTCCACCTGGACAATCTCCAAGCCAAGACGCTGTTCGAGGTCGGCAATGAGCTCTTTCTTACGCTCCGGGGCGATGAGGTCGATCTTGTCATACTGGATAAGCTTCGAGGGCAGCACCTTCAGTCGCCACTCGAAGAACCAAACGGCTACAAGGAAGATGAGGTTGGTGATAGCCAACTCAATCATCGGCACGCCTTCAGAGATAGCATTGACCAGCGAGAGGGCGATGATGACGAAGAGGTAGGTCATCTCACGGACGGGCATCGCATCCGTACGGTAACGCATGATGGAGAAGATGCCGAAGAGTCCGATACCGATACCCAACGAAGTCTTGCCCTTCATCTCCTCCAACACGAAGATCATGAAGAAGACGATGAAGAAGATGGCGATGGAGATGAGCATGAACGTGAAGTAGAAGTCACGACGCTTGCTCTTCGGATAATACAGACGGTCGATGATGATGGATACGACGACGAGGTTGATCACCAGTCGGATGAGCATCATCGAGAATGAGGTTGAAAAAAATGAATCTAACATAATATATATTTACGATTTACTGATTTACGATTTACGATTGATTACTCAAAATCTTCTGGATGCTGCGGAGGCGGGGCTTGATGCGATTGCGGCGCAGACTCGAGTTGGTGAGGGCCGAGCCGATGCAGTACTTCGAGAAACCATGAGGATGGATGCGCAGGTCGCAGAGCTTGTCCAGGATGGGCGAAGGCTGGTTGCCGTCGCGCTTGAGCTCGATGATGACAAGGTTGCCCATCGAACGCTGCTCACCAGTGGCGATGTTATTGAAGCGCAGGTGGGTATCGATGGTGAGACGCTCGGTCTTGGCCTTGTTCACCAGCGTGATGCGGTCGAAGCGGTTCTCGATCTGTTCGGTGAGACGCTCAGGGTCATAATGAAGATAGGTACGCAGGAACTCATCGTAGTTGACGAAGTTCTCGTCCTGACGATGGAACTGAATATCGTGCTGCGGATGAAGGGCGTCGAACTGCTCCATGGTGACACGCTTCTTCTTCGTGCGACCGTGGTTGTTCTTCGTCTTCACCTCCAGGAAACTCAGTCCGGCACTGACGTATGAACGGATACGTATCTTCTGACGACTCAGATGACCCACCTGATGACGGTTATACATCGCACAGTCGGGCGTATCGAAGTAGAGCGTATAATATGGTGAGATACGCAGTCCGTCGGTCTCCTGCACAAAGTAGTCATCGGCAGCCATTTCCAAGAGCCGCCGGAGTACCGGCTCCGTCGTCACGAACTTGGTATCGATGCGGTTCATCAGCCGGATGTCCTTCATCTGGTCCAAGGTGATGGGCTCAAAATGGTTTAAAATCTCAGTCATACTTGTTCTTTTGTCGGTGCAAAGTTAAGGTGTTATCCTGTGTCTGCAAAATCTTTTCAGCGAACGGTGCGTTTTGTTCAACGAAGATCCAATTCGATGGGACAATGGTCGCTGCCGAGGATGTCGCTGTGGATCTTGGCATCGTCGAGACGTTCACGCAGACAATCGGAGATGACGAAGTAGTCGATGCGCCAGCCCACGTTCTTCTGACGGGCCTGGAAACGATATGACCACCAGGAGTATTTCACCTCCTCAGGGTACTTATAGCGGAAAGAGTCCGTAAAGCCGCAGGACAGCAGGTCGCTGAACTTCTCACGCTCCTCATCCGTAAAGCCGGCATTCATGTGGTTCGTCTTGGGATTCTTAAGGTCTATCTCCTCATGTGCCACGTTCAGGTCGCCACAGAGGATGACGGGTTTCTGCTGGTCGAGGCGCTTGAGATACTTGCGGAAGGCATCCTCCCACGACATACGGTACTCCAGACGCTTCAGGCCGTCCTGCGAGTTCGGCGTATAACAGCATACAAGGAAGAAGTCTGCCATCTCAAGGGTGACGACGCGTCCCTCGTGGTCGTGCAAGTCGATGCCGATACCATAAGTCACGTTAAGGGGTTGATGACGCGTGAAGATGGCAGTACCAGAGTAGCCCTTCTTCTCGGCATAGTTCCAATAACTCTCGTAGCCCTCGAACTGCAGGTCAAGCTGTCCTGCCTGCATCTTCGTTTCCTGCAGACAGAAAAAATCGGCATTCAACTGACGGAACACCTCACTGAAGCCCTTGCCCTCGCAGGCACGCAGACCATTCACATTCCAACTGACAAACTTCATCGTTAATCTAATTTTGCCTGCAAAGGTACTAATTTTTAGTGAAGAGTGAAGAGTGAAGAGTGAAGAATTTGATACCGTCATACATATTTTTTTAATTCTTAACTCTTAATTCCCACTTTTTTTATAACTTTGCACCGAAAAGTGCAATTGCGCATTGTGAATTAGACTAAAGATGATCAGGACGCTTACCAGACAAATCAAGGAATACAAGACTGCTTCCATCCTCACCCCTGTGTGGACGGCGATGGAGGTGGTGATGGACGTGCTGATACCCTACGTGACGGCCTCGCTCATCGACAAGGGACTGAGTGCCGGCAATATGGAGAACGTCTGTCTCTATGGTGCCATCATGCTCGGGATGGCGTTCCTCTCGCTAGCCTTCGGCATCCTTGCAGGGCGCAGTGTGGCCTTTGCCTCCTCGGGCTTTGCCGCCAACCTGCGCAAGGCGATGTATCGGAATATCCAGCGCTTCGCCTTCAGCGACATTGACAAGTATTCGACATCAGGACTGGTGACGAGGATGACCACCGACGTGAACAACTTGCAGAACGCCTATCAGCAGATTCTCCGCATCACCGTACGGGCTCCCTTCCGGCTGATTCTCTCCATCGTGATGTGTCTCGTCATCGACGCCCGCCTGAGTCTGATCTTCATTGTGGCGATGATCATCCTCGGATGCTCGCTCTATCAGATCATCTCGCGAGTGGCCAAGTTGTTCCAACAGGTGTTCGAGCGTTACGACGACCTGAACCAGAGCGTACAGGAGAATATCCACGCCATCCGAGTGGTGAAGGCTTTTGTGCGTGAGGACTATGAGAACAAGAAGTTCTCGAAGGCCGCTGAGGGGCTCTACAAATTATATGTACGCGCAGAGAGTCTGATGGCGCTCAACCACCCCATTATGAATATCGTGGTATATGGTTGTATCATCGCCCTGTCGTGGTGGGGAGCACACTTCATCGTCTCGGGTACGCTGACTACGGGTGAACTGACATCGCTCTTCACTTACGTCATGTCCATCCTCCAGTCGCTGATGATGCTCTCGATGATCTTCGTCATGCTTACGCAGAGTGCCGCCAGTGCCAAGCGCGTCTGCGAGGTGATTGAGGAACAGCCCGACATCGTGAATCCCGAGCAGCCTATTTATGAGATTCCCGATGGCAGCGTAGAGTTCAGGGGTGTGAGATTCGACTATGTTTCGAGGAAGGACTCCACACTCCACACTTCACGAAAATCTGCCCTTTTCAACGTCTCCTTCTCCATCGAGAGCGGCGAGACCATCGGTGTCATTGGCGGCACGGGTTCTGGTAAGTCCACCCTCGTCAGCCTCATCTCACGCCTTTATGATGTGACACAGGGTGAAGTACTCGTTGGTGGACACAATGTGAAATGCTACGATTTGAAGGCCCTGCGTTCAGCGGTGAGTGTGGTGCTGCAGAGTAATATTCTCTTCTCAGGTTCCATCCTCGACAATCTGCGCTGGGGACATCCGCTGGCGACACAGACTGACTGTGAAAGGGCTTGCCGTCTGGCTTGTGCCGATGAGTTTATTGAGCAGATGCCTGAGGGCTACGACACCCGCATCGAACAGGGGGGCACGAATGTCAGTGGCGGACAGAAGCAACGGCTCTGCATCGCCCGTGCTTTGTTGAAAGAGCCGAAGATCCTCATCCTCGACGATTCCACCTCTGCCTGCGACACAGCTACCGATGCAAAGATTCAACGGGCCTTTCGCGAAGAACTGCCAGAGATGACGAAGATCATCATCGCCCAGCGCATCTCGAGTGTTAGGCACTGCGACCGTATCCTCGTGATGGACAATGGTGTGGTCACGGGCTTCGACACCCACGAACAACTTCTGAAGACCAACAGCCTCTATCAGGAGATCTGCGCCATACAAGAGGCTGACCACGGAGACTTCGATGTTCCTTCTTCCCCTCCTGAGTTAGGAGGGGTGCCGTTAGGCGGGGTGGTCTGAACAAGCAAAAATAAAAGAAAGATGAGACAGCCCAGCTTCAACGGCCCGCGAGGCCCGCACGCCCAGAATCAGGGAGGCATCCAGAAGATCGACGCCCAACAACGCGCCGTCATCTGGCGACTGGCGAAATACGTGCTGAGCGACTATAAGTTCAGTATCCTGACGGTGCTCGTATGTATCGCCATCACCTCCGTCACCACCCTCGCCTCTACCCTTTTCACCCGTACGCTCATTGATGATTATATCGTACCACTGACACAGGCGGCGAACCCGGAATACACGGCGCTGTGGCAGACACTTATCAAACTGGGACTCATCCTCCTGCTCGGTGTCATCTGTTCCTACGCCTACAACCGTCTGATGATCAACGTCTCGCAGGGCACGATGCTCCGTCTGCGCCAACGTATCTTCGAACGGATGGAACAACTGCCCATCAGCTACTTCGACCAACATTCCCACGGCGAGACGATGTCCGTCTATACCAATGATGTCGACTCGTTGCGCCAGATGATCAGTACGAGCATCTCCCAGGTGTTCAACTCCGTCATCACCATCTGTGTCACATTCGCATCGATGGTGGTGCTCAGCGTCCCCCTCACCCTCGTCAGCATCCTAATGGCCGCAGTGATGATGGTCACCACCACCTGGTTGGGCAAGCGCAGCCGCAAGTATTTCCGCACCCAACAGGAGAGTCTGGCCCGTGTCAATGGTTTCATCGAGGAGATGATGACGGGTCAGAAGGTCGTCAAGGTGTTCTGCCACGAGGATCAGGCCATTGAGGAGTTTGAGCGCATCAACGAACAACTGCGTGCCTCAGCTTGCGAAGCCAACAGGATCGCCAACATCGTGATGCCTGTCAACGGCAACCTCTCCAATCTCGGCTATGTCCTCATCGCCGTCGTAGGCGCCACCCTCGCCCTCGGACAATTATCCATTTTCAATTATCCATTGTCCATTAGTCTGGGTACTATTGTGGCATTCTTAACACTGAATAAGAGCTTCACCCAGCCCATTACCCAAGTCTCTCAACAGATCAACTCCGTGCTTAACGCCACCGTTGGTGCAGAACGAGTGTTCCGTCTCATGGACGCTGAGCCTGAGGTCGATGAAGGCTCTATAGAACTGAAGGATCCCAAGGGGGATGTCGACTTTACCGATGTAGATTTCGGCTATACGCCAGCCAAACAGGTACTCTTCGACATCGACATCAACACCAACCCAGGCCAGAAGATTGCCTTCGTGGGAGGCACGGGTGCCGGCAAGACCACCATCATCAACCTCATCAACCGTTTCTACGAGATTCAGAAAGGCAAGATCCTCTACGACGGCATTCCGTTAACAGACATTCGCAAGGAGTCGCTTCGTAAGTCTATGAGCATCGTGCTGCAGGAAACGCACCTCTTTACGGGCACCGTCATCGACAATATCCGCTATGGCAAGCTCGACGCTACTGACGAAGACTGTATCCGTGCCGCCTGTCTAGTGGGGGCCGATGACTTCATCCGACGTCTGGGCAACGGCTATCAGACCATCCTCAATGGTGACGGCGGCAACCTCTCACAAGGAGAACGCCAGTTGATTGCCATCGCCCGTGCTGCCGTCTCTGATCCCCCAGTGCTCATCCTCGACGAGGCCACATCTAGCATCGACACCCGTACGGAACGACTCGTACAACGTGGTATGGACACGCTGATGCAAGGTCGTACCACCTTTGTCATCGCCCACCGTCTCAGCACCATCCGCAACGCCGATTGTATCATCGTCCTCGACCACGGCCACATCATCGAACAGGGCACCCACGACGAACTTCTCACCCTCAAAGGCAAGTACTACCAACTCTATACTGGCAATGAACTGACAGCCTAAAACGATGAGAGAAATGAATGCCAAAAGTTAAAAAATAACAAGGCAAAACAAAATGTTCTATGTTTAATGTTCAATGTTCAATGTTTTTTGTACCTTTGCATCCGCTTTCCGCAAGCATTGGTCCCGTAGCTTAGCTGAATAGAGCGTCAGATTCCGGTTCTGAAGGTCTTGGGTTTGAATCCCAACGGGATCACTTTAAGAAAAGAGCAAGCAATTGAATATCA
This sequence comes from Prevotella sp., assembly GCA_017428805.1. The sequence continues at coordinate 17,883 of JAFRQC010000046.1, read as the reverse complement.
ATTATTTGCTCTTTTTCTTTTGTCTTAACTGCACCACATTTGCACCACTGAATAAGCCCCCTAAACAACATTATCAATGGCAATTAGCACTTCCCAATATCCATTTTTATCTTCACCAACACGTCTAATGACACCTTTTTCCTTTAAAACTGCAATATTACGTCTAATAGTAGTCCTGTCCACTCCGATGATTTTAGCTAAATCCTCATAAGTAGCTCTATTATCCTTCAATAAAACTTTTATAATGGCTAATTGAGTCTTATTCAGTTTTACAGATGCATTTGCAGGGGCATTTGCAGGGGCATTTACAGGGGCATTTACAGGGGCATTTACAGAACTTGCCTTAGGTGAAGGCACAGGCAGAACCAGTTCAACTTCGTCAACATCCAGTTTGTTCAGCAGTTGTGGCTCGCCCCAATTGGTATCCTTCCATGCAGCTATAATCTTGGGGAAACCAGAGCCGATATTCTCACCAAAGCCTACCATGCGAAGCATATTCTGGATGCGAGGGTTACGAGCCTTGGAGTTGCCACCTTCGTAGATCTGTTCGATAGGCAATCTCAGCAATCCAGGATTACGGAAGCAGAGACGGTCATCATGCTTCTCAATTCGTAAAATACCAGCATCCATCATCAGGTCTGCATGAATTATTGAGTTGGTAAAGGCTTCGCGTACAGCTTTATGCTGAGGTGTGTCATCCACTCGCTGCAACCCCTCCATTCGAAATGGTCTCGGTAAGTCGAAAGTCATCTTTGGCAATACGATGCTGAAGAACTGATACAAGTTGTTTTCCCAACGCCCATCATAGGTTAGGCGGTCACTATAGCGTTCCTCACCAATAAGGTTGCAGAAGTTGAGGTAGTCCATGCGGAAATTATCGAAGCGTTCCCGTATAGGAAGTCCCTTTCCAAACATCATCAAACCAGCCATCGACAAGCCCTCTTTCCCTTCTTCTCTATTGACGATATAGCCTCCGAGATTCCTGAGGAACGTCTTGTCATCTACTTCGTTCCACACATGATCATTGTTCCATACCCGGAACAATGTACGATAACGATGCAGCGTGGTATGGACACACTGATGCAGGGTCGCACCACCTTTGTCATCGCCCATCGCCTCAGCACCATCCGCAATGCCGACCGTATCATCGTCCTCGACCACGGCCATATTATCGAACAGGGCACCCACGACGAACTTCTCACCCTCAAAGGCAAGTACTACCAGCTCTATACCGGCAATGAACTCACGGCGTAGAAGTGAAAAGTAGAGAAGAAAACGTAAAAAGTCGTTAAAAAAGTACGGCGGCAGCAAATTCTTCACTCTTCACTTTTCACTAAAAAGTCGTACCTTTGCATCCGCTTTTAAGCACCCGTAGTTTAAAGGATAGAATAACGGATTCCGGTTCCGTTGGTCACGGTTCGATTCCGTGCGGGTGTACTCTAATAATAGACCGTTGATTCCCGGCAGCCTCTGATTTATCAAGCTGTCGGGTCTGTTATTTATATATCATATGTTTCTTTTCAGCAGAACGCCCTATTCATCGCAATTGTCCAACGGATTCAAAATGTTTTTGATTGTTTCGGACAATTGCACTTCAAATAAGAAGGTCACATTGAGATTAAAGACAGAATAAAACTGTCGAATTTGAGATTTTAATCGTAAAATCGGACTAAATCATGCCAATTTTGAAATTAAAATATGATTTTGTGATGAATTTGATTTCAAAAAACGATAATAATTCATATCTTTGCACTGTTCATTCTTGGTAGTCCCTGAAGCGATTCAAACTATCAGGTGTTTTTTGCCCTTGACTACGAGCCTCCCCGGTATTATATTGAGCAATGAAGCGATATTGCTTCATAAACATTATAAAAAAAACAACATTATGACCCAGACAACAACATTCAAGTTCAATGTCGATGACATTGTAACTATCGCCAGTGATTATACTGATTTTGCGAGGCTTGACATTGCACAACCGCAAATTCAGGTTTATTCTGTAATGTCCATTAACGCAGATGGAACTATCACTCTCGCTGGTGTATTATCTGACATACCAGCTAAATATGTAGTAGGTGTGCCTATAGAAAGTGAACTTGCCAAACAAATTTACTATGACACGAATCATCACGCCCTTATGAGATTGGGAAGGTGTATCTGCAAGAGGACGTCTATTCTCGCCCACCTTTTATGGTAACAATGTCAGAAAGACTGCATAACACACAACTATGGATGAAAATGCAAGCAGAAGAATTCCATTTTGTCCATGAGTTGCAGCACTGGCTTGTAGAACACTATGGTTATTCCAGAATTTTAGTCAATCCATTTTGGGGCATGAGAAAGCCACTGAAAATATGATAATGTAATTAGCAAGAAATCTCCCACACTGCCATGACTAAAGTGGGAGATTTTTCTTATAGTATATTTTTAAAGTATATGAGATAATGAACTATTTCTGGAGTGTGAGTATCTTCCCCTTTGCTTTTTGCTTGTCTATATAGGCTTTGTTGCAGAACGAAGTGTAAAAAATAATAGAGCAAGGGTCACCCATAAACGGGAACCTAATATCAAGGGACGGAGTTATACCTTCAGTATAGATTGAAAATTCTTCATTTCCGTACTCTTTCTTACACTTTGCCAATGTGTAATCAGGGAAGAATAGTTTCTTGTATCTATAAACAAAATCAAATATTTCTTTTTTATTCATTTTGATATCTATACACAAATTTACACTATCTCCTTTAACAACATTGACTTGCACATCTTTGCATTTGGGATTGCCAAAAACAGGTTTCTTGAAAATATATGTCTCATACATTTCGCTGCCATTGCCAAGAAAATCTGTAGTGTCATATTTCCATGATGAGTTTGGCGCATTTAAAACGTCGCAACCAATATTGTCACTTATGAATTTAGAAAAGACCTCTTCAGAGATTGAGGGTCGGGCAGAAAGATTATCTTGCTCATCTGTGACAGATGATCCCTGCGTTGCCTCCGCATTTTCCGATGTCTCAGATTCCTTCTCCCCAGAAAGTCTGGGAATACTTCTTGACACCCTTATAGTAAACCATGCGTCTCCATCATCATCGTATCTAAATTTGGTAATATACCCAAACACTCCCTTGTTTTTCTCTGCCAGCTCTATAATTTCATCATTATAAATCATTGCTATTTCTTCTCCATCCAGAGTTGTACATGTACCTATACCATATTGGGTAATAATAAGTACTTTATAAGGCGTTGCTGAATCACCCGACATATAGTTCTTGACTGCATCAATGATTCTTGTTTCCACATTATGTTCAGCCACAGAATTGACATATTCTTCAATATAGTCCATAGCCTCTTCCGATGCCTGTTTGAAAAGTAACTCACCACTTTTGCGTCTAGAAACAGACAGGGTAATATCTAACGTGTCTGTGAGAGGGAACAAGTGGTATTCTGTAATTTTTCCCAATACAAAGCCAGCCTCTCTTATCCAGCCTTTTACTTTCTCTTCAAATATGAAATTAAAAATTATCTCCCCATCCAATGAATAGAAAATATCAATGTTATCTAAACCTAAGCAGGGCCTGCCAATCATAAGGAAAGGCCTAGGCTCTTTACCTTCTTCATAACGTTTCATGTACCTCGTTATGATGTCTATCTGCTTTTTGTCACTGATACGACATTCGTATGTACAGAAATCAAAGTCCTCGTCGCCTTCCTCTGGGACTATAACTCCCATAGAAACATGCTTGCCTCCTTCAGGATCATCAGATACTTCATAAGACTCTTCATCATGGGTTTTCTTGACAGATGCCGTTGGGGTAGATTCCTTATGTTGCCTCTTCTTGATTGATTCTTTCTTCTTTGTTTTTGGACGTTCTTCAATATCTTCTCTCAAATGGAAAACGAACTCAGACTGGTGCATGGAGTCAAAAGTCCAGAATATTATTCCGGTCAAGTATGTGACATGAAGATCCATAAAGATACCTCCACGCTCTGTCATCATTGGTACATCTGGCAAGGCAATGACAAATCCGCATTCGTCGATGGTATCCTTTATCTCTTCATTATGTATGTCAGCAATGATATTATTGGCGTAGGGCAAGTAATAACAGTATTCACCTTTGCTGTTTTTCCGTCCCACGAGAATAATCATTCGAGCCGCAAGTTTCCTGCGAAAATCTGGTATGAACTTTTCTAAGTCCATGATGTACGTTCTATCGTCAAGCCACTCGTAGTTATTGTCCTTGGGGTTTGTTAAGAAAGGAATCTCAAAGTTTGGGAATGGTTCATCTGTTACACCATCCTTATCCCTATATATTTCCTCAAAAGGCATATCTTCAAATAAGTGGCGTGGGTTTTCGAAAGAAATCTTGAAACTTGCATCAAATCTCTCGATGAATTTGCAAGGCATCTTCTCGTCTGTGAGATAAAGCCAGATTTTGCCGTTATCAGAAGCAGCAACATAACCAACACGTCTATCGTCAAGATAGGCGGCTATAGCTAATTTGTCTTTGGGGTTATCTGGTTCTTTGACAAGATAAAGATTGCTGTCTTCATCTAAGGAATCCAAAACGTCTTCCCAATCATCAGGGCATTGATAAGGAAGTCCACGAACTAATGTGCGTACATCGCCGTATGCATCTACGGGCATCTCATAAATTTTACTGACGTGCATATCAATGAGTTTTAAGTTTTACTTCATGTTTGGACTTGAAGAAGCGTGAACCTCCTTTATCTTCCCCGAGGCCGTGGAAATTGCCCAAACGTAGAGATAAGTTCAGCCCACGCCTATCGCGTGAGCATTCACCTTATCTTTTCTTTCTACGTTTACATGAGCAACGCTGTCCTGTTGAAATTTTCCACGTTTCGGGGGACAAGAAGAGATAGCGAACGCTAATTCATAACCCACAATGTATTGTGTCCATAAGAACACGTTGCAAAGATAGTAAAAAAATGGCAGATTAATCTCTATTTATCGAAAAAAACACGAAAAAGAACGTAAAATGCACTTACTCCATGCATAAAACAAGATAAAAAACAGAAATTTCGTTTATGGGCATCGAATACATAATTACACTATTGAAGGAAGTGTTTCATACTCCTAATGATGGTCTGAGGATTGAAATAACTATAGAAACGCTCATAGAAGCCAGCTTTGAAATTGAAGAAGAAGAGCATCTTTTCTGCTCGGCATATTCTGTCGTCTTTTCACTTAATTCGCCAATCGCAATTGGCGAATTTGGTTCTATCATATACCATGCTTCATAGAATAAACGCATGTTTTTGAGATTTGACGCGCCAAAACCACGTAATCCGGGAAGTTCCTGACGCAACTGCCTGCTGATGTACCTATATTATCCCGATAAAGGCTTATATAAAATGTCAAGGTATATTATCAGAATTCATTGTTTGCCTCTACTGAAATGCGCGCATATTACTGTGTCTAAATGTTTTAACTCAAATATTGCATCTATTTTCCTTCTACCTTCCTTCTACTTTGCCTCTACTTTGCTTCTACTAATCATCTACAAATAGGAAGAAGGCGTAATATTGTCATTAAAGTGATTCAAAATCAGGATTTACATTAGATGGAAGAAATGTTCCCACCATGGGAACGTGGTGTTCCCAGTATGGGAACATGACATTCCCACCGTGGGAATACACTATGAGCCTAAGGTTTTCTGCTTGTCGGGATAAGGTATTCAGACCGTAGAGGTAAGGTAGAAGGTTAGTAGAGACAAAGTAGAAGCAAAGTAGAAGTAAAGTAGAAGCAAAATAGAAGGGATACTTATAAAAAATATAAACTAAACACGTTTAAAATCAATAACTTAGCAGGCATTTTTCAATCATCATATAGAAGCAAATGTGAATTTGAAGAATTTGGAATAAAGAAAATTGGTTATCATATGCCTTTTCACATGAGATGCACGGCTTTTTGGGTCATTACTTTTATAAACTATACTAAATTTAGGTGCGAAAGTACAATTATTCGACTGAAAATGGCTACCTTTGCCGCAGTATATTAAATTTGCCAAAGTTGTATATTAAATAAGGTGTGTAATATGAACAAAGATCATAGGCGTAAAGTATTGAGAAACAAAGTCAAGGCGATTGTCTTTGCCGTAGCTATTGTGTTGGTGGTGGCTATAGCGCTGCTGAGCGGCACCGTATCGTTTTGCTCGTGTTCGGCGAACGAGGATAATGCAACGGAGATCGTCAATCAGCCGACTATCAGCCGCATTCAGGAGCGTGGCACGTTGCTGGCGGGGACTACGGGCGACTACAGGCCGCTGTCTTTTCGTGAAGACGACGGGACTTATTGGGGCTTCGGCATCGAAGTGGCTGGGGAGATTGCCAAACGATTGGGCGTCGGACTACAGTTCGTACCCACCTCGTGGCCTACCCTTTCGGCAGACGTTCAGGCTGAGCCGCAGACCTTCGACCTCGCCATCGGAGGCATCACCATTACCGATGCCCGCCGCGAGACGATGCTGATGAGCGACGGCTATCTGGCAAACGGCAAGACCATCCTCTGCCGTGCTGAGGATGTCGACCACTACAAGTCATTAGCCGACATCGACAAGCCTGAAGTGCGCGTGATGGTGAATCCCGGCGGACTGAACGAGAAGTTCGCCAACGCAAATCTCACCCACGCCACCATCATCGTCCATCAGAAGAACGAGGAAATCCCAACGCTCATTGCTGAGGGCGATGCTGACGTGATGATAACAGAGATTACAGAGGCTCCCTACTATGTACAGACGGATCCACGCCTGGCTGCTCCGCTAATAAACGAGCCGTTCACTCACGGTGAGATCGGCGTGCTAATGCGCAAAGGTCAGGAGGACTTGCTACAACAGGTAAATGATGTCATCCGCCAGATGAAGTCCGACGGTTCCCTTCGTCTTCTGCACGAAAAGTACGGATTGGTGTACGCCTATTAGTTACCCAAAGCACGGAGTTGTGGCAGGAGCTGGCGCGTGGCGTCGGCTCCTGACTGTATCATACGGGCTGCGATCTTATTGCCGAAACTGGCGACATCGTAATCAGGCAGATAGGGACGGATGAGGATATCGGCCTGTTGCCTGTTTGTGATATACTTCTCGATGTCAGGACGGTTCAGGATCCAGTTGAGGATGCCACCCACGCCTAAGAGGTCGGCAATGGCGGAGAACATCGACAAGTCCGTCTGCTGACGGGGCTTCTGATCGTTCTGTTGCAGATCGACGGCGATGACGATGTCTGCTCCCATCTCACGGCATACATCGACGGGCAGATTGTTGAGCATACCACCATCCACGAGTTTATAGTCACCTCTGTCAACAGGTTTGAACACGCCCGGTATGGCCATCGAGGCCCTCATTGCCTGCGCCAGTTTACCCTCACGGAGTATCACCTCTGAGCCACTGCGGATGTCGGCAGCCACACAACAGAAAGATATCTTGAGCGAATCGAAGTTGGCACAGCCTTTCGCGCTGGCCATCGAGTCGAGCAAGTGTTCTATCTGACCGCCTTTCATCACCCCAAACCCTTTCGACTGACGGTCGCGAATGGGAAAACCAAAGACATAAGTCACACCGTCGATGGTCGTATAGGGTTCATTAGCCAGCGAGGCCTTGCGGTCGGTGAGCAGCGTAAGCCACTCCTGCGTCTGGAACATCGTTTCGAGTTCTGTGGCGGTGTAGCCAGCCGCATAAAGTCCTCCGACGATGGAACCTATCGAGGTGCCAACGATGTAATCCACGTGGATGCCTGCCTCTTCCAATACCTTCAGCACGCCTACCTCTGCAGCACCCTTGGCACCGCCGCCTCCCAACGCCAGCCCGATCTTCGGACGGTCAGCTAATGCCGGCATCATCAGCGCCAGGCACAAAACCATATTGAGTATCCTTTTCATATCAGCATTTCCATTTGAAGGCACAAAAGTAGCAATTATTTCCCAAATAGCAAAGGAAATGGAAAATAATTCGTAACTTTGCAGCAGAATTACAAACAGATATGGACATTACCGAAAGATTCTTAAACTACACGAAGTTTGACACGCAGTCGGCTGAGGACAGCCAGACGGTGCCGAGTACCGCCAAACAACTTGTCTTTGCGGAGTACCTGAAGAAGGAACTGGAGCACGAGGGACTGAGCAACGTCGAACTCGACGACAAAGGGTATCTCTATGCCACACTGAAGTCGAATATGAAACGGTCGGACAGCAAATCCTCCCAACCGATTCCCACCATCGGCTTCATCTCGCATTACGACACGAGTCCCGACTGTTCTGGAGCAGACATCAAACCACAAATCGTGCGCAACTACGAGGGAAGTGATATTTTGTTAGGAGTCAGGAGTCAGGAGACAGGAGTCAGTAGATTACCTGGGAGCGAAGGAGAGAGTAGCGAAGGAGAGCAAATCATCATGTCGCCGAAGAAGTTCCCGGAGTTGCTGAGCCATGTGGGAGAAGACCTGATTGTGACTGACGGTCACACGCTCTTGGGTGCTGACGACAAGGCGGGCATCGCAGAAATCGTCGAGGCATTGTGCTGGCTGAGAGACCATCCGGAAGTGAAGCACGGCGACATCCGCATCGCCTTCAATCCTGACGAGGAAATCGGCATGGGTGCCCACCACTTTGACGTGGAGAAGTTCGGCTGTGACTGGGCCTATACGATGGACGGCGGCGATGTAGGTGAGTTGGAGTTTGAGAACTTCAACGCAGCCAGCGCTAAGATATATATAAAAGGTGTAAGCGTCCACCCCGGCTATGCCAAGGGCAAGATGGTGAACGCCTGTCGCCTTGCGGCCGAGTTTGTGGCGATGCTGCCGGCAGAAGAGACGCCTGAGCAGACCGAGGGCTATCAGGGTTTCTACCACCTGACGGGCATGCAGGCCAACGTGGAGAACGCTAAGCTAAGCTACATCATCCGCGACCACGACCGTGAACGCTTCGAAGACCGCAAGCGCACGATCCAGAAGTGTGCCGAGCAGATGAATGAGACATACGGTGAAGGGACGGTCAGCTGTGAAGTCGCCGACCAATACTACAACATGAAGGAGAAGATTGACCCCGAGATGCACGTCATCGACCTCGTGCTGCATGCCATGCAGGACTGTGGTGTGGCTCCCAAGGTGAAGCCCATCCGTGGCGGTACTGACGGTGCCCAGCTGTCATTCCGTGGTCTCCCCTGCCCCAACATCTTCGCCGGCGGCGTGAACTTCCACGGGCCGTATGAGTTTGTGAGCATACAGTCGATGCAGAAGGCCGTCGAGGTGATTGTCAGGATCTGCAAATTAACTGCAGAATATAATTGTTGACAGTTTACAGTTTACGGTTTACAGATGATTACACTGTAGGATTGGTTGGGCTTGCCAGCTTATCATCTGTAAACTGTAAACCGTAATAAACAAAAAGCTACGCTTTCATCAGGGCATCGAGCGCTTCTTGCTCACCGACCACCCAGATGATATCGCCCTCCTGGAAACGACGGTTCGGACGATAGGTGGAAAGACTTTCCTTTCCCTCTTCCAGTCCGACGACCATACAACTGTACAGGTCGCGGATGCCACTCTCGATAAGCGTCTTGCCGATGAACGGGCTGTCGCTGCCGATAATCAGCTGTCTTAGTTTCATCTCCCGCTTCTCCAAATCAGGATCCTCGCCAAAGCGCGCCTTCTCGAGAGCATCACGGAAAGCCGTAAACTGCGCGTCACTACCAATGGCCTGGAGCACGTCGTAAGGGAAGATGACATAATCACCATCAGGGATGTTCACCCGCCGTCCACCACGCATGATACTGCTGATCAACACCCCGTACTTCTGTCCCAGGTTCAACTGCTTCAGCGTCTGACCCATCCACAACGAATCCGCAGGCACCTCAAAGTCAGCAATATGGATATCACGGTCGAGCAGACGCCCCTCATACAGCGGACGCTTCTTGCCGTGCACCTGTGCCTCGATCTCCCGTGAGCGCAGGTTCTGGATGAAGAGGCGTTCGAGCGTGATGCTGCGATGCTTGATCCAGCGCGAGAATACGATGCCCACCACAACGACGATGCCGAAGCAGATCAGCAGGGCGCTGGCAAAGTGCGTCAGGGAGTTGCAGACATAGAAGATGAATGCCACAGCGATAATCACACGCACCAGGATGGTGAAGAGCAGCGGCAGACGGTTGCGGTTGCTCTCCGCCCACAGCGCCTTGAACTCCACACTCTTGTTCTTCTTCATCACCATTGCCCGCAGGAACGGTGCGATGATAAGTATCGTCAGGATGCCTGTGATGGCATTGGCGTATGGGCGCAATTCCTCTCCCGGTAGCAGCTTGTGCATAAAGGGCAGCGCGAAGGTGAACATCAGGGCGATGGCCGCAGACGAGAGGATGGAGTACACCACGGTGTTGATGCTCATCTGCGTCAGCAACCGCTTCCAGTTGCTCTGCTGCTGCGTATGCTCATGGCTCATCGACAAATGGTTCATCGACACGATTAGTTTCTTGGGCAGATGCCGTTCGAGTTTATTGTATGCCGGCGTAGCCAGACGGATCATATACGGTGTGAGGAACGTAGTGGTGACCGACACAGCCACAACCACAGGATAGAGGAAGTCGCTGATGACGCCCAACGACAGTCCCAGCGAGGCAATGATGAACGAGAACTCACCAATCTGCGCCATCGAGAATCCGCAGCGCATGGCTGACTTCAGCGACTCGCCGCCCAGCATGAACGATATCGTGCCGAAGACCGCCTGACCTACGAGAATCGTCAGCACCAACAGCACGATGGGCAAGGCATAATCCACCAGGATCTTCGGATCGACGAGCATACCCACCGACACGAAGAAGATGGCACCGAAGAGGTTCTTCACCGGCTCTACCAGCTTCTCAATGCGCTCCGCCTCAACCGTCTCTGCCAGGATGCTACCCATGATAAACGCGCCGAAGGCCGAGCTGAAGCCCACCTTCGTGGAGAACACTGCCATCGCACAGCAGAGTCCCAACGACACCACCAGCAGCACCTCGTTGTTGATGAGACTGCGCACCCGACGGAGGAACAACGGGATAGCAAAGATACCCACCACGAGCCAAAGGATGAGGAAGAAAGCTATCCTCACGATGGCCTCAATCATCTGTCCGCCCTCCAGGTCGTTACCGCTGGCGACGGCACTCAGCATCACCATCATCACAATGGCGAGGATATCCTCCAATATCAGCACGCTCATCACCATGCCGGCAAACTGCTGTTGCCGCAGTCCCAGATCGTCGAAAGCCTTATAGATGATGGTCGTCGATGACATCGCCAGCATACCGCCGAGGAAGATGCAGTCCATCTTGCTCCAGTGGAACGTCTGACCCACCAGTACGCCCAACATCGACATGAAGAAGATGATGGTGCAGGTGGAGATAATCGGCGAGGCTCCCATCTTCAGAATCTTCTTGAACGAGAAATCAAGACCCAATGAGAACAACAGGAACATCACGCCGATGTCTGCCCAGAGGTGCACACTGGCATGATCGACCACCGATGCCGTGTAGGGCATATTCGGACTGACCAGGAATCCAGCCACGATATATCCCAGCACCAGCGGTTGCTTGAGCCGTTTGAAAAGCAAGGTCACAATGCCTGCCACCACAAGGATGAGCGCCAGGTCGTTAATCAATTCAGGAATCTCAGACATGTATTTTGAACTTTGAACTTTAAACTTTGAACTTTATGATTACTGCGGCGTCAATACCACTGCACAGCGTTGGTCGAACCCGAGCGCTTGTCGTACTTCAGGGCGTCGGTCAGCGTGGAGGCATTACAACGGAAAGAGAAATTATAGCTGGTATAAGGTGTCAGCATCACGTCGGCCGACATACTGAAACAGTGCAGGTCGCGGGAGAGCGACAAGCGCGTCATGGAGATCTTGCTGTTCTCGAAGTCGTAACCAGAAGAGAAGGCGATGTTCCATCCGTCGCTCAACTGTACATTGCCGCTGAGGTTCAGCGTCTGGATGATCTTGTAGGGATATCGCATCGAGCTGTAATTGAATTTCTTGTTGTCCTTGTCCTCTTTCAGCGAGATGGTGTAGCCGAGGCTCAGGTTCCAGGGCATCTTGAACTTCATATAGCCGTCTTCGTCGGTTTCCGCCTTCGACTTATCTTTCGAAGGATGCTGGGCCTTCTCCATCTCGAGGTCGACATTACTGTCCACGGTGTTATCCCAGTCTTCATCATCCTCCTCTTTCTTGCGTTTCTTGCCCTTGTCGTCGTCCACCTTCTGACCCGTCAGACGCTTGAAGAGCTTGATGATCTTGTCGTTGTTAAGGGTATAGGACAAGTTATAGTCGAGACCTGTGAAACGTCCCCACTTGCCCTGGCCCCAGTAGGTGGTATGCTCACTGACCCTCGGGGTGGCGCCCACGCTGTCGGCCTCATAGACATACGAGGCGAAGGTGGTGGAGAGGTTCACCGTGTACGACTTCGACAGTTTCAGTCGGAGGCTGGTCCTCAGGTCGCTCAACGGCCGGATGTCCGTGGCGAAGTTATACGACATATGGGCAGCGAGTTCGTCGATCAGGCTGATCTTCTTAAAGCCGGTGGAGTCGTCGTCAGACTTGATCTTCATCTCCACGTTGTTCTTCAGGTCGAAGCCGATCTCCCCTCGCATACCCGAAGTGGGAGGCTGGTAGATGTTAATGCTGTAGGGCGAATACTCCACGAGCGACACGTTGCCGTCGGCGTCGGTCTTCTGATAGGTCTTGCGGTAGCCATAGCGCTCGTCGCCGAAGTTCGGTGCATAACTGAAGCTGATACCCGGCGTGAGGACGTGACGGATGGCCTGTACCTTGTCGCCGAAGAGTTTGCGGCTGGGGGTATAGAAGCCGTAGACCTTCGTATCGACATTCAGCGAGACATTCCAGTCGTAGACGTTGTAGAAGCCCGTCACCGTGTCGGTCACCTCCTTCTGGTTCTGCTCGTCCCAGTACTTCTCCGCCCGTCTGAAGAGCATGCGGTCTGTGAAATTGAAACCGGGGGTGATATTCACATAGCCCAGAGCCGTGAAGGTGGCCTTGACGGGGATGCTGTGCTGGATGCCGTTCTGCCAGTCCTTGGCCAGACTGGTGTGCAGGATCCGGTCTTCTTTCACGTTGTTGATCTGGTTCTTGAAGTTACCCGTATACGACATCGAGATCTTCTCATACCACCTGGCCGATCCCGCCGCCTTCTTCCGTTTGAAGGGATAGAACTGGGCGACGTTGACGGTGAGCGTCGGCAATTCCACGCTTAACGTCGAGTCGCGCATGTTCTGCGTGATGTTGAACGACGAGTTGATCGTCATGCCGATGCTGGAGAATCCCGTGTTGAAACCCACGGCCGAAGTACGCGTCGACTGCGTCCTCGTGGTGGGGTTATACATCGAAGTGAGGTTGTTGGAGTCGTAGGCCGTCGAGGAGTAGTTCACGCGGGCATTGAACGAGCGGTAGGGATTGGCCTTCGCATCCTGCGTGTGGTTCCACGTCAGCTTGAAGTCCGTCGTCTTCAGGTAGTCGGGCATGTTCTTCTCACCTTTGACGGAGTTCTGGTAGCTGATAAGGAAATTACCGCTGAAACGGTAGCGCTTCCGATAGTTCGACGTGGCGGTGACGCCCCACGATCCCTTGGTATAGATCTCGCCCAGCAGCTTCAGGTCCATCTTGTCGCTGATGGCGAAATAGTAACCACCGTCACGCAGGTAGAAACCTTTATCCGACTCGTCGCCGTAGGTGGGCATGATCAGTCCGCTGGAGTAGCTCTTCGTGAAGGGGAAGAAGCCGTAGGGCACGGCTAACGGCAGCGGCACGTCGGCCACAACGAGGTACGTCGGTCCGAACACCACGTCCTTGCCCGGCCTGACCTTCGCCCTCGACATCGCCAGATAGAAGTCCGGATGCGGATCGTCGCAGGTGGTATAGCGGCCGTGCTGGATATACATCTCCCCGTCAGCACCGCGCTTCGACAGCTCACTGGTCAGGAAGCCGTCGTCCTGCGCGGTATAGACATCCTTGATCAGACCCTTCTTCGACTTGAAGTTGAACGACATCGGACCCGTCTGATACTCGTCGCTGCCCATCTTGAACACCGGCGAGCCTATCGTCTCCTGTGTGGTCGAGTCGAGCCGCCCCTCCGCATGCACGATATTGCTGTCGAGGCTCATGAAGATCTTCTCACTCGCCAGGTCCATATTCTGGTATTTCACCTTCGAGTCGCCATATAGTCTGGCCTGCGAGATGGCTGCGTTATACGTCAGCGAGTCGTTGGCAGAATACTCCACCGGCGAGTCAATACCGCTCTTGCGGCTGCGGTTGATGCTGTCGAGTGCCAGCGAGTCGTCCACGGCCTTATTATGTTTCCAGATGGCCAGTTCCAGCGAGTCCATCGTCGTCGTGTCGCGCTTCAGCTTGGCAGCCGCCTCCTGCAGCACCGTCGTCGGCGATGCCGGCATCACCAGCGAGTCGCCCTCCGTGAAGCCTTCACGGATCACGTCGACCGCCGCCTGCACGCTGTCGCGGGGCACCTCGTCGGCCAAGAGGCTGTCTTGTGGGATAATTATGGAGTCTTTTCGAGGAACGAGGAAGGAGGAAGGAGGAAGGAGATTACCTTGGAGGGTGTTTTCTCCCCCTGAGTAGGGGGAGCCAGAGGGGGTCTGATCCGCCTCAGTTGTATTCTCGTTCCTCGTTCCTCCTTCCTCGTTCCTCGAAAGTTTATCCGACCTCAGGGACGCAGGCGTACACGCCATCATCAGCATGAAGGCGCCCAATAACCATATGACTGCGTGTTTCCCTCTCAAATCTCCTTTACTCCTTTATTACTTTACTCCTTCTCTCCTTTATCTCCTACTCAAACATGTCCACCCACTTCTGGAACCTTTTGATGCCGTCCCAGCCGAACTTCTCCAGCGCCCGCATCGCTTCTACGACGGTACGCTCACTGCTCGGCTTGGTCTTCGAATAAAACTTATCCGCATAACACACCACCTGTTCCTCCAGCTCCTCGGGCATAAAGTCTTCGTGTGGCAAGGGCAGTTGCTGCTGCTCAATGTCCCACGCCGTCAGTCCCGTGCCCGTATGCCTTTCGCACACGCGCGCATGACGGATCCATCCCTCCTCGCGCAACATCCTTCCGCCGATGAGACCATGACGGATATAGGGCTCTTTGCCATGACAGTAGATGCCCGGCGCGTTGCACTCGCGGATGCCGATGTCATGCAGCATCGCCGCCTCTTCGAGGAACTCGCTGTCCAGTTTCAGTTCCGGATGTTTTTTCGCAATCAGCAGGCAGCGATCCGCCACCTGCCGACTGTGAATGATAAGGAGTCTCCTGAGTTCATCGTCCTCAGGATAGTATCTGTCGATTATTTTCTGATAATCCATTACGCTTCACGTTCTATCCACGCAATCGTATCTCCCTGACGGATCTGCTGTCCAGGCTTCACGCTGATATCGACCAGCTTACCACCCATGGCAGCGGGGATCTCTACGATCTCGCCCCACTTCGTCTGGAGATAGCAGAAGATGTCGCCCTCCTTGTATTTCTGACCGATGAACGGCTCGATGCAGGCAGCAGGTACACCCTCGCCACCGAAGCTCCAGATCAGCTGTCCGGCCAGCGGCGACTTCACGGCATCGGCCTTCGCATGCTTGATGGCGTCGATCTCCTCCTGCGAGATCTTCTTGCCGCCGCCCAGCTTCGCGTCCTTCGCTTTCTGGATGTCGGCCAGCAGGTTCTTCTTCGCCTGACCGCTCTTGAACGGACGGTACTGCTCGGGATGCATGGCCAGCTCGAACAGCTCCTCGTCGTCGGGGCCGTACTCCCAGCCGTTCTCGTCCATCTCCTTGCGGAAACCGTCGAGGGCGTTCTCCAGCAGCGTATGGGGATCCACGTCGGTAAACTCCAGTTTCTTCTGTGCTGCCAGTTCCTTCAGCTCGGGAGCGATCTCGCCGGGCACCTTGCCGCTCTTGCCGAGGATCATGCCCCAGATGGCGTCGTCCATCATCACATAGCGGCCCTTGCCCTGCTCCATCGTCAGGAGGTTCATCAGGGCGATGTTCTTCGTGTACTGCGAGAACGGTGTCACCAGTGGGGGATAACCCACCTTCGGCCACACGTACTCCACCTCGTTGAACAACTTCACGAGCATGTCGTCCATCGTCAGCTCTGCCTCACCCTTCTGGGCACGCAGCTTGTTGATCATCGTCATGATGCCGCCCAGGTCGGCCATCATCGAACCCATCATACCGCCGGGCAGTCCGCAGCCGAGCAGCAGGCTCGACATGTGCTTATTGGCGGGATTGATGAAATAGCCCAGCCAGTCGTCGATGAACTCCTGCGTCAGCGTACGGGCCTGCATATAGGCGTTCATATTCAGGTCAGCCACCTCGAAGCCCTCGTTCTTCAGCATCGAGCGCACGGAGATGATGTCCGGGTGCACCTTACCCCAGCTCAGCGGCTCGATGGCGGTGTCGATCACGTCGGCGCCGTTGTTACAAACCTCCAGGATCGAGGCCATCGACAGGCCGGGGCCTGAATGACCGTGATACTGCACGATGATGTCGGGGTGCTTCGTCTTGATGGCTTTCGTCAGCGCGCCGAGCATGGCAGGCTGACCGATACCGGCCATATCCTTCAGACAGATCTCCTCCGCACCGGCGGCAATCACCTCCTCGGCAATCCTCGAGTAATACTCCACCGTGTGAACGGGCGAGGTGGTGATACAGAGCGTAGCCTGCGGTGTCATGCCACCTTCCTTGGCCCACTTGATCGAGGGGATGATGTTTCGCGTGTCGTTCAGTCCGCAGAAGATGCGGGTGATGTCCACACCCTGGGCGTGCTTCACCTTATACATCAGCGCGCGCACATCATCGGGCACGGGGTACATTCTCAGCGCGTTCAGACCGCGGTCGAGCATGTGCGTCTTGATGCCCACCTCGTTGAAGGGCTTACAGAAGGCGCGCACGGCCAGGTTCGGGTTCTCACCCGCCATCAAGTTTACCTGCTCAAAGGCGCCGCCGTTGGTTTCCACTCGGGCGAAGCAGCCCATGTCGATGATTGCCGGCGCGATGCGCTCTAACTGGTCCTTACGAGGCTGGAACTTACCTGAGCTCTGCCACATGTCTCGATAGACGAGACTAAACTGGATTTTTTTCTTCATATATGCTTCTCTTGTCAGTTATATACTTACAAACTGCAAAAGTAGTCATTTTATTTCAGATACCCACACATTCCTCGCACTTTTTTTGATTATTTATGAATATAAAATATAAAATATAGAATATAGGATTTACGGTTTGTCGTGAAATTCATGGATTTTGTTTTCAATAAACACATCAATGCCAAGGGCCGCCCCGGCATACAGCAGGCACTGGGCGAAGAACCACAACACACTGTCGCTGATCTCTCCGACCGGCTCTACGCAAAAGCCTGCCGTAGACAATGCCACGCCAGCGGCGAGCATGCCTACAGCAGACCATGCACGAAGATCTTTTTTCATTAACCGCCCTGGTTGTTGTTCGCGGGATGTTCCTGGTTGAGCTTGTAGTCCGCCATGGTGAAGAACTCACGCACCACCTTCTTCTTGTTGCCGACGGTGATGTTGCGCTTCGTCCAGACACCGGCCAGCTGAAGCGTACACTGGTCACGGAACTTGCGGGAAGTCAACTGCTCGCCCTTGGTGTTCTCAGGGATGAAACGGATGTGGATGCCCTTCACGTTGACATTCACGTCGTACGACTCCACATCGTTGGTGCCCGTCGATTCCACGTAGGGCGTGAACGTGCCGAGGCCGTCCCATTTCACACTCTCACCCGAGGTGAGCAACTCGGTCATCACCGTGGTCAGACGGTCGATGACACCCTCGATGATGTCGCGGCTATAGACCGACTGGTCG
>JAFRQC010000045.1 GCA_017428805.1 Prevotella sp. | reverse complement strand
GTCGGTGACAATCAGGTTACGGCGGACGGGCAGGCAGTGCATGAACTTACCATTGTTCGTCCACGACATGTGCTCGGTGTCCACCGTCCACGACATATCCTTGGATGTGATCTTGCCATAGTCGGCAGGATTGGTCACGCCGGGATTACTCCAGTTCTTGGCGTAGATGAAGTCGGCACCTTCGAAGGCTTTCTTCTGATCATACTCCACACGGGCATTACCGATGAATTTCGGATCAAGCTCATAGCCCTCGGGGTGGGTGATGACGAGATCGACATCGGCGGCGTTCATCCACTGGGCGAAGCTGTTGGGCACTGCCTGTGGCAAAGCACGGCAATGGGGTGCCCAGGTCAGCACGACCTTCGGACGCTTGACGGTCTTATGCTCCTCGATGGTGATGAGGTCTGCGAAGGCCTGCAAGGGATGCACGGTGGCAGTCTCCATCGCGAAGACGGGACGGCCAGAGTATTTGATAAACTGGTTCAGCACCGTCTCGGCATAGTCATACTCACGGTCTGTCAGTCCGGCAAAGGAGCGTACACCGATGAGGTCGCAGTAGCAGCCCATCACGGGGATGGCCTCCAGCAGATGCTCACTCTTGTCACCGTCCATGATGACACCACGCTCCGTCTCCAGTTTCCAGGCACCGGCATTGACATCGAGCACGATGACATTCATACCTAAGTTCATGGCGGCCTTCTGGGTGGACAGACGGGTACGCAACGAGTTGTTGAAGAAGATCATCATCAGGGTTTTGTTCTTGCCCAGATGCTGATACTTATAACGGTCGTTCTTAATCTCAAATGCTTCGGCCATCGCCTTATCCAACGGCCCGATATCCTGTACGTTAATGAATGATTTCATATATTTTTTGTTTACAGTTTACAGTTTACGGTTTACAGTTGATTACCTCTGCGGTTGATTCGGTCTCCAGTCATATCATCTGTAAACTGTAAACCGTCAACTGTAAACATTAAATTACAGTCTCGTTTGTCCTTCACCTTCGATGAGCCACTTGTAGGTGCAGATCTCTTCCAGCGCCATCGGACCACGGGGACCGAGCTTCTGGGTGGAAATGCCAATCTCTGCACCGAGGCCGAACTGCGCACCGTCGGTAAACGAGGTGGGGACATTCCAATAGACGCAGGCGGCATCGACATGGGCCTGGAACTTTCGGGCAGTGGCCTCATTCATGGTGATGATGGATTCGCTATGGCCGGAACCGTTGGCATCGATATGGTCTAAGGCCTCGTCGAGAGATGCAACGGTCTTGATGGCGAGTTTGTAGTCCATGAACTCCGTGCCGAAGCTGTCCTCGGTGGCATGCTCCAGGTAGGGATACTTACCGCTGAGGGCTGCAAAGGCTTTCTCATCGGCATAGATGATCACATTCTTCTCTGCCATCTTCTCGCAGAGAGCGGGAAGGTCTGGAAGACGGCTCTCGTGAATGAGCAGGCAGTCGAGGGCGTTGCAGACAGAGACGCGACGGGTCTTGGCATTGTTGATAATCGCCTTGCCCATGCCGAGATCACCCTCTTCGTCGAAATAAGTATTCACCACACCGGCACCCGTCTCAATCACCGGCACCCGGGCGGTATCCCTGACGAAGTCGATGAGCTTACGTCCGCCACGGGGGATGCAGAGATCCACGTAACCCACGGCATTGAGCATTTCGCCAGTAGCCTCATGGGTGGCGGGCAGCAGGGCGACGACATCAGGGCTGACACCATATTTCTCTAAGATCTCATGGATCAGTGCCACCTCCTCACGGTTGGAGCAGTCGGCATCCTTGCCGCCTTTCAGCACACAGGCGTTACCACTCTTGAAACAGAGGGAGAAGACGTCGAAGGTCACATTGGGACGGGCCTCGTAGATCATGCCGATGACACCGAAGGGCACGCTGACACGGCAGAGACGGAGACCGTTAGGCAGTGTCTTCTGCTTAGTGATGTGTCCTAAGGGCGTGGGCAGGGTGGCGACGTTGCGCATATCGGAGGCGATGCCTTCCAGACGACTGTCCGTCAGTTGCAGACGGTCGTAGAGGGGATTGTCCTTCGACATCTTGGCCAGGTCCTGAGCGTTGGCGTCAAGGATCCTTACCTTATTATTAATAATAGCATCGGCAACGGCATTGAGTATCTCGTTGCGCTGCCCGTCGCTCAGCAAGGCCAGGCTCTTACTGGCGCGCTTCACTCTCTCAAAAGTCTCTTTCAGTTGCATAATTCAATCTTTAGAAGTATCTACTTCCCCTCCTGAGTTAGGAGGGGTTAGGGGTGGTCTGAACAGGCGTAAACTCCGTATGTGGAGTCTCGTTATTGTGCTCAATCAGATCCACGAGGATGTTCTCACGCTCACCGTTGGCGATGATGACACGGATGCCGGCCTGGGACACCTTGGCGGCAGTGGTGTACTTCGAGTGCATACCACCACGACCGAAGGCACTCTTCTCGGGTTGGATGTATTCAGAGAGGTCACGGCCGGGAGCCACCTCACGGATGAGTTCGGCACTGGGATCATCGGGATGGGTGGTGAAGATACCGTCGATGTTCGAGAGGAGGATGAGGGTATCTGCCTGCATCATTTGGGCGATGAGGCCGGAGAGCTCGTCGTTATCCGTAAACATCAGCTCTGTGACGCTGACGGTGTCGTTCTCGTTGACGATGGGCAGCACGTCGTTCTCCAGCATCACCGTCATACAAGCCCGCTGGTTGCGATACTGCTCACCAGGCTCGAAGTTCTCCTTCATCGTCAGCACCTGGCCTACGTGGATGCCGAACTCGCGGAACAGGTCATAGTAGAGTCCCACGAGTTTCACCTGACCCACGGCGGAGAACAACTGTCGCTGCTCCACTGAGTCGAGGGAGTGGTCGATGCGCAGTTCGCCTCGTCCGGAGGCCATGGCACCCGACGATACGACAATCACCTCGATGCCCTGCTTCCGTAGCCAGGCAATCTGGTCTACGAGTGCCGACATCCGGGTGACATCCAGTTTCCCGTCTTTCCGCGTCAGCACGTTCGAACCGATCTTTACAACAATCCTTCTCATTGTTTACTGTTTACAGTTTACGGTTTACAGTTGATTACCTCTGCGGGTGTTCCGGCCTCCAGTCATATCATCTGTAAACTGTAAACCGTCAACTGTAAACTATTATTTATTTCTTCTCGTCCTTCTGTCTGATCTCCACACGGCGGATCTTACCGCTGATGGTCTTCGGCAGTTCATCGACGAACTCGATGATACGGGGGTACTTATAGGGAGCCGTCTCTTTCTTCACGTGCTGTTGCAGTTCCTTGATGAGGTCTTCGCCGGCCTTGTCCTTCCACTCCTTGCCGAGTACGACGGTAGCCTTCACCACCATACCACGGATATCGTCGGGCACACCGGTGATGGCACACTCTACGACGGCGGGATGCGTCATCAGGGCACTCTCCACCTCAAACGGACCGATACGGTAGCCGGAGCTCTTGATCACATCGTCGATACGGCCTTCGAACCAGTAGTAGCCGTCTTCATCGCGCCAGGCCATATCGCCGGTATGATAGATGCCGTCGTGCCAGGCCTCACGGGTCAGTTCCTCGTCACGATAGTATTCCTTGAAGAGGCCGATGGGCTTACGGTCACCGACGCGCACCACGATCTCACCCTTCTCACCATCCTCGCAACTGGTGCCGTCGGCACGCAGCAGGTCGATGTTATACTGGGCGTTGGGCATACCCATGCTGCCGGGCTTCGGCTCCATCCAGGGGAAGGTGCCGAGCGTCATGGTGGTCTCCGTCTGTCCGAAGCCTTCCATCATCTTGATGCCGGTCTTCTCGTAGAACTTATCGAACACGGCGGGATTCAGGGCCTCGCCGGCGGTGGTGCAATATTCCAGCGAAGAGAGGTCATAGTTCGACAGATCCTCGCGGATCATGAAGCGGTAGATAGTGGGAGGTGCACAGAAACTCGTCACCTTGTATTTCTCAATCTGACGCAGCAGGGTGTCGGCATTGAACTTCTCGTGGTCGAAGACGAACACCGTTGCGCCGGCGAACCACTGACCATAGAACTTACCCCAAACGGCCTTACCCCAGCCGGTGTCGGCAACGGTCAGGTGGAGGGAACCTTCGTGCAGGTTATGCCAGAACACACCCGTTGTCAGATGTCCCATGGCATAGAGGTAGTCGTGGGCCACCATCTTCGGCTCGCCACTGGTGCCTGAAGTAAAATACATCAGCATCGTGTCAGAGTTGTCGTTGACATGCTTCGGACGGACGAACTGCGGGGCCTGCTTCCATTCGCTCTGCCAGTCGTGCCAGATTTCCCCTCCTGAGTAGGAGGGGTTAGGGGTGGTCTGATCCGCCTCATTGCCCACCTTTATCAGCGTATCCACCGTCGGGCTCTCGGACATGGCGGCCTCTACCTGGCTCATCACATACTTATCATCCACACAGATGATGGCCTTCACCGAGGCACGGGTATTGCGATACACGATGTCGTGCTTGGTCAGCATGTGGGTGGCAGGGATGACGATGGCACCGATCTTATGCAGGGCGAGCATAACCACCCACCACTCGTAACGGCGCTTCAGAATCAACATCACAGGGTCGTTCTTGCCGATGCCTAACGACATCAGATAAGAGGCGGCCTGATCGGTCTGCTCCTTCAGTTCTCCGTAGGTGGTGCGTATCTCGTCACCCTGGTCGTTGGTCCACAGGATTGCCAGCTTCTCGGGAGCCTCTGCTGCCCAGGCGTCCATCACGTCGTAGGCGAAGTTGAAGCCCTCGGGAATGATGAACTCCAGGTTCTTGTTGTAATCCTCAACAGACGTGAACTTTGTCTGCTTCAAAAATCTTTCTATCATACTTTTCTTGTTTACTGTTTACAGTTTACGGTTTACAGTTGATTACCTCTGCGGGAGTTTCGGTCTCCAGTCATATCATCTGTAAACTGTAAACCGTCAACTGTAAACAATTGTTTTACTCGACTGTAAAGGCGAGAAACTTCACGGCTTTGTCACCGACGGCGAGCATACCGTGGGGTTTCGTGGAGTCGAAATAGATGCTGTCGCCCTCTTCGAGCACCATCGTCTTACCGCCGATATAGAGCTCCATCTTACCTTCGAGCACGAGGTTGAACTCCTGTCCGGGGTGCGAGTTCTTATAGATGGTGTGAACACCGGGCTTGGGCTCAACGGTAACGATGAACACGTCGGCCTTGTGGTTCACGAAGCCGCCCACGAGGCTCTGGTATTTATAAGCCTTGGTACGTTCGATACTCATACCCTGTCCCTTGCGGGTCACATAGTATGACTTCATATGAGGGGCTTCTGCAAAGATCAGTTCCTCTGTCGATACCCCGTACTTATGGGCAATCTTCATAAGGTTCGAGATGGTGATGTCCAACTCGCCGGCCTCTATCTTCTCATACTTCTCGGCACTGATGCCGATGGTCTCTGCCATCTCACTCACGGGGATGTCGAGCACGTCGCGCAATCCCTTCAGGCGTTCGCCTATCTGCTTTAATTGTTCGTCCATATACTTTTTGTTTACAGTTTACAGTTTACGGTTTACAGTTGATTACCTCTGCGGGTGTTTCGGTCTCCAGTCATATCATCTGTAAACTGTAAACCGTCAACTGTAAACAATTATATTACTTCGCTCCTGCTTTGAGTCCGCGGATGACGGCGGAGGTAAAGCCTGCATGTTCCATCTCGTTGAGACCCTTGATGGTCACACCGCCAGGTGTCGTCACCAGGTCGATGGCGGCCTCGGGGTGCAGACCGCTGGCCTCCAACAGCTCTACGGCGCCTTTCATCGTCTGCATCACGATCCTCTTCGCATCGTCGGCCTTGAAGCCCAGTTCCACACCGCCTTCCGATGCTGCACGGATATACCGCATAGCGTAGGCGATGCCACAGGAGGCGAGCGTCGTGCCTGCTGCCAGATGCGCCTCGTCGGTGATCAGCGAATTGCCCATCTCGTCGAAGATGTTGACAACGGTCTTGGTCTCTGCTTCCGAGGCTCCGATAGGTACGATAAACGTCATCGATGCCATCTCCGCAATGGCGATATTCGGAATCACGAGGAACAGCGGCGGGCACTGCTCTCCCAGCCACTCCTTGATGCTCTCCGACTTCACGCCGGCGGCAATCACAATCAGAATCTGCTTCTTCGGATCCAGTTCTGGCTTGATGTCCTTCAGCACCTGCTCCACGAGCCAGGGCTTCACGACCACACAGACGATGTCTGCACTGTCAGCCGCCAACTTGTTGTCCGTCGTCACACTGACGCCCGTCTTGGCAAACTTCTCCACCACGGCCTGCGAAGGGTCGCTCACGGTGATGTCCTCGTTCTTGAATTGCTGCCCCTTGATGAGGCCTTCCACAGTGGCGCCGCCCATGGCGCCTGCTCCTATTACTGCTATTTTCATAATACTTTCTTTAACTTTTTGATGAAATCATCGGCATCTTCCTTAGTGAGGCAGAGCGGTGGCAGCAGACGCAGGATGTTCGTTCCTGCGCAGCCGGTGAAGCAATGCTCCTGATAGATCAGCGGCTTACGCACATCGGCATGCGGACAGTCGAGGTCGATGCCAATCATCAGCCCCCGGCCTCTGACGTCTTTAATCTTTTCATTATTTAATTTTTTAATTTCCTCAATAAGGTACTCGCCAACCACTCTGGCATTCTCCACCAGATTCTCCTCTTCGAACACATCAAGCACAGCCAGCGCAGCAGCACAGGCCAAATGATTACCTCCGAACGTCGTTCCCAGCTGTCCATACACCGGTTTGAACTCCGGAGAGATCAGCACACCGCCCATCGGGAAACCATTGGCAATGCCTTTGGCAACGGTGATGATGTCCGGACGGATGTCGAGCCACTGATGGGCAAAGAACTTTCCGCTTCGTCCGTAGCCGCACTGGATCTCGTCGCAGATGAGGATAGTGCCATATTTCTTGCAGGCAGCGGCCAGTCCCTGAGCAAACTCCTTCGTGGCCAATTTGATGCCGCCAACACCCTGGATGCACTCCAGAATCACGGCGCAGACATCGCCCTTCGCCAGTTCTGCCTCCCAGGCGGGAAGGTCGTTCAATGGCAGATAGGTCACGTGACTGTTATCATTGATGGGAGCGATGATCTTCGGATTGTTCGTCACCTCAACGGCCAGCGAGGTACGTCCGTGGAAAGCCTTCTCACAAGACAAGACGCGCGTCCTGCCGTTAGTGAACGAGGCGAGTTTCAGGGCGTTCTCGTTCGCCTCGGCACCAGAGTTGATCAGGAACAGCTGATAGTCGTCGTAGCCGCAGATCTTGCCTAAGCGCTCTGCCAGCTCCACTTGCAACTTATTGATTACCGAGTTGGAGTAGAACCCCAGCTTCTGCAACTGCTCCGTTACCTTTTCTATATAGTGGGGATGGGCGTGGCCGATGCTGATGACGGCATGTCCGCCGTACAGGTCCAGATACTCCTGACCCTTGTCGTCCCACACCTTGCAACCCTTGCCCTTGACGATGTTCACGTCGAAGAGCGGATATACGTCGAATAGCTTCATCTTTAAACTATAAACTTTAAACTATAAACGATATTTTCGGCTGCAAAGGTAGTTTAATTCTTCCAAAACACCAAACAAAAGTGCATAAAGCTATCGATTTAAGGTCTTTTTCTTTCCTCTTTGCATCTTTTGCTGCATAAATATGCGCATCGTTCTGCCCATCCGCCCCAAACATCGGCACCCCACGAATTGCCTGCTGGAACTCAGGAAACGTCAGATGCATCCACGGTGCATCCAGACCTTGCTCTGTCCACATCCCGTGCGACTCCTTATTCAGCACATACAGCGCCTCATCCGTCACATCCGTCTCCTTCCGATTTTTGATTTCAATCTTTCTCATATCGTCTGCAAAGATACGTTCTTTTTCTTAAACCGCCAAATCATTCGCACCAATCTCTCATTTTTCTGCTGAAAAGTTTGGCGGTTCAGAAAATAGTTCGTACCTTTGCCCCCGAATTTAGTTTGTTACACCATTTAAATTTTAATCACTATGGCAAAAGACATCAAAAAGACAAAGAAAGGAAAGATGATGGTAAAGGGTAAGAACAGGTACATACGGTTTGACTGGGCAGCGAAGTACATGCTCCGCTCAAAGGCCGACTTTGCCATCTTCGAAGGCCTGATCAACGTACTTATCGGCGAGAAAGTTGAAATTGTGGAACTCCTGGAAAGCGAGTCGAACCAGGAACACAAGGACGACAAGTTCAATCGAGTGGACATCAAGGCGAAGGACTCCCAGGGACGGATCATCATCGTTGAGATCCAGCAGAGCCGTGAACTGGACTACCTGCAGCGGATGCTCTATGGTGTGGCGAAGACCATCACGGAGCACATGGGACGAGGGAAGAGTTATGAGAATGTGAAAAAGGTGTACAGCATCAACATTCTCTACTTCGATCTTGGCGAAGGAGCCGACTATCTCTATCACGGGCAGACCACGCTGATTGGCGTACATACTAAGGATACCCTCCAACTGACACAACATGAGCAGGATGACCTGCATGTGGTGACACCAGAGGATGTCTTCCCGGAATATTTTGTCATCCGTGTGAATGAATTCAATCAGCTGGCCGTCACGCCGCTGGAAGAATGGCTGGAGTACCTGAAAGATGAGTATATCCGTCCAGACACAACAGTTCCCGGCCTGATTGAGGCCCGTGAGCGTCTGGAATATCTCAGGATGTCAGAGGAAGAGCGCCGTGTCTATGACAACTACCTTGACACTCTTGTCCGTGATACCGATGTCATGAAAACCAAACTGCTTGAGGCTGAGATAAAAGGCCTTAAAAAGGGCCACGCTAAAGGTTTGGCTAAAGGTTTGGCTGAAGGCGAAGCAAAAGGCCGGGCAGAAGGGCGTGAAGAAGAGAGACGGAAAAATGTTCAGGAAAAGCTGGAGAGTGCACGTACTTTAAAGGCCAATGGCGTTCCCCTCGATGTGATTGTCAAGAGCCTCCACCTCACAGACGATGAAGCTGCTACGCTGCAGTCATAGCAACGATTAGACAGACCATTTAATATACGCACTGTCGCCGACCCTCACGGGCCGGCGACAACTGTTTCAATTAATTTATACACTAAAAATTTCAGTTCATGACTGTACTATCCTCACGGACCACAGCCACAATTAATAAGTTTAAATAACTTTAAATTAACATATAAGAAGTCGCAAAGCAATGTTTCGCTCATTCTCTGTACCATCGCATGGTAACTTTGCGTTTGAGTAAATCTGGGGCGTAGGGCGAACCTGCGCCCCAGATGGTTTCTGACTTTCTTACTCGTGTCTAAGACACTTAGAGTAAGATCATTCGGCAATTAGTTTCCGAAAGGATTGCCAGGATTGCTGCCGTCTCCAGAAGGAGCTGAGTTATCATCCTCGTCGATGTCGCCAGAAGCGCAGAGCATACCCTGAAGCTTCAGGTCGATAACTTCCATCTCAGGCTCAAAATAATTTTTCTTGTCCATTTTCTTAAATACTTTTTTAATTGAAATGTGCAGGGGATGTGACTCCCCTGTCACATTTCGGGTTATTAATCTAGTTAATTACTTCTGAATATACTTCTTACCGTCCTTGATGACAACGCCCTTGTAAGAAGCGTTGACCTTCTGACCAGCGAGGTTGTAGATAGTACCATTAGCCTCAGCCACCTTCTTCACAGTCTGAATAGCAGTAGCCTCCTCTGAACCGTCGTTCCAAACAATATTCACACGACCACCGGCAGCAATCAGAGACTTGTTGACGCGGATGTAGAATTCGCCTTCAGGAGCAGTTGCAGTTGCCTGAATTGAATTCCAGTAGAAGTTGAAACTAGCTGCAGGATACAGGAAGAAGATAGCAAAATCATTATTATCAACAGTAGCGGTACCTGTAGCATCACTCCAATCCTTATCAGCAGCTTCATTCTGAACCTTTGCACCAGTATTATGTGTATCATCGTTCCTACAGATTTCATTCTGATATGTGGTAGCACCTGACAGATTCATAGAACCATAAGTAGGATATACATCACCAGTTTCAGTTGCGACAGCCTTAACAGGATCTGCGGTGTTAGACTTAACAATAACAGGACAGTTAGCGGGAACGAAGTAGTAGCCCTTAATTACATGCAACTGATCCATATAGATAGTGTTATCATCCTGGTCAACGTATGCACCGTAAACCATAACCTTATCACCATTCTGCTCCTTAGCAATCTTTAGCATGCTTCCCTCGTTGAAATATTTACCATACCAATATTTACCATCTTTCTTGGCAACCTCAATAATAACCTCCTCTGCAGGAGCATCAATTGTTACGCGGAAGAAGTTTGCACCATTTGCTCCATAGTCAGTTGCGAAGGTAGCACCGAGAATGAACACACGGTTGGTGGCAAGTTTCACGTCCTTCGTCGTGGTTGTGGTGGCCTTGAATGCTTTGTTACCAAATGCTCCAATGTAAGTAGCTGGCTTATAGTTGACAGTCAACTTAATACCGAGGACAGCATCTGCAGCTGAGCCTGCCATATCAGTATCATCACCGAAAGAAGCATCTGCGAAAGCCTTGGCTGTGGCCACAGTAGCATTGATGTTAACTGTGGCAAGCTTAGTGAATTTCTTGAAGGCACCGGCTGCAATAGCACCTGCACCAGTGATAGTCTTTCCTGCATTGAAGTTCAGGGTTGTGGTCGTGGCGTTTGCAACAGTACCAGCAGCGATAGTAGCAGTATTGGCAATAGTGTTGATGTTGATGGTTACAGCACCACTGAATACGTCAGAGCTAACATCTGCTCCGGCAGCAAGATCGCCGATAGTTGCAGAGAGCACATTACCACTTACAATGGCGTAGTCAAGGTCACTTGCAACGTTACCAAGAGTAAGTGTGGTTGTTTTGCCCAGTGCAGTAGGACCAGCGATTGTATAAGCAGTAGCGGGATCAGAGAAAGTGGCACCATCGATGTTGCCGAATGTGATGGTAGAGTTTGCTGCGTTAGACATCGTGAAGGCAGGAGCTGCTGATGCCTCTGCTGCACTGAAGTCAACATCCTCTGCATTGATTGTCAGAGATGTCAGGGCAGTTGCGCCAGTAGCATCAATGTCATTACATGTTGCTGGAAGTACAAGAGTTGCAAGAGCATCTGTGTTTGCCAATGAGCCGGCAGCCAGAGCGGTAATGGCGGTCGCACCAAGGTTCACTGTAGTGAGAGCCTTAAGACCAGCAAGAGCTGTACCGATGTCTGTGGTAGCAGCATTGAACTCAACCTCCTTCAGATAATAGTTCAGACCTGATGCGTTAACAAAAGGATCAGCACCGCTAAAATCCTTCATTTTTGCACAATTAGCAAAACTGATTTTTGTCAGACCAGGAGTGTCACCAAATGCCTTAGCTCCAAGCGTTGCCAATTCAGAGTTTTCTGCAAACGTAACAGTTGTAAGCTGTGAACAATCATTGAATGCGCTTGCATCAATCGTTGCAACACTTGCTGCGATGTTGATGGTCTTCAGATTCGTATTGCCATCAAAAGCATTTGCCCCAATAGCGATTACATTGAAATCGTCACCTCCGTCGTTGGCCAATGTTGCAGGAACCGTAACATTCACCTGTTCACTAGCGGGAGTGTCTGCTTTAAAACCTTTAATAGTAGCATTTCCTGCCGTAACAGAAATCTTGAAGATTCCTGATGCGGTTTCTGTCTGTGCAAATGCGCTTGTGCTGCCCAACAAAAGGGCTGCAACTGCGATTAAATTCTTAATTTTCATTGTTCTTAAAATTTTTAGTTTGTAAATTTTGAATTTGAAATAATAATCGGATGATTCCTGCGGCGGGGCTGAGCCTCGCTGATGCAGGCGAGAGAGTAAACGTCAGGTGCCAGGCACCTCCCCCTCCGCCATTAGGACGCAGCCGGACTGCGCGGACACCTTGGCGGAAGTCACATTCATTCTAATTGTTTTCTTGTCCATAATCTTTAAAATGTTAATAATGTGAACTAATTTATTTAATGTGAACTAAAATCCATCATTGTTTGAAGCGGACAAAATCCAACTTCCGGC
>JAFRQC010000132.1 GCA_017428805.1 Prevotella sp. | reverse complement strand
GCCGCTGAGCTGTACGAGGGCCTTGCCTTCGCCCTGCTGTATCTCCAGGGTCTTGTCGCCGAAAGCGCCTAACTCCTCTCAGACGAGCTGCAGTTTCTTGCTCTTCTCGCTCTTCGTCTTCTGACCCACGAACATCTTCTCCGATACGAGGGTCATCGTACTGCCCGAAGCCAGACTCTTGTCGGTGAGCTTCTCCTTGTCGACATCCATCGACTTCACGCTGACGGCCTTCGCATTGATGGCGATGCTACCCGTAGCCTTGCCCTCACCGTCGGCGGCGATGATGGTCTGCTTCTCGGCGCGGATGGTCACCTTACTATCTTTGGTGAGCGCCTTCGCCTTCTGCTTGCCGTCCTTCACCTCGTAGTCGAGACCCTCTACGCTGATGCTCTTCGACTTGAGTGTCAGTTCGCCGTCGCCGGTATATTCGCCCTTGGTGAGCTTGCCCTTCTCGTCGCGCTCCACGCCCTTCGGGTTGGCGGTTGATACCTCGATGTTCTTGGCACCTATGGTAATCTTGCCGTCCTTGGTGAGTTCCTTCTCCATCAGAACGTCCTTGTCGTTCTTCTTGTAGTCGATGGCCTCTATGCTGACTTCCTTCGACCAGATGTTGATCTTGCCTTCCACAGGCCACTCCTTGTCCTTCGGGTTGGCGGTATTGATATTGATGTCGTGGGCACTCACGTTGAAGTAGCCGTCCTTCACGAGGGCGCCCTCATCGTCGTGCATGCTCATGGCCATGCGTGGTGTCCTGACGCTGATACCGGCCTCGTCGTTCGTATGCAGGTTGCCGTCGCCGTCGGCGGTTGCTACATTAATCGTTTCCGCCTTGATGCTCATCGAGGCGCCGGTGGTCTTCTTCTTGAAGTCGTCGCCGGTCTTGATCTTGTCCTTCTCTGCCTTCAGGGCCTTCTTGCGGCGGTTCACCTCTGCCAGCTCCGACACGGTGTCGATGAAGCCCTGTATGCTCGTCAGCAGCGCAGGCATCAGCTCGTCCATCTCGTCGTGCAGCGCGTCGATATCGCTCAGGTTTACGAAAGTCTCGTAATTCTCGGTCTCGTTCAACTTCTCTTCCTTCTCCACCAGCTTCACCATCTCGCTGATGAATTGGTCAACAGA
Organism: Prevotella sp.; assembly: GCA_017428805.1. The sequence continues at coordinate 4,493 of JAFRQC010000132.1, read as the reverse complement.
GGCCTTCTGCGCCGCCATGCCCGACTTGAGGTCACCACTCTGCTTGTCCAGCACTTTCAGCGTGTCCTCAATCTGCTTCTTGCGCTGTTCAGCAGAGACGGCAGCCTCGATGTTCAGCTGACTGTCGGCATGGATGCTGATGCCGCCGTTGCCCGGGTTAGCAGGCACCTGCGAGAACTCATCCGTGACTTTGCTGCTGTGGAGCATGATAGAGCAGGCCTGCGAAACGATCTGCGACGTGTTGCCCACCACATTCTCACGTCCGTCGATACCGGGATTGACGGCTTTCTGCTCGATGAGTGGGGCACGGCTCACGATACTGCCACTCTCGCCGGCTCCCTCGAGCGCCAGATGATGTCCCCTGACGACAACCGTACCCGTCTCGCCTGTCAGCGCGCCGCTCTTATCGACATTGCCGATGATGATCTCGGGTGCCGAGAGCACAATGCGTCTGTCGTCGCGGATGATGTTTCCACTATCAAAGCGGCTGAAGATATCATTCTTGATCTGCTGCACCTCTGCCTTCTGCTGGTGCATCTCCTCTACCCCCTGATCCACGCACTTCTGGAACTTCTCCAACAGCGTCTTCCATTCTTCAAATATATATGCCATAGTGTTGCCTATTTATAGTTTATACAGCTTCTTCTTCAGGTCATCTAGGAATTCCCAAGAAGCATTGCCGGGAACCTTCGGTGTCAACTTCTCGATCTTAGATAGTTGGGCAGTGTCGCCCTCACCGACCATATAGGTCTGGTCGTTTGCACCGAACAGGATACACCCGTTGTTATTGTGATTCCACGAGTGCCGTTCGTCCCAGGCGGACTTGGTCCTCGAAACGAGACTTATGACATCAAGATCGCCCAACAAAGTGCCAATTGCTCCCGTCATGTCTCCCTGCCATTTCTCAAAGTTGGTCTTCGCACCTGCCACAGATGACGCATCCACGACTTTCATCTCGAATACGATTTTTTTCCAAGACCTGTCATCCATAATGTCTCCGTTTCCATTCCCGTTGGGAGTTGTAATCCTGGGCTCTGTTGCACCTTTGGTCAGTTCGTATTCTTTCAATAGCTTCAGAGTAAAAACCCTATTAAGGAACTTCACTTCCTTTGCACCTATGGGTACTTGAACAGGAAGCGACTTAATATCGTCTGTCGGCTTATAAATAAAAAGGTCTTTGTTCTTATCCTTACAAAGGGCATTGAACAACTTTGTGCCAGCATCCTTGGGGACTGTCCCGAAAACATTCTGGCCCAGTGTATTCGCACTCTTCTGATTGATATCAATAGCCAGTATTTTGATGATACTCTTTCTTAGTGTCACGGCTTTATCAAGAACACTCTGACGTCTCTTCTTGCGCTCAGTAATGATGATATTTTTGGGCACTAGTAGATTGCCTTGTGTTTTCTCGGTGGGCGAGTCATTTTTGATACCGACAAGTTTGTCATCGAACCCGAGATCATTCTCTTCTATCTTATCCTTTTTAAGGTCTACATTCCAGAGTATCCCTTGCAGTGCGCTATAGCCTTTGCATGGGTTTTGCTGCTTGTTCTCCGATAATTCGTTCAGGGCGATAATGGCATTCTCAAATCCAGTCTTGGCATTCAGACACTCCTGATAGCAGCCATTATATACCTCCTGTATCTTGCCAACTGCCTGCGGAATAATCCCGAATAGGTTCACCAAGCCCTGACTCAGTTGCGTGTTTCCCTTCAGCTTCTTGCCAGCCGCAGCGTCAATCAGTTTTTGTTTCTTCGCCTCATCGAAAGCCATTTTCGGATACTCACAGGCATTCTTGCCGGCCTCCAGTTTCAGGAAGCGGCTCGACTTGACTGTGAGAGCTCCCTCTACGGGGCGCATCACGATCTCGACGACCGACCTGACGATAGAGAGGTCAAGCATTGTAAACTTCTTCGCCAGTCGGCTGACAATAGCTGCCGAGGCACTCATCAGGACGGTAGCGGCAGAAGTGCCCTTATATTTCTTGTCCTGATAGAACTTGTAGTCCACATTGGTGCCCGAGAGCAGCTTCAGGTTGTTGCCCGCCTCGATGGTAACGTTCTTGCCGCTGATCTTCACGTCGCCGTTGGGCGCAGAGATGGTAATGCCTGTGAAGGCGTTCATCTTCACGTCGCCCCATGGCGAGCTGATGGTGATGTTGCGCTGATCGCTGGAGCCGCTGATCTTATAGATGCCGTAAAAGTCGCTTAAAGAAAAACCACCCTCGAGATGGGCACTTTTCCCAGCGTTGAAAGCAAAGTCGGGTACGAAGTCAGCTATGGTGCTGGCAGCTGGCGAGAGAGCACCGAAGAGGAAACTGGAGAGTCCTGCTCCTCTGGATCCGTCGGTCAGTCGGAGATGGTGGCCCTGGTCGGTGTCGATATCCACGTCGATGGTCGAGTCGTATGGTCCCTTTTCCTGTATGGCTCCCATCACGTAAGGCCGCTCAATATTGCCATCGATGAAGCCTACCAGCACTTTGGTTTTATCCACATGTCGGCCCGTCGATGGTTTGCCATCGCCCTTGGCAGCGAAGATTAGCCAGGGAGAGGGAGTGGCATTGTCAATAGGCTCTATAGTCACTTTTATGACCTTACCATTTTCATCTTTCTCCTTCACCTCCGTCCACTGCCAGTCGAACAGCACTCTCACGCGATGATTTAGCGTGGGGTCATCCTCATCCCAGATGAGACCTTTCTGGGGACCGGAATACTTCACGTGTCCCGAAGGCAGCATGGTCGGATAGAAGATGCTCTTTTCGTCCTTCCGCCCCACAGCCGTCACCACGAACCTCTGCTGTGTTGTGATTGTTAGCTTTTTTGTGTCCTTATCGGTTTCACGTGTCACAGACGTCTTAGCAGTGATACCTACGACAATGAATTGCTCACCTTCGACAATAATCAGATCGCCAAGCTTCACATCCGGGCTGGTCGTATCGAAATCTATCTGCACCAGGTTCTTTGATGCCGTCCGCTCTGCTTCCAGTATCATCTGATACTTGGCTGCATCGTAAGCTGAATTAAACTCGGTAAACTCATTGAAGGCTTCCTTCTCCTCTTTCACATTGTCGTACAGGGTAAATTCCTTTTTACCATACTGTACGGGATATTTATCTTTGTCGGAGAAGTATTTCTTGTTCAGGTCGTTGTTCAACTGTGCCTTGTACGCAACGCTCTGAGCCACACTGACAGAGTCGTCGACCAGATTGTTGAAGAGCCAGGTTACCAAGTCCTTATCATTGCCCAGGAATGAGGCTGCCTTTTTCATCAGGTACTTGTCCTCCGAGCCATTAAACATGCCCAACTGGCCCTTGACCTTGTAAGGCGACTTCTCCACCGGCGTATCGCTGACAGTCGCGTCATAGACGGCCTCCAGGTCGTAAACACCATTCACGTCACCATTCGTCAGCTCAGCGTCCGTATTATAGCTCGGAAAAGTGGCTTTATAGTATTTAACCTTTTTCTTTTTATCTTTGGTTATTTCCTCAAAACCGATGGCTTTTTGGTTCGCATTATAGCCGAAATGAAGTTTACCATCACGATAATACATGAACTCTCCCCAACGGTTGGCAGTTCGGGTCAGGAGGTCGTAGATACTCTCATTATACTGCACCAGGAAAGGGAACATGTGCTCAACTTTGACCTTATTCTCATTGATAAGCTTCTCGAACTTCAGCACCTGCAGATGATCTGTGTTGAACTTCAGGCAGTCAGAATTGTCAGCGGGATGTTTGTATTTCCCAAGTTCGGAGCCCAGAATCTCCGAAAGCCGTTTCCCCACAAAGGTGCGGCTGGTATTCCTTAGCGTCAGCATCTTGTCAGGGCTGTAGATCTTCAGCTTCAGGTGCATGTAGTCAGAGTAGCACTCGGGGATAACCTCATGCACATAGAAGTCGTTTCCTATCTCGTATGAGTCCGAACTGATGCCGACCCTCTTGTCCTTGAATATTTCGAAACAAGTCCTTGGTATAGCTACCCAGTCATTTCCGTTGGCCATGGCTATACTGATGTCCGCATAGATCTCCGAGGGACGATACATCTGCATGCTTATGTCAAGCCCCGCAAGGGTAAACAGATAATCATGTTCTATAGATGCTGCGTCTTTAAATTTGTAATTGGCAGTCAGCGATGACGTGTCGAGAGCTATATTTTGCACCAAGTCCTTATGCTGGTAGATTGTCAATTTTAGTGTTGCCATAATATTTGTTTTAGAATGATGTTATGCTAGTCTTCTGTCTCTCCTAATCTCATCTGATACATCACCACATCATTGTTAGCGGAGAAGTGGTCGAGCATCTTCTGCCGGGTGTCAGCCATTTTCTGCTGCCAGATGTCTTCAGACGCCTCACTGCTGGCAGAGCCGTTAATACGCTCATCTTCAATAAATGTGAAGAAGTTGGTGATACCTGTCAACTCCAAGGTCTCAAAGATCTCCTTGGCGCAGTTCAGAAATACGATCTCCGGATTATTGCCCAACTTGTTTTGCGCGAAAAG
>JAFRQC010000131.1 GCA_017428805.1 Prevotella sp. | reverse complement strand
TCGGACAGCTGACTCATGAACAGCTGCTGCGTATAGCGCGAATAACCCGGATTGCGGTTGCGGTCCTTCATCGTGGCCATACGACGGTCGAACTCGTCACGGGTGATGCCGAGGGTATGACAGAACTCCAGCGTGTCAAGACGGTCGCGCATCTCGTTCATCACCACCATCAGGTCGTAAGACGGCTGGTTGAACACCAACAGCTTTCCCTTGCGGTCGAGCATATTGCCACGCGAGGGATATTCGATTTTCTTCAGGAAGGCGTTAGAGTCGGCACTCTTCTTATAGTCGTCGCTCGTGATCTGAAGCATGAACAGACGGATGATGTAGATGACCACAATCAGCGTAGCCACCCCGCCTATCACGTAGCGCCGGTATGTCAGATCGTAGTTTTTCACCCTTTCACCTTTTCAGTTATTCACTTTCTCGACCTCACGCTCTCAATGGCGAGCATCAGCAACAGCGTCAGTACCGTACTGCACACGGCACGCAGGATCCACAACTGCCAGTCGAAGAAATTGAAAGCCTCCAGAATAAAGAACAAGAGACAGTAGATCAATGTCAGTATGCCACTCAGCATGCTGAACTTCCCCCACCCTAACGTGGCGGCCGATACCTCGAGGTTCTCCACTGAATCACGGGGAACAAAGAGCTCCACCAGATAGGTCTGAGTCATGCCGATGAGTGTCAGCGTACCGGCAGCCAGTCCGGGGGTGTTCGAGAAGATGTCGATAAGCAGTCCGAGGAGGAAGCACCACCCGAGCACCTCACCTTTCTCGGTATTGCGCGGGAAAGTGATGGCGAAGTAGACATACAACAGGGGCGTGGCCACATTCAGCAGCCACACGTGGTTCAACACCAGTACCTGTACGACCAGCAGCACCACAAACATCACCAATCTGTTAACCAATCGTGCCATCTACTTATTTACGATTTACGGATTTACGATTTACGATTTGTTACCTTTCCCCTGTAATCTTGTTGATGGAATCGCGGGCGGCCTGCAGAAGTGCGGCACGCTCGGCGATGCTCTTGTCACTGATCACTACCACATCGCGGAGGTTGGTGAAGTCCGTGCTCAGGCGGATCTTCAACTTATACGACAGACCGTCGCGAGAGTTGTAAGCCTGTTCGATCTTTCCCACCGACACCCCTGAAGGGAATATCGACGAGAAGCCGCTGGTAACCACCCACTCACCCAACTTGAACTTCGCATGACGGGGCACATCCTCCACATAAGCCACAGAGGGATCGCCTCCGTACCAGTGCAGATAGCCGAAAGAGCCTCGGTTGCGGATGGCGCAGCTGATACGCGAAGAACTGGCATTCAGCACAGGAATGACTACCGAATAATGGTCGGACACGAGATAGACCACACCCACGACACCATTGCCACAGGCAACACCCATATCCACCGCCACACCGTCAGCACGGCCCTTGTCGATGGTCATCAGGTTCTCTTTGCTGTCGAGGGAGTTGTCCACCACCTTCGCAGGGATCAGGTCGTACTGGGCGAGAAACTTCATTTCGTTGCGTTCCTGTACCGTCGAGTCGTGTGTCAGCTCCATATAGCGGCTCCTCAGCATATCGACATGCTGCTCCAACAGGAGATTCCGCTTCGTGAGCTGTTCGTTCGCCTCCGACAGGGTGAAGAACTTCGTTGCCTCGCTCGACCACTCATACACCTTGCCCATCATGCTGTTGGCCGATGAGAACCACACGCTGGCCTGATAGTTGTTGTACTGAAACAACAGAAAACCACTGACCACCTCCAGAAAAACGAAAAGTAGCCAGTGATAGTAATCTTTCAGGAAATCCAGCAGGTTCCTCATTAGAATTCTCTAATTCTCAAATTCTTGATTACCTCATCAGGAAGTTGAAGCGGTCGAGATTCTTAAGTGCGACGCCAGCACCCTTTGCCACACTGTGGAGGGGATCCTCAGGCACGTGGAAGGGGATGTGCATCTTATCTGTCAGACGCTTGTCGAGGCCACGCAGCAGTGCACCGCCACCAGCCAAATAGATACCGTTCTGCACGATGTCGGCATACAGCTCAGGAGGCGTATTCTCCAAGGCGGAGAGTACAGCGTTCTCAATCTTCGACACCGTCTTATCCAGACAGTGGGCAATCTCCTGATAACATACGGGCACCTCCATAGGCAGGGCGGTGATACGGTTAGGACCGTGTACCACGAAGTCCTCAGGAGCCTCATCGCCGAGGTCTGTCAGCGCAGAACCCACGTTGATCTTGATGCGCTCAGCCATACGCTCAGACACCTTGACGTTGTGCTGACGATACATATACTCCTGGATGTCGGCCGTCAGGTCGTCACCTGCAGTACGGATGGAGTTGTTGGATACGATACCACCCAGTGAGATCACAGCGATCTCCGTCGATCCACCGCCGATATCAACAATCATATTACCCTCCGGGGCTTCCACGTCGATACCGATACCGATGGCAGCAGCCATAGGCTCGAAGATCAGATACACATCACGGCCGTCGGCATGCTCAGCCGAGTCACGCACGGCACGCAGTTCCACCTCGGTAGAACCCGAAGGCACACCAATCACCATACGCAGTGAGGGTGAGAACAGGCGGCTGCCCGAGTGCACCATCTTGATCAGACCGCGCATCATCTGCTCGCAGGCAGAGAAGTCGGCAATCACACCGTCACGAAGGGGACGGATGGTGCGGATGTTATCGTGCGTCTTCTCATACATCATCTTCGCCTCGTTACCCACGGCGATCATCTTGTCGGTGCGACGGTCCAGCGCCACCACCGAAGGCTCATCCACCACGATCTTGTCATCGCTGATAATGATCGTGTTGGCAGTTCCCAGGTCCATTGCAATCTCCTGGACAAAACTAAAAAATCCCAT
>JAFRQC010000005.1 GCA_017428805.1 Prevotella sp. | reverse complement strand
GCACCTCCCTGAAGCTGGAGGTACCAGTGCGGCTCGAAGACATATTCTGTCGTGCCCTTCTGCTCCTGGGCAGATACTGAGAGTACACCCATCAGCATCAGGCAAGACAATATTGCTTTCTTCATTTTCATATCTATTACTTATTATTTTTTTAGTTCTCGAATGTTAATTACTTCACGTGTACATTGTACTTCTTGGTAATCACGTAACCAAAGTAGTCAACGCAGCTGAGAATAATGGTGTAATCACCCTTCTCGCTCAGATCGTAGTCGTAGACCAGTGTGTTACCAGGCAGAACCTCAGACTGCAGAAGCATACCGTTCTTCTTCAGAGCAACGTACTTCTTGTATGCAGGAGCAAGGACCTCCAAAGTACCTGATGTCAGGTAAGCGTGCATAATACCTCTGTTGACGAACATACCCTCGCACAGACGATCCATACCGTAATCGGTCTCGAAGATGATGATAGGAGCAAGAGCACGTGTGAAGAGATGCTTGTTAATCCACTCGGTCAGCATGTCTGAAGCCTTGTCAATCCAAGTATTGATACGGTTCTCAGCCTGATCAACAGCAGTACCCAGTGTGTAGGTCTTCAGCAGCTTAGCCAGCTTATCGTTAACGGCATCCAAACCACCGTTTGAGTTGATAGCTTTCTTAAGATCATCCCAGTACTTCGTGTCGTTAACAAGAATACTCTCAACCTTACCGTTCAGCTCAATCTTAACAGTCTTATTGGCATCGTCAAGTTCCTTAATCTTAGCCTTAATACCCTTGTCACCCCATCTCTTGTTAATCTCGTTAGCAATCTTAGAGATGGCATTCTCCAGTACGTCCTCAAGAATCCAGTTACCGTCCTTGGCTTTCTCATACTCCCAGAAAGTGTTGTATGACAAAGGCTTCACAGCAGTGGTGAATATATCAATATCATCAGTCTGAGCAATTCTCTTCATCTTGCCATTCTTCTCAGCGAAGAAAGCCAGTCTCTGTGGAGAATATGACATGTTAGTTGCCAAATCAGTCTTAGTAAGTTCGTTCTTCATCAGATCGAATACCAAGCTCATTGACTCTCTCAAGCAGTTCTTGAAGGTAGCCTTAATGGTCGTGCTGCCATTCTCACCGATACGATTCTTCATGTCATTGCCAAGAACCTTCAACTCCTTCTGAAGTTTCTTATAATCAATGAACTTCTCAAAACCAAATCTATTAGCATCAAGATCCTTCTCCTTGATGGTAGCGTCTGCTACATAGAGACCGTTATCAGCAGGTTTTCCAGTCTCCTCTAAGAATGCACGGAAGACGTTCCAATTGATTCTTGCACTAGACTTTCTGACATTGAGCTGAATAGGAGCAACCTCACCAACGCTGTTCTCAATCTGAATCTTTGCTACTTTGCTGATATCGAAATCTTCATAGTTGGTTGAGTTTACAGTAAAGTAAATCTGTCCAGCATTGGCATAACTATCAGTAATCATGTCACTCTCGAAATCTACGAAACCGTCATAAGGCAGTTCGTTCGGCTCCAGATAACATGCGAGTGTACGACCACCTACGTTAAAGGCGGTACCTGCATACGGGAACTGATCAATACCTGTATCGTTGGTGCCATAGTATGCAGCCAGTGCGTTTACTTTTGCAACAGGAGTGTTGATGATACCTAAGACATCATTGCGTGTGGTGTTAACTTGAACGCCCGTAATGAGGTTTCCGTCAACCAAAGCATCCAAGATGCCAACAATGCTGTCAACTCTTGCCCACAGAATGTTTACAGAATCGCCAACGTTGTTAATGCGAACGTCAATGTCCTTCAGAGCGTTGTTGATTTCGTCAATAGCCAACGTCTGATTGGTAATCTGCTGGTTGATAACCTCAAGATTCTGATTGATATTATCAATCTTCGTGTTGTAATCGTTGCAGATGCTGTCAACATCAACCTGGATAATTTTTGTGATGTTGTTGATGATCGTGTCACCGTAGTTAATGATGTACGGCTCAATCTCGTCAATCTGTCTTTGCAGGTCATTTTGCACGCTGGTAATCTTGTCCTGCAGTTCAGAGCTCTTCTTGCCAAGATTAGCATAGACGTCGGAGAGATCGTCGTCAACGTTGTCCTTGCAAGAAACAAATGATGATGTGGTGGCAAAAAGCATTGCTACCATCAAAAAACCATTGATAAATTTCTTTTTCATTTGAACTTAAAAATTATAATTAAACATTTTATTATTTATACTCACGCATATATGTATTTACATAAATCGGTGACAAAATTAGGCAATTATTTTTAAACTTGCAAGAAAATTTTAATTTTTTTTATCAAAAACTGCAATTTTCTATCAAAATAGCACGTTTATGGTATGTCGAACAACCATTTTTGCCCATTTTCTATGTCTTGTGCGCCTGACAGGACTCGAACCTGCACGTCGTGAGACACCAGATCCTAAGTCTGGCGCGTCTACCAATTCCGCCACAGGCGCGAAAGAACGCTCTGTCATAGTGCCGTTAAGCCTAAAACGCGTGCAAAGATACGAATAATTTCTCATTCCGCCAAAAGTTTTCGTGCAAATTCTATCAACGAATCTTTTCCTTGACGGAAATCATCGTCAGTCAGACTGACAAAATAGTCAGGCTCGATGCCGAATTCCACCTGTTGGCGATCCTTGTCGTATGAGGGACAGGCCGAGAAACGAACCGTCCATCCATTGGGTAGGGAGTTGGTATAGGGCATGCCGGCACCTCCTCCAGTCTGGTCGCCCACGATTTTCACCATTGGGAAGCACTTCATATACTTGACGAAATCGTTGGCTGCGCTGAACACCCCGCGGTTGGTCAGCACGACCACCTTCTTCTGCCATCTGAGATTCGATGAGGGCTCGATGTATTGTGGCTCAAGATCCGAGAAATCGTTGTGGCCTTTCCCCGTCTTGTGCTGCAGATATCCCACCAGTGTCTTCTCGTTGCAGAAACGTGCTGCGAGCTTTTCCGCATTGGTGAGGTCGCCGCCCCCATTCTCGCGGATGTCGATGATGATTCCGTTACAGAAGGCGAAGTAGCGCAGGATCTCGTTCAGACCACTGTCGCTAACAGGGCTTGTGAAGCTGCCGTAGTACGCATAACCGATATTATCGTCGAGGATCCGATAGCGCATGCCGGAGGCGATGCGATAGTCTGTGTCGAGGTATTTGCGTTGGAGTGTGTCGCTGAAATTCGTTGGATAATCCTCTTGCCAACTCCAATAGCGGCCGTTGTCGAACGACGAATAGAGGTTTACATGGCCGTCACGCAGTTCGCTGAGCATATCCGCGAACACCTCGAACAACTGGTACTTGTTGGCTTCTTCCCTCGCGCGTACCTTATATATATTATATATAGCGTTCCAGTCGAGGCCGTATTCGTGCTGCTTATAGTCGAAGAAACAGTAGTGCTCATCGATAATCTTCCACAGAGCTTCGAAGTTCCCCTGAGCCGTATCAGGGAATTCTTCCTCATTGACGCAGGCCGATAAGGTGAGCAGGGGCAGGAGGAACCAGATAACGAACTTTCTCATGGGTGAACGTTGTTTGGGAAGTGGCAGACGATGCCGATCATCACGCGATGGGCATAGATGTGCTGCTTCAGGTTGTTGACTTCTGCCTGCTGGTAGTTTCCGAGATAGCCGATGCGCAGCGACCATCTGTCGTTTGTCCGCCAGTCAAGTGACAGCATCTGACGGAAGGTGGGTGCGCTGATGAAAGTCGTGGGGACGATGTTGTGATCGTAGTTCCCACGATTGAAGATCTCGTAGTACGACTGTCCGTAGTTAGGGCTGAACATCACGCCCACGAGCGGCACGTTCAGTTCATAACGCAGGGCGAACTGCTTTCCGAAGAGGGGAAAATGGTAGGTGGCGATGGCTGCAGGCATGAGATTCAGGCTGATACGGGCCTGAGCAGGATTGTTCGAGGCGGTCATATCGTAGAGAAAGCCCAGATTGGCATTGGCGAGGCCGCCTGCCTGCAACAGAAGACGGTCTGCGAAGAGCTGCCAATGACGGTATCTGCCCCAATAGAGATTGTAGTCGCCCTCTATCATCTGATTGTCTTTGCTCCTGTCCTTGGTACTTGAGATATCCAACTCATGCTCGATGACGCTGTTCCACTTCTTGCCTTCCTTCGCGCGTTCCTTAATATATAAATAGGTGAAGCCGATGCCTGAGAACTTCTCTTGATTGATGTATGTGTCGAGAATCCTAGAGGAGCCCACGCCGATGATGTTGGCGGAGGTGGATTCCTGGGCGGCGGCACACAGCGGAACCAGGGTGAGGAACAGTAGCAGGAGTTTATTCTTCATCGTCGAAGAGGCTTAGTTCTTCCTGTGGTTGGTTGTTTCGAGGGGCTGGGGACTCTTCGGAGGGCGTCTGGAGATCTGAATCGTCGGAGTCATCTCCATCATCAGAGTCATCCGGATTCTCTGGCTCCTCAGGCTCTTCAGGGAAGCGCACAGGCTCCAACTCCTCAATGCTGGCTATCTGCCAGGTAGTCAGGCGCTTACCTTTTGCCTTGTATCCCTTGACGGCAATGAACTGCTCTGCATCGATCTCTTCCGATCCCCTGAACTCATCGACGCCTCCATAAGTCACCTTGATGAGCGGATAGACGGTGTCTGTCAACAGAATGAGTTGCGAGACGGGATTGTCTGAAAGCCAGTTCTGCTTCTTCTTCGTGGCGTCCATCAGGAAGCGTTTCAAGTACGGATAACCCTGATTATCAGCATCGTAGAGGATGGCGGTCCACACTTTTGATGAGTCGTACTTCTCTATTCGCAGGATGTTCTCCTCGAAATGGTTGTTCAGATCGAAGTTCGTGAGGTAGCACTCACCGTTCTTCAGCACAACGAGGATCTGGTCGTTGTCGAAGAACTCACCCAACAGTCGTCCGTGTTCGTCGTAATTCAGACGGTTGACGTCTGGATCATACCACACCTTTCGTCCGCCGAGTGTCGAATGTCCGTGACTCTTCAGGCCGATACGATGTACAGGGAACTTCGTCAGCAGATTACCTTTCGACGTGCGCCCCTTGATCATCACCTCCGAGAAGTCCTTATCGACAAAGATTTTCCTGAGTTTCGGATTGGGTTCGAGCGTCACCTTGATGATTTCTGCCTCGCCGTTGGGGTTGGCGCTGAAGTACATCACCTTCGAGCCAGGCGTGCCTTGCGTCAAGTCGTACTCCTTATCGCGCGTCATCGTCGTCACGTTGAAACGCTTGATGAAGCAGTTGCCTTTCTTGCCGTCGCGATAGACTGCATTATAGGTCGTGCGGGCGTCGTTCTTCTTGAAAACGTCGAGATAGAGCACGTTTTTGCCCACAAACACCTTCTCCGCCACACGGATAACCTTGTATTTACCGTCTTTGTAGAAGATGATGATGTCATCGATATCGGAGCAGTTGCAGACGAACTCGTCCTTCTTCAGGCCTGTGCCGATGAAGCCGTCCGTACGATTGATGTAGAGTTTCTGGTTGGCTTCGGCCACCTTCGAGGCCTCGATGGTGTCGAAATTGCGGATCTCCGTCAGTCGCGGATGATCCTTGCCGTATTTGTCCTTGAGGAACTGGAACCAGTTGGCCGTCACCTCCACGAGGTTCGCCAGATCGCGGTCTATATCCTCAATCTCTGCCTTCAGGCGTGCCATCAGCTCTTCTGCCTTGTCTTTGTTGAATTTCAGGATGCGCTGCATCTTGATTTCCAGCAGTTTGAGGATGTCGTCCTTGGTCACTTCACGGATCAGGGTGGGGTAGTAGGGCGTCAGTCGCTCGTCGATATGCTCGCAGACGGCGTCGATGGTGGGCGCCTGTTCGAATTTCTTATCCTTATAGATGCGTTCTTCGATGAAGATCTTCTCCAATGACTGGAAGTGCAACTGTTCCAGAAGCTCACCCTTTCGGATTTCGAGTTCCTGACGAATAAGGTCTTTCGTGCGGTCCACGCTGTGGCGCAGCACATCGCTGACAGTCAGGAACTTAGGCTTGTTGTCCTCAATCACGCAGCAGTTGGGCGAGATACTGATCTCACAATCTGTAAAAGCATAGAGGGCGTCGATGGTCTTGTCTGAAGAGACGCCTGGGGCGAGATGCACCTGAATCTCGACGTTGGCAGCCGTCAGATCCTCCACCTTACGGGCCTTGATCTTACCTTTCTCAACGGCCTTGACGATGGAGTCCTGCAACGTCTCAGAGGTCTTGGAGAATGGAATCTCACGGATGACGAGCGTCTTCTGGTCCACCTTCTCGATTTTCGCCCTCACCTTGACGGAGCCTCCCCGCTGGCCGTCGTTGTATTTCGATACATCGATGCTGCCAGAGGTGGGGAAGTCTGGATATAGCTGGAAAGGCTGGTCGTGCAGATAGCTGATGGCTGCGTCGCAGATCTCGCAGAAATTATGGGGCAGGATCTTCGTGGAGAGTCCTACGGCGATGCCTTCTGCGCCTTGGGCCAGCAGCAGCGGATACTTCACAGGCAGGGTGATAGGTTCCTTGTTGCGTCCGTCATACGACATCTTCCACTCCGTCGTCTTGGGGTTGAAGACGGTGTCGAGGGCGAATTTCGACAGTCTGGCCTCGATGTATCGTGGGGCTGCGGCTGAGGAACCCGTCAGGATGTTACCCCAGTTTCCTTGGGTGTCGATGAGCAGCTCCTTCTGTCCCAGCTGCACGAGGGCGTCGCCGATGGAGGCGTCGCCGTGAGGATGGAACTGCATCGTGTGGCCCACGATGTTCGCCACCTTATTATATCTGCCGTCGTCCATCCGCTTCATCGAGTGGAGGATGCGGCGCTGCACGGGTTTCAGGCCGTCCTCCAGATGGGGCACAGCGCGGTCGAGGATGCTGTAGCTGGCATAATCGAGGAACCAATTCTGATACATACCGCTCAGATGATGCACGGCTGCGGCATCGAAGCGGTTCACGGGTTTATAGTCGGAGTGGCCTTCCTGCTGGCTCTCCGACTCCTGCTGTTCGAGGATCTCGTCGTCTTTTGTCTCGTCGTCCATTCTCTTCCTGGTCTTTAGCTTTTCTGCTGCAAAGGTACAAAAAAAATTTGAATCCGCCAATTTTCCTGCGAAATTCTTTTTCAAAGACTTTTTGAGAGGGCGATTTTGTCAGGATATTTCGCAATTTCTCGGATTTTTCGTAAAATATTGATAGCCAAAGAGTTATATAACCTCGGACTTTCCTGCCTTGAAACTGGGACTTTCCCCTATCTAAAGTCGGAGTTTCCCCTATCTAAACTCCCACTTTAGTGCCTGTAAAGTCCGAGTCCATCCAGGTCAATCTTGCGGTGTAAACAATTATTACCAAAAGATGATTCAGGCGTCTTTTGCGCGCTATACATATTTTAATTAAGAATTCGGCGATAGTTTTGGCTGTTTCAGAATAATTTTGTAATTTTGCAGCCAATTAAGAAAACAAATACGACAATGACAGCAAACGAAATCCGCGACTCATTCAAGAAATTCTTCGAGTCAAAGCAGCACGCCATCGTGCCCTCAGCACCTATGGTCATCAAGGATGACCCCACGCTGATGTTTACCAACGCAGGTATGAACCAATGGAAAGATATCATCCTCGGCACCCGTGATCCGGAGCCGCGCAGACGGGCTGACACCCAGAAGTGCCTCCGTGTCTCAGGCAAGCACAACGACCTGGAGGAGGAGGGACACGACACCTACCACCACACGATGGTCGAGCTGCTCGGCAACTGGTCGTTTGGCGACTACTTCAAGGAGGGCGCAATCGATATGGCCTGGGAGTATCTGGTGGATGTGCTGAAGCTGAATCCAGAGGATCTCTACGTGACGGTCTTCGAGGGTTCGCCTGAGGAGAACATCCCTCGTGACGATGAGGCCGCCAAATATTGGGCCAAGCATGTGCCCGAGGATCATATCATCAACGGCAACAAGCACGACAATTTCTGGGAGATGGGCGATACAGGTCCCTGTGGCCCTTGTTCAGAAATCCACGTGGACTCTCGTACTCCTGAGCAGCGCAAGGCCTCAGGCAAGAGTGGTCGTGAATTGGTGAATCAGGATGATCCGCAGGTGATTGAGATCTGGAACCTTGTGTTTATGCAGTTCAATCGCAAGGCTGACGGTTCGTTGGAGAAGCTCTCGATGAATGTCATTGACACAGGTATGGGCTTTGAGCGCCTTGTCCGTATGCTTCAGGGCAAGCACTCGAACTACGATACGGATATTTTCCAGCCGATCATCAAGGCTCAGGAGCAGATTACAGGTCTGAAATACACCACTTTTGAAGAGGGTGAGGTCAGCAAGGAGCAGGATGATATCAATGTCGCTATGCGTGTCTGTGCAGACCATCTGCGTGCTGTTTCGTTCTCCATCGCCGATGGCCAGCTGCCTTCGAATGCGAAGGCCGGCTATGTCATCCGCCGAATTTTGAGAAGAGCCGTCCGCTATGCCTATACGTTCCTTGATCAGAAGGAGTCGTTCCTCTATAAACTTGTGCCCACGCTCGTGGCTGAGATGGGCGATGCCTTCCCTGAACTGAAGGCTCAGCAGCAGCTGATCTCAAAGGTGATGAAGGAAGAGGAAGATGCTTTCCTGCGCACCCTCGACAAGGGTATTGGTATGCTCAGCGACGCAATGGAGCAGTTGCGTAAGGACCAGAAGACGGAGCTCGACGGTGTTCAGGCTTTCCGCCTCTTCGATACCTACGGCTTCCCCCTCGATCTGACTGAGCTGATCTGTCGTGAGAACGGCTTCACCGTCAACGAAGAGCAGTTTAATGTCGAGATGCAGAAGCAGAAGGAGCGTGCCCGCAATGCTGCAGCCGTCGAAAATTCAGACTGGGTGGAACTAGCCCAGGGTGAGCAGCAGTTCGTGGGCTACGACTATACGGAATACGATTGTCATATCCTCCGTTATCGTAAGGTGACGCAGAAGAAGAATGAGTTCTATGAGCTCGTGCTCGATAATACGCCGTTCTATGGCGAGATGGGTGGTCAGGTAGGTGACTGTGGTGTCCTCTGCAACGAGGCTGAGACCATCGAGGTCATCGACTCCAAGCGTGAGAACAACCAGACGGTTCACATCGTCAAGCAGCTGCCGAAGGATCCCACAGCCCAGTTTATGGCTTGTGTGGATACGAACAAGCGCGAGGCTTCTGCCGCCAACCATACGGCAACCCACCTGCTCGACTATGCTTTGAGGCAGATTCTGGGTGAGCACGTGGAGCAAAAGGGTTCGTTCGTCTCGCCAGATACTCTGCGTTTCGACTTCTCACACTTCCAGAAAGTGACTGACGAAGAGATCCGTCAGGTGGAACGTATGGTCAATCAGATGATCCGTGCGGATATTCCTCTCGAGGAGTATCGTGACCTGCCCTTCGAGGAGGCAAAGAAGATTGGTGCCATCGCCCTTTTCGGCGAGAAGTATGGCGATAAGGTGCGTGTGGTCTGCTTCGGCCCGTCGTGTGAGTTCTGTGGTGGTATCCACGCTAAGGCTACGGGTAAGATCGGCTTCTTCAAGATTGTCTCTGAGAGTTCTGTGGCAGCGGGTATCCGTCGTATCGAGGCCAAGACCGGTCGTGAGTGCGAAGAATTCCTCTATAAGACGGAGGATATCCTGAAGGCTGTTCGCTCGTTCTTCAACAACGCGAAGGACCTGCAAGGCGTGATTCAGAAATATGTCGAAGAGCACGATGCGATGAAGAAGGATATAGAAGTGTTCCAGGCTCAGCGCGTATTTAATCTCTCTATGGAAATGCTGGAAAAGGCCCGTATCATCAATGGCGTGACGGTTGTGACTGCCAAGACCGTGATGATGCCGAATGTCGCCAAGGACCTGGTGTTCAAGATCCGTGAGCGCCATCCTGAGAATCTGCTCTGTGTGATAGGCTCCGTCTTCGAAAACAAGCCGACGCTGAATGTGATGCTCAGCGACGATATGGTTAAAGACCGTGGTCTGAACGCCGGACAGCTGGTTCGCGAGGCTGCCAAGCTGATGCAGGGTGGTGGCGGAGGACAGCCTCACTTCGCCTCTGCAGGCGGAAAGAATGTTGACGGTCTCTCTGCCGCTATGGATAAGGTGATAGAGTTGGCTGATCTCTGATCCGTAAATCGTAAATCTGTAAATCGTAAATAATATGGCATTGAATCTGAACAAGAACCTCAAGCTGTACTACTCCATTGGAGAAGTCGCACAGATGTTTGGCCTGAACGAGAGTACACTTCGCTATTGGGAGCAGGAGTTTACTTTCCTGAAGCCGAAAGTCAGCGGACCGTCGAAAGTCCGCCAGTATACGGAGAAGGATATTGAGCAGGTTCGCCTGATTCATAATCTGGTGAAGGTTCGCGGCTTTAAGATTGCCGCCGCCAAGAAGATGATCAATGCCAATCGTACGGGTGTGGATAAGAAAGCCGATGTGCTCGAGTCACTTATCAGCATTCGTTCGGAGTTGCAGTCCTTGAGAAAGCAGCTCGACTATCTGCAATAGTCAGATCCGATTGATTTATAAGTTATCCGGCAACCAGCTATCCTGAAGGGTAAAGACCTTTTCTGGTGTGATGGTTGCCGCTTCTTTTTTCGTCAGCTGACGGCTCCAGCTGACACGCTGTTGTGGTTGTGCCCCTTCCCCTCGATTGTTGTATTCCAGATAACGGGCAGTCTGTTCTCTTTGTTTCTCCCAATGGTGCCAGCCTTCAGGACGGATATGGCGCCCCAGCTCACAATTCATAAAGAGCGTATAGCCGTAGTCTCGCCAAGGACGACCCAGATAGACCTGGTCCACACCTTCTGCAGCAATCAGGCGACAATTGTTGAAGACATATCCATAAGGCTGATCCTTGGGTGTTGAGGCTGCCGTTACATAGCTGTTGATGAGGCTTTCGATGGTGCAGTCCTCGAACCAGGCGATGCTTGGGCCGAAGATGAAGTCCGTTGTTCCACAGATGTAACAGCCTTTGAACCAGAGCCTTGTGCCAGCCATACCTGTGTAGATGGTGTCCTGATGGCCGATGATGCGACAGTTAATGACTTGGATGCGATCCCCTTCCGTATGGAGAGAGACGGCCTGTCCCAGTCTTGCGGAGTTGTTTTCGATGGTCAGGTTCTTCAGGGTGATATTGTTTCCTTCGATTTTCAGAGTGTAAGTGCGGAAGGTGCCCATCGCCTGCAAGCGTGGCTCAGCGGTACCTAAGAGCACTTTGATGTTTGCGTGGTCATCGTAGGTGATGATGGTCTGCTCAGCATCTTCGCCACAGAGTTCGATGTTCTGTAGCCACGAGGGGATGATAAGTTTCTCCTTATACGTACCTTTCTTAATATAGATGACCTTATGGTAATCCATAAAGGCTCTGCACACCTCGATGGCTTCGTCTACCGTACGAAATTCTCCTGTGCCGTCTCTGGCTACGACGATGGTGTCTGGGTTGTCGTATTTCCCTGCGGCTTGCGCTTCGCTAAATGATGAATGAAAAATGATGAACGATAAACATATCATCATTATTCTTCGATTGTATCTAGTTATGATGGCCTTCATACATTCGTAAATTTATCATTCATCATTTTTCATTCATCATTTAGGGCGTAGCCCGCTAAAGGATTTCTGATATTTCCTTCAGGTCGGCGACGGCTCTCAGATTGCTGACGATGGTCTTCACGTCTTCTCTGTCGTGAACGCGCAGCTCGATACTGCCGTCGAAGATACCGTCCTCACAGGTGATGATCACCTTGTGGATGTTCACGTTCATCTGCGAAGAGATGATCTGGGTGATCTCATTCAGCAGTCCCACACGGTCGATGCCTCCTAATCGCAACGTAGCGTCGAAGTAGAGGATCTTGTGCATATCCCACTTGATGTCGAGGATACGGTTGCCGAAACTGGTTTTGAGCTTGGCAGCCACAGGACAGTTACGCTTGTGGATCTCTATCTGGTTCTTGTTGTTGATATAGCCCAAGGCATCATCTCCAGGGATAGGGTGACAGCAGCTGGCGAACTTATACTGGTTGATGTTCTCCTCGCTGATAAAGATGGGCTTCTTGCGATTGAACTTCTCCGGCACGATGAAGAGATCCTGTTTGGGTTCCTCTTCTTTCTTTTTCTTTCCGACGAAGGGCACGTACTTGAGCCAGCCGCTGCTCTCCGTACTCTTGTTCTTGCCGCTGAGTTCGTCGAGATCCTTGTCGCCCAAAATGACGATCTTCTCGCCGAGGGCCTGATAGAACTCGTTGCGCTTGCTGTAAGCGTGGAACTCTGCCAGACGGTCTGCCAGCGCAAGGCTGGGTTCGTGGTGATTCTTCTCGAGGAAGGCATTCAGGATTTCCTCGCCTCTGCGCTGCACCTCTCTGTTGTCGCGACGCAGGATGGCCTGAATCTTCGCCTTCGCCTTGGCTGTGGAGACGAAGTTGATCCATGCAGGACTGACGTGCTGCGACTTTGATGTGAGGATCTCCACCTGGTCACCGCTCTGCAGCTTATGGCTCAGGGGCACCAGCTTATGGTTCACCTTCGCGCCGATACAATGGCTGCCGAGAAAAGTATGGATGGAGAAGGCAAAGTCGAGGGCCGTACAGTCGGCAGGCAACGTGCGGATCTCTCCCTTTGGCGTGAACACGAATATCTCGCTGGCAAAGAGGTTCAGTTTGATGGTGTCGAGGAAGTCCATCGCATCCGGCTGGGGATCGTCGAGGATTTCCTTGATGGTGCGCAGCCAGTCGTTCAGTTCGTTCTCGTCCTCCGTGTATTCCTCTTCCACGCCGTCCTTGTATTTCCAATGGGCCGCAAATCCCTGTTCTGCCACCTCATCCATACGGTCTGAGCGTATCTGAACCTCTATCCATCGGCCTTGTTTCGACATCAGTGTGACGTGCAGGGCCTGATAACCGTTGGCTTTGGGCTGTGAGAGCCAGTCGCGCAGACGGTCTGGGTGTGACTTGTAAATCTGTGAGATGGCCACATAGATCTTGAAGCACTCGTTGATTTCCTCTTCCCTGACCTTGGGGGTGAAGATGATGCGCACGGCCAG
The DNA here is from genome assembly GCA_017428805.1 of Prevotella sp. The sequence continues at coordinate 10,373 of JAFRQC010000005.1, read as the reverse complement.
GATATCATAGATCTCCTCGAAGGTGACGTGCTTGTTCTGCATCTTGTTCCAGATGGAGTAGGGGGTCTTCACGCGTTCCTTAATCTCATACTGGATGCCCATCTTCTCCAGAGAGGCCTTGATGGGGGCCGTAAACTGGTCGAAGAGTTCGTGACGGGAGGCGTGGGTAGACTTCAGCTTAGCCTCGATATTGGCAAATTCGTCTGGATGCTCGAACTTGAAGCTGAGATTCTCCAGTTCCGACTTGATCTTATTCAGTCCCAGACGATTGGCGAGGGGTGCATAGATATAGAGCGTTTCACCTGCAATCTTATATTGTTTGTTGGCAGGCTGGGAATCCAGAGTACGCATATTGTGCAGACGGTCGCAGATCTTGATGAGGATCACGCGGATATCGTCGCTCATCGTCAGCAGCAGTTTCTTGAAGTTCTCAGCCTGGGCTGAGGCCTGCTCGCCGAAGATGCCGCCGCTGATCTTCGTCAGTCCGTCGACAATCTGTGCAATCTTCGCACCGAAGATGTTCTCGATATCCTCTACAGTGTAGTCTGTGTCTTCCACGACATCGTGCAACAAGGCCGAACAAATACTCGTCGAACCCAGTCCGATCTCAGAACACGCAATCTGTGCGACGGCGATGGGGTGCATAATATAAGGCTCACCAGAGAGGCGTCGAACCCCTTTGTGAGCTTGGCGTGCAAAGTTGAAGGCCTTGGTGATGAGGTCTACTTTCTTACGATGGCGCGACTTTAAATAGTCGTTCAACAGTGTCTCGAACGCCTCGTTGATGATCTTGTCATCAGCCTCTTCCTGTAGTCTAAGATCTTCCTCTGCCATAAGCTTTCACCCTTTCACTTTTCACTCCTCATCTGACTCTGATCTTCTTACCTGCCTGAATGTTGTTGCCCTTGATGCCGTTCAGCTTGCGGAGCTTGGCAACGGTGGTGCCATTGCGCTTGGCAATCTGCGACAAAGTCTGTCCACGCTGGATGGTCACAGAACCGCCGCCTCTCGACCTTGACAATCTCGTTGCCCTGGCCCCACGACGTGAGTTGCGGGCAGCACGACGGCTGTAACGGCCACTCCTCCGGCTATATGAACCACGACTGCGTGAGAAGGTGGGCACATCATCATTGACATCCACCACCAGACGCTTCGTCAGCAGCTCACTGACACGGTAATTATAGATAGAGTCTTCATTATCGATGAACTTGCCCGTATCGGCCATTGGCATACGGATGGCGCAAGGCTTGGTGTTGCCTGGCACGATGTCGCGGCGATATTCGGGATTCAGCGAGCGCAACAGGTCGGCATCCGTACCGATGACGCCTGCAATCTGTTCCAGATGCACATCACGGTGCACCATCACGGTGTCGCTCTGTGCCGGCAGACGGGTGGTCATCGGACAGATAAAGTGCTCGCAATAATATGTCATAATGTAGTTGGCAGCGATGAAGGCAGGCACATAGCCACGGGTCTCTGCCGGCAGATAGGGGTAGATATGCCAGTAGTCTTTATTAATGGCCTGCGTCTCGCCCGTCTGTGCATCGGCCGTCTTGGCCGCATTGGCATTGGCGCGGTGGATGGCCTTGTTGATGTTCTCAGGTCCGCAGTTATAGGCGGCAATCACCAGGTTCCAGTCGCCGAAGATCTTGTAAAGGTCACGCAGATAGCGTGCTGCGGCATAAGACGACTTTACGGGATCACGACGCTCATCAACGAGGGAGTTGACCTCCAGACCGTATTGCTTGCCCGTGCCCAGCATAAACTGCCAGAGTCCTGTTGCACCAGCCCGTGAGACGGCCTTCGGATTCAGGGCCGATTCGATGATGGGCAGGTATTTCAGTTCGAGGGGCAGCTGATAGGCCTCTAAGGCTTCTTCAAAGATGGGGAGGTAGAAGTTGGCAGCCCCCAGCATATAGCTGACGGAATAGCGCAGTCGTCCGCTGTAACGGTCGATGAACCGCTGCACAATGTCATTATACGCAAATTCCATCACCGAGGGGATGCGGCTGAGGCGTTCGATATACACCTCCTTCGGGAACGTGGGATTCTCGTTCTTCATCTCGCAGTCGCCAGGCGACAGATATGTTTTCGACGTATAGAGGTTGAGAAGGCTGTCGAGGTCATAGGTCATAGCCTCAGGAAACTCGATGACTTCCTCATTGCCCTCCTGGTCGGTGACGGCAAACTCGTCTTCGCTCAGTTCCTCAGCGTTTTCTTCCTCTTCGTCTATTCCTTCTTCCTCTTCATCTTCTTCGTCTTCGCCTTCTTCCTCTTCGAACTCTTCTTCTGTCGGAACGTCAGTGTTGACCACTTGGGCATTCAGGCCGAGGCTTCCTCCGAGAAACGCGGCAACGAGGATGATCATCAGTTTTTTCTTCATTCTTTATATTTGGTTTTGCTTTTATTGTTTACTTTTTCACCTTTTCACTTTTTCACCTTTAAAAGTTTAGGCTGCATTGCAGTCCTACCGACGATGCATCTATCGGATTGCTTGACGATCGGTTGTTGATAATCGTCGGCTCCACCTTCAGGCTCAGGTCGTCGGAGATGTCGAACACGGACAACTCTGCATCCACGTAGGCATCGATGACCGACAGCGCATACACTCCTAACATCACAAAGAAACTCAGGTCACGCCAGCGTCTGTATTTGTCCTTTCGCTTCCTGAAGATGTCCTCATACCGCTTTTTGTCGGCCTCTGTGGTGATCCTCGTACCCAGATGCAGGAACTGGTTGTAACTCTGTGTGTTGGGATCGTTGTCCATCAGGTCTATATAGGCCTGGGAATAGTCCTTGTACATCATATTGTTCCAGTTCATCGCATACATACAGCCGATGAATCCGCCATACACGAGCGGCAGTTTCCAATACTTGCGGTTGTAGATCTGTCCCCCTCCGGGGATGACGAGTGCGAGCCACAGGGCCCGCTTGGGATCAGGACGCCACGTAGACCAGTCTTGTTTCATCTCCTTCTTGCTGAAGGTTGTATCTACGACGACGGAGATACTGTCGAACTTGGTGACATTCAGGCTGTCGTCATCAAAACGGTCCTGTGCCTTGACCTGTTGAATTCCTGCAATCAGCAGGAGGCAGAATATGATATGTATTCTCTTACCTCTCACCTCTTACCTCTCACCTCTCAATCAGTTCTTGATTTTATCAATGATGTTCATAACGTGCTCCAACTCGTCCTCGTTGGCGAACGGGATGCTGATCTTACCCTTGCCCTGGGACGAGCAGGTCATCTGTACCTTCACCTTGAAGAGGTCTGACAGTCGGTCGCGCAGGATGCTGTATTCCAGCGACAGCTGTGAGTCAGGCTTCTTGACGGTCTGGATGCTCTCGCCGTTCTTCAGCTTCTGCACCAGCTCCTCCACCTTTCTCACGGAGTAGCCGTTACGCTGTACTTCCTTGAACAGTTTGAGCTGTGTCGAGGGACTGTCGATGGCCAGCAGCGCACGGGCGTGGCCCATATCGATGTCTTTGTTCTTCAGCGCAATCTGTATCTGTGCGGGCAGTTTCAGCAGACGCATATAGTTGGTGATCGACGTGCGGCTCTTGCCCACACGGGAGGATATCCTTTCCTGGGTCATACCCGTCGTTTCCGACAGATGCTGATAGGCCAATGCAATCTCGATGGGGTTCAGATCCTCACGCTGGATGTTCTCCACGAGTGCCATCTCCATCACCTTCTCGTCTTCCGCCGTACGGATATAGGCGGGGATGGTGGTGAGGCCTGCCAGCGTGGCCGCTCTCCAACGACGCTCACCGGCAATGATCTGATATTCATTCTCTCCCATCTGCCTGAGGGTGATGGGCGTGACGAGCCCGATCTCACGGATGCTGGCAGCCAGTTCCTGCAGCGCCGCTTCATCGAAGTCTGTTCGTGGTTGGTTAGGATTGGGCGAGATCATAGTCAGGGCGATCTCACTCAAGTTGGACGAACCTTGGACGTGGACATCACTCGTGTCGATCAGGGCGTCGAGTCCGCGACCCTTCCCTGAGCCGATGTTGTCCAGTCCCCGTCCGAGGACATTACGGTCGTATTTCTTCTTAACAGCCATTGGGTTTATTTGTTTTTATGGATGATTTCTTGTGCTAGGGCGAGGTGGTTCTTCGCGCCGGTGGAGTCTGCGTCGTAAAGGATCACGGGCAGACCGTGGCTGGGACTCTCCGACAGTTTCACGTTACGCTGGATGACGGTCTTGAACACCAGTTCCTGGAAGTGGCGCTTCACCTCGTCGTAGATCTGGTTGGCCAGTCTGAGGCGACTGTCGTACATCGTCAGCAGGAAACCTTCGATCTCCAACTGCGGATTCAACTTGTTCTTGATGATCTTGATCGTGTTGAGCAGCTTGCTGATGCCTTCGAGAGCGAAGTACTCACACTGCACGGGGATGATCACCGAGTCGGCCGCTGTCAGCGCGTTGACGGTGATGAGGCCCAGCGACGGCGAACAGTCGATGAGGATGTAGTCGTAATCGTTCTGTACGGGGGTGAGCACATTCTTCAATACTCTCTCTCTGTTATCCATATTCAGCATCTCAATCTCTGCGCCCACCAGGTCAATGTGGCTGGGGATGATGTCCAGTCCCTCGATGTCGGTCGTATAGATGGCATCCCTGACGTCGGTCTTATTGATGATGCATTCGTAAATGGAGCTTTCCACTTCCGTGATGTCGACGCCCAGTCCGCTGGAGGCGTTGGCCTGCGGGTCTGCGTCTACTACCAAGACGGTCTTTTCCAACGTGGCGAGTGAGGCTGCCAGGTTAATGGTGGTTGTCGTCTTTCCCACGCCGCCCTTCTGGTTTGCTAATGCGATGATTTTTCCCATCTTAATTCCTAATTATTCTAACTTTAATTGATAAATAGAGAAATTTGGGCACAAAGTTACTAATTTCCGTCGAGAAATCCCTTTCATTTAAACCTTTTTTCGTAATTTTGCAGTCAAATCATTGATATTTTATGGAAATTAAACGACCTTTACTACTTATTTCCAATGATGACGGCTATCAGGCGAAGGGTATCCGTCAGCTGGTGGAGATGGTTTCCGACTATGGCGACATCATCGTCTGTGCCCCGGAAGACGCCCGCAGCGGCTTCTCCTGTGCCTTCTCCGCCACTATACCGTTGAGGCTATATCTTCGGGAGAAGCGCGAAGGTGTCGAAATCTGGTCGTGCAACGGCACACCTGTCGATTGTGTGAAGATGGCCTTGGCCGAAATCTGTCCCCGAAGGCCTGATATGGTCATCGGCGGCATCAATCACGGCGACAATGCCTCCGTCAATGCCCATTACAGCGGAACGATGGGTGTCACCCTCGAAGGCAGTATGAAGTACATCCCCTCTGTCGCCTTCTCACTCTGCGACCATCGTGACGATGCCGACTTCGAACCTCTCCGTCCGCTCATCCGTGAGATCACGGCGAAGGTGTTGGCTGACGGCCTGCCCAAAGGCGTGTGTCTGAATGTGAACTTCCCGCTCCTCCCCACCTACAAGGGAGTTAAGGTCTGTCGTATGGCCTATGGCACCTGGGGCTCCGAGGTGACGAAGTGTCATCATCCCCGTGGCTACGACTACTGGTGGATGGTGGGTCACTACACCAACGACGAGCCCGATGCCGAGGACACTGACCGTTGGGCCCTCGATCACGGCTACGTCGCCATCACTCCCACCCAGATCGACCTCACCGCCCACTCCGCCATCTCCCTCATCGACTCCTGGGATCTTGGTAATCATAAAGTTTAAAGTTCAAAGTTCAAAGCTCAAAGTCAATGAAATATTATCTCATCGTCGGCGAAGCCTCTGGCGACCTCCACGCCTCCCACCTGATGCGCTCGTTGAAGGAAATTGACAACGAGGCTGACTTCCGTTTCTTCGGCGGCGACCTGATGACGGCCGTCGGCGGCACACGCGTCCGCCATTATCGCGACTTGGCCTATATGGGCTTGATTCCCGTGCTGCTGCATCTTTCGACCATCCTGAAGAATATGAAGTTCTGTAAGCAGGATATCCACTCTTGGCAACCTGACTGCGTCATCCTCGTGGACTATCCGGGTTTCAACCTGAAGATTGCAGAATATGTAAAATCGCGGACAAACATCCCCGTCTATTACTACATCTCCCCGAAGATCTGGGCTTGGAAGGAGCACCGCATCAAAAATATCCGTCGCGATGTCGATGAACTCTTCTCCATCCTGCCCTTCGAGGTGGATTTCTTCGAAAAGAAACACCATTATCCCATCCACTACGTGGGTAATCCCACGGCAGCAGAGGTGAGGGAGTTCTTGAGGAGTGAGGAGTGTGGAGTGAGGAGTGAGAATACTCCTGCCACAGGTTCTGCCTCAGACATATCTCCCTCCTCCCTCCTCCCTCCACACTCCTCGAAAAAAATTATCGCCCTCCTTGCCGGTTCCCGCCGTCAGGAGATTAAAGACAATCTCCCCGCTATGATCGAGGCCGTTTCGCCTTATATGACCGACTATCGCGTCATCCTCGCCGGCGCCCCGGGCATCGAGGCCGACTATTACGCCACCTTCGTCAAAGGGAGTGGGGTAGAGGTGGTCTATAACGAGACCTATCCGTTGTTGGCAAAGGCCCACGCCGCCCTCGTCACCAGTGGCACCGCCACCCTCGAGACGGCCCTCTTCAATGTGCCGCAGGTGGTCTGCTACAAACTCCCCCTGCCCAAGATCGCCCGCATCGTGCACCGTTATCTCATCAAGGTGCCTTACATCTCGCTCGTCAACCTCATTGCCGACCGCGAGGTGGTCACCGAACTCCTGGCAGACACCTTCACCGTCGGCCATATCCGTCACGAACTGGAGCGCATCCTCTCCGGTCCCGACCGCGACCGTATGCTTGAAGGCTACGCCGACGTCTCCCGCCGCCTCGGTGACCAATGCGCCCCCGACAACGCCGCCAAGCTTATTTATGGTTACTGCGCGCAGCCAAAAAATTCGTGTAATTCGTGAAATTCGTTGTCGAAAAAATTGAATAATAATTATAGTAATTGTATGAAAAAGATTTTTGTTTTCGCCCTGATGGCTGTAGCAGCCCTCACGGCCAACGCTCAGAACATCCAGTTGCACTACGACTTCGGCCGTAACATCTATCCCGATCAGGAGCCTGACCGTCAGAAAGTCACCGTCACGCTCGAGCAGTTCAAGGCTGACCCTTGGGGTTCGTGGTATTACTTCGTCGATCTCGACCTCACGAACAAATTCTTCCGCAGCGCCTACACCGAGATCTCACGTGAGTTCAAGCTCGGCAAGGAGACACCCTTCGCCGCCCACATCGAGTACAATGGCGGTCTGGGCCGCGACGACATCCGCAGTTTCCAGCACGCCGCCCTCCTCGGTGCCGCCTACAATGGCCACAACGCCGACTTCACGAAGACTTGGTCGGTGCAGCTGATGTATAAGCGTTTCTTCAAGAGCTACGACTACACCTGGGCCTACAACAGTTTCCAGTTGACAGGTGTGTGGGGGTTGACGTTTGCCAACAAAAAATGCACTTTCTCGGGCTTTATCGATTTCTGGCGCGCTGAGAACAGCAAGCCGGATCACTATGGCCACGGTATGCTCGTCATCCTCTCCGAGCCGCAGTTCTGGTACAACTTCACACCGCATTTCAGCGTCGGTAGCGAGGTGGAGATCAGCAACAACTTCATCTACAACACCTATGACGACAAGACGTTCTTCATCAATCCCACCGTCGCCCTGAAGTGGAATTTCTAAGATAGACCCTCGATTTCTCCATTCACGATGGTGATGCGCTCCGCCTGCGGACTCTTAGGCAGTCCCGGCATACGGAGCATATCACCCGCGATGGCCACGATCATCTCCGAGCCGCAGTTCAGGATCACGTCGCGGATGCGGATGGTAAATCCCTCGGGCGAACCGTAACGGGTCGAGTCCGCCGAGAATGAGAACTGCGTCTTGGCGATGCAGACGGGATAGTGGGCTATCGCGCCGTCGTCGTCGGTAAACGATTTGCGCAGCGATTCCAGCTTCTTCGTTACCGTCTTGCCGTATTCCACGGCCGATGCGCCGTAGATACTCTTGCACACCTTCTCTATCTTGTCCTCCAGCCGGTCCGTCTCCTTATAGGTAAAGCGGATGGGCAGGGGCTGTTGCTTGTCGATCGTCTCAACCACGGTCTGCGCCAGTTCGATGGCACCCTCGCCACCCTTCAGGAAGGCTTCGTTCACGGCAAAGCCCACCTCCAAGTCCTCACAGTTCTTGCGCACGATCTCTATCTCCTCCTCCAGATCCTCATCGTGGCGGTTGAGCGTCACTACCACCGGCTGTCCGAAGCCCTGCATATTGCGGATGTGGCGGTTCAGGTTCTTCAGACCCTCGGTCAGTCCCTTGGCGTTCGGCTCCTTGATGTGATCCAGATCCACGCCGCCGTGCATCTTCAGGCCCTGGGTGGTGGCTACGATGACCACCAGTCGCGGCAGCAGTCCGGCCTTGCGGCACTTGATGTCGAAGAACTTCTCTGCGCCGAGGTCTGCACCGAAACCAGCCTCCGTCACCACATAGTCGCTGTAGCTCATAGCCATCTTCGTCGCCACCACGCTCGAACAGCCGTGGGCGATGTTGGCAAACGGTCCGCCGTGGATGAAGGCCGGTGTGTGCTCCGTCGTCTGCACGAGGTTCGGGTTGAGGGCATCTCTGAGCAGTACGGTGATGGCTCCGGCCACGCCGAGGTCTTTCACCTTAAACAGCTTGCCGTCGGAGGTGACGCCTAAGACGATGTTCTCGATGCGGCGCTGCAGGTCTTCCTCGCTCGTTGCCAGGCAGAGGATGGCCATCAGTTCCGAGGCGGGGGTGATGTCGAAGCCCGTCTCATTCACCACGCCGTCGCCTCTTAGACCCGTCACCACGTTGCGCAGGCTCCGGTCGTTCACGTCGAGCACACGCTTCCAGTAGATCTCCCGCAACGAGAAGCCGTCCTTGCGGTGCTGGTAGATATAGTTGTCCAAGAGGGCGCTGATGGTGTTGTGCGCGGAGGTCACCGCGTGGAAGTCGCCCGTGAAGTGCAGGTTGATCTTCTCCATCGGCAGCACCTGGGCATAGCCGCCACCGGCAGCACCGCCCTTGATGCCGAAGCAGGGGCCGAGCGACGGCTCTCTGAGGGCCACCGACGCCTTCTTGCCGATCTTGTTCAGACCCAGTGTCAGGCCGATGCTCACGGTGGTCTTGCCGATGCCCGCCTTCGTCGGGCTGATGGCCGTCACCAGTATCAGTCGGCTCTTCTTCACTTTCTTCTCGTCGATCAGGCTCACCGGCACCTTGGCCATATAGCGTCCGTACGGCTCTATCTCTTCAGGGGCGATCCCCAGCTGTGTGGCGATCTCGCCAATGGGCAGCAATTCACATTCCCGCGCAATCTGTATGTCAGTCTTCATCGTTTATAATTTTCTAATTTTTTAATTTTCTAATTCTTTAATTGTTAGTTTCGCGCCGCAAAAGTAAGGATAATTCCTGAATTATCCGTCGTTTTGGCTGTTGTTTTAAGTGATTTTAAAATATAAATAGGTAAATGGGACCCGCAAATAACCTTGCGAGTCCCATCTCTGTGATAATCTCCTCTGAGAATTCTGTGTCATCTGTGGCTCAAAATGGCCCCTTCCCCATGCAACTGGTCGTTCCGATGGCCGTGAGGAAGGCCGTGAGTGCGGCTACTATGACCTTCACCGCAAGCTCAATGATCCTCTGCTTCTTCATACTCGGATTCTTTTTGCCTCGGATGAACACGGATGAACACAGAGTGTTCTGTTAAAAACTTATTCCGTGAAAATCCGTGTCATTCCGCTGCCATTAAACTAACCGTTGCCCTGGTTGTCGGCTGCGGGCGCCAGGAGGTAGGAGATCGGCGTCTTCTTCTGCACGCGGCGCTGCTTGCCGTTGACGGTGCGGATCTCGCTCTGAACGACGTAGCCGTACTCGAAGATGCACTGCTCCTTGAAGGCGCGCGAGGTCAGCTTTTCGCCCTTGGTGTTCTCCGGCGTGAAGTTGATACGGATGCCGTTGATCATCGCGTCGGGACCCACAGCCACGGCCGTCTCCATGTCGTTCTTGCCGTTGCCCTGGCCATCGACGGTGGGGGAGAAGGTGCCGAGTCCGTCGAGCTTCACGGGCTGACCCTGAGAGAGCAGCTCGCTCATGCACTCTACGACCTGTCCGAGTACCAGCACGCACATCTGATAGTCGGCGATCTTGCCGTGTGAGGTCATGTGCTTGGCGAAACCCTTGAGGTTCAGGGGCTCCTTCGAGTCTACTTCTGCGAACCACTTGCCGAATGCGGTGCTGTCGTCGTTCGTGTTCTGACGCAGGTTAATCACCATTGGAATGTTTGATCTT